>JACPEF010000151.1 GCA_016183675.1 Betaproteobacteria bacterium
AGAAAATTTTTGCAGGACCACGGCTATGCGGGTTTCTACCAAGTTTATACCATGAAGGGTGGTTCAGAGCAGCTTTGGTTCGAAGGCAAGATTTTCGCTCAATCCTATGAGTATGTGCTGGAGGGTCATTGTTGGCGACCTGCTCTCCATTCGTACTGCGTACGTACCTTTAAGGAAATTCTCGCGAGCTTTACGTTCCCGAAATGAAACGGATTGCTGGCCATGTTGGCCGCATCTCCATACCGCATACGAAAGCAATGGTAGGTTGGGGTAAGCGACGCGAACCCCAACGCGAACCCCAACCACCCCGAACCCATCAGCCGCTCCTCTCACCGCATTCGTCAACTTCGGTGCCGGTCCCCGCCCAATCGGCCGGCAAGCGGCCGCTCGCGACATACCGATGAATGCTCGAGTGGGGCCAGTCGGCCGGCTTTGCCACGTAACCGTGCTTGACCGGATTGAAGTGGATGTAATCCGCGTGCCGGGCGAAATCGATCTCGTCGCGGATCAGGTGCTCCCAGTAGCGGCGCTGCCAGATTTCCCGCTCGCCTTTCGCGCGCCGGCTTGCGCTGATGCGCTCGGTCTTTTCGATCTCGCGCGAGAACGATGCCTTGATCAATGCCCAGCGCAGCGCGAAATCCGCATCGCCCTCGGGCAAGGTCCACACGGCGTGGAGATGATCGGGAAGCACGACCATCGCATCAATCCGGAACGGATGCGGCGCGCGGACACGCCTGACCGCCTCGCGCAACGCCTCGACACGGTCAACGAGCAGTCGCGAGCGGCGGTCTGCCAAATTGACAGTAAAAAAATACGTGCCGCCCGGAATGTTGGCTCGACGGTAACGCATGGGGTTATTAACGCGTTGGGGTGCGCTGCTGCTTACCCCAACCTACATGTCGACACTGCGGGATGGCGAAAAAACCGGTTAGAATTAACGGCGTAAGCTGAGGAGTTCGCATCGGACATGAGAAGACTGCTTGTTACCCTGCTGATGTTGTCGGGGAGCCTCGCGCACGGCGCGAGCCAGGACGACGATTTTCTCGCCGCGCGCGAGGCGTTTCGCGTCGGCGGCGCGTCCAAGCTCGAGGGCTACGCCAAGCGGCTCAACGGCCATCTCCTCGAGCCGTACCTTACCTACTGGCAGTTGAGCCTGCGGCTCGAGCGGGCCGCCGCCGACGAAGTACGCGCCTTTCTCGTCGCACACCGCGACAGTCCGCTTTCGGAGTCGCTGCGCGCGGACTGGTTGAAGGTGCTCGGCAAGAACGAGCGGTGGGAGCTGTTCGAGCAGGAACTGCCGCTGCTCCTCGGCGATGATATCGAGGTCACCTGCTACGCGCTGCAGTCGCGCGCACGGCTGAACGCGTCCGAGGCGCTGCGCGAGGCGCGGCCGCTGTGGTTCGTCACGCGCGAGCTTCCCGAAAGCTGCACGCCGCTGTTCCATGCGCTGGCCGCCTCCGGCCAGCTTTCCCCCGACGACGTCTGGACGCGCATCCGGCTCGCGCTTGAGGCCGGCCGGGTGAGCCGCGCGCGGCGCGTGGCGGGGTATCTCCCGGCGGGGCAGGCGCCGGAGCCGCGCGTGCTCGAAACCATCGCCTCCAATCCCGCCGGGTTCCTGGAGCGGCAGAAGTTCAACCTGAAGGGCCGCGCCGGGCGCGAGGCGGTGATGTTCGCGGCGCACCGGCTGGCGCGGAGCTCGCCGCCGCAGGCGGCGCGCCACTGGGCCAAGCTCGAGGAGCGTTTCGCGCCGGAGGATCGCGCATACGTCTGGGGGTTGATCGGCTACCTCGGCGCGATGCACCACGACCCCAACGCGCTTGCCTGGTATGCGCGCGCGGTTGACCTTTCGGACCTGCAGCTGGCGTGGAAAGCGCGCGCCGCGCTGCGCGCCCGCGCGTGGGACGAGGTGCTGGCGGCGGTGGAGGCGATGACCGAGAAGGAAGCGTCGGAACCGGCCTGGCGCTACTGGAGGGCGCGTGCGCTGAAGGAGCTCGGGCGCGCCGAGGACGCCGAGCAGATCCTGAAACCCCTCGCGACCGAGTTCAATTTCTACGGCCAGCTCGCGCTCGAGGAGCTCGGCGGCAAGATCGCCACGCCGCCCGCCGCTTACAAACCGGGCACCGAGGACGTGGGCGACGTGAACCAGCGCATCGGCATCAGGCGCGCGCTCGAGCTCTACCGGCTTGGCCTCCGCCCGGAGGCGAACCGGGAGTGGGTGTGGGCGATTCGCGACTTCGACGACAAGCAGTTGCTCGCCGCGGCGGAAGTCGCGCGCCGCTACGAGGTCTACGACCGCGCCATCAACACCGCCGACCGCACCACCGAGCTGCACGATTTCGGCCTGCGCTATCTCGCGCCCTACCGCGACGTGCTCACGTCCCATGCCGCCAGGCTGGCGCTGGACGAGGCGTGGGTCTATGGCCTGATCCGCCAGGAGAGCCGCTTCATCCCGGACGCAAGATCGCGCGCCGGGGCGAGCGGACTCATGCAGCTGATGCCCGGAACCGCGCGCTGGGTGGCGAGAAAGCTGGGTTTGAAGAACTGGCGCTGGTCGAAGGTGAACGAGGTCGACACCAACATCAGCCTCGGAACCTACTATTTGCGGCACGTGCTCGACACGCTCGACGGCCACCCGGTGCTCGCGTCCGCCGCGTACAATGCCGGGCCCGGGCGGGCACGCGCCTGGCGCCCGGAGGCGACGATCGAGGGCGCGGTCTACGCGGAGACCATTCCGCTCAGCGAGACGCGCGACTACGTGAAGAAGGTGATGGCGAACACCACGTACTACGCCCACACCTTCAGCGAGCAGCTGCAGTCGCTCAAGCAGCGCCTGGGCGTCATCGGTCCGCGGCGAATCGAAACCGAGGCGCCGCTGGACGACCTTCCCTGAACCCGTGAATGGTAAACGGTGAACAGTGAACGGTGAATGGTAAGGGCCCGGCATGGAGATAACAGAAGTCTGTATTCTCGGCGGGAGCGGTTTTGTAGGCCGGCACATCTGCCATCAGCTTGCCGCCGAAGGCTACCGGGTGCGGGTCGCCACCCGCGACCGCGAGCGCGCCAAGGAACAGCTCATTCTGCTGCCGACGGTGGATGTCGAGACGGTGGATGTGCATGAACCCGTGCAGCTCTCCGCCTTCGTGCGCGGCGCGGACGCGGTGGTGAACCTCGTGGGCGTGCTGCACGATGGCCGCGGCAAGGGAAGCTTCCAGGCGGCGCACGTCGAGCTCGCGCGCCACACCGTGGCGGCGTGCCGCGAGCGCGGCGTCCAGCGCCTGCTGCACATGAGCGCGCTCAACGCCGATGTAAAAGGTCCGAGCCGGTACCTGCGCACCAAGGGCGAAGCCGAGCGGCTGGTGCGCGAGTCGGGGCTCGACTGGACCATTTTCCGGCCTTCGGTGATCTTCGGGCGCGACGATTCCTTCCTCAACCTCTTCGCGCTGGTGCTCAAGTTCAACCCGGTGATGTGGCTGGGCTCGCCGAACGCGCGCTTCCAGCCGGTGTTCGTCGAGGATGTCGCGGGCATCATGGTCAAGGCGCTCGCCGACCGCGCGAGCTTCGGGCAGTCCTACGACCTGTGCGGCCCGAGGGTCTACACGCTGCGCGAGCTGGTCAGGCTCGCCGGCGAGTGGAGCGGCCACCCGCGGCCGATCATCGGGCTGAACGACACGTTCTCGTACCTGCAGGCGTTCGCGCTGGAGTTGCTGCCGATCAAGGTGCTCACGCGCGATAACTATTACTCGATGAAGGCGGACAGCGTGTGCGACTGCGCGTTTCCGTTCGGCATCGAGCCCGCGGCGCTGGAAGCGGTCGCGCCCGCGTACCTCGCGCAGCGCACGCCGCGCACGCGCTACCAGTGGATGCGGGGGCGCGCCCGGCGGGATTGACGGCGTCAGAGCGTGAGAGCGTGAGAGCGACAAATTCCGTGAGAGCGTTAGGGTGTGAGCGCAGGAGTGGGAAATACACCTCTTCACGATCTCGCGAACTTCCGACCTCACGGTCTTTCCATCTCACGATCTCCCGACTTCACGATCTCCCGATCCTCGGATTGCGCCGACTCACCGCTCGCCACTTACCCTTCACGCCTTCATGAAAATTTACTGCGTGGGCGGGGCGGTGCGCGACGAGCTGCTGGGGCTGCCGGTGAAGGACCGCGACTACGTCGTGGTCGGCGCGACCCCCGAGGAGATGGTGAAGCTCGGGTTCAAGCCGGTCGGCCGGGATTTCCCGGTGTTCCTGCATCCGGAAACCCGCGAGGAATACGCGCTGGCGCGCACCGAGCGCAAGACCGCGCGCGGCTATCACGGCTTCGAGTTCCGCACCGCGCCCGACGTGACGCTCGAGCAGGACCTGGCGCGGCGCGATCTCACGATCAACGCGATCGCCAGGGAGGCCGACGGCGGGATCATCGACCCTTTCAACGGGGCGGCCGACCTGAAGGCCGGCGTCCTGCGCCACGTGAGCCCCGCGTTTGCCGAGGACCCCGTCCGCATCCTGCGCGTCGCGCGCTTCGCGGCCCGCTTCGGGTTTCGCATCGCCCCCGAAACGCTGGCGCTGATGAGGACGATGGCGGAGAGCGGCGAAGCCGATGCACTGGTCGCCGAACGGGTGTGGCAGGAGCTCGCGCGGGGGCTCATGGAAGCGAGGCCATCGAGCGTGTTCGACGTGCTGCGCGAGTGCGGCGCGCTGGCGCGGGTGATGCCGGAAGTGGACGCGCTGTGGGAAGATGCCGACGCCGCACGCGCCGCGCTGCGCGCGCTCGATGCGGCGGCGCAGGCGGGCGCGACGCTCCAAACGCGTTTTGCCGCGCTCGCGCGCGCTCTCGATCCGCTGGCGGTCGAGTCGCTGGCGGGCCGGCTGAGGGTGCCCGCCGAGTGCCGCGATCTGGCGCTGCTCGCGGCGCGCCACTCGCATGCGATCGAGGACGCTGAAGAGCTCAGCGCGGAGGAAGTGCTGGAGCTGCTCGACGCGCCCGATGCCTGGCGCAGGCCCGAGCGTTTCTCGGAGCTCGTCGCGGCGGCGCTCGCGGGCGAGGCCGGGAACACGGCGGTGCGCGCGCGGCTCGAGCGCGCGCGGGCCGCTGCGGCTGCGGTCAACGCCGGCGAGATCGCGAAAGCGAGTTCCACTCCCGCCGCGATCCGCGACCGCGTGGCACAGGCGCGGCTGGCGGCGATCCGCCGCGCCCTTTCCGAGGGCGCGAGTGACTAGAACTCGTCTCAAAATTCAAAAGCAAGAATTAGCCGCAGATAAACGCAGATAAACACAGATGTCCACGATCCAAATCAAAGCCTCAGCAAGTAATCCGCCCGCTCCATCAGTGACGTTCGTCCGAGTCCATCGGCGACCCTCGGTCGAAAGCGTTATCCGCGTGTATCTGCGTGTATCTGCGGTTATTGTTTTCTGGGGTCTTATCTGCGTCCATCGGCGGCTTAATGGCCTTTGAGTTGTTTTTGAGACCGCTTCTCAGTCATTTAGTCACTCACAAGAGGGAGCGAAATGATAGACCTGTATACCTGGACCACGCCCAACGGTCGCAAGGTCTCGATCATGCTGGAAGAGTTGGAATTGCCGTACCGGGTGCATCCCGTGGATATCGGCAAGGGCGACCAGTACAGGGCGGATTACGTCAGGATCAATCCCAACAGCAAGATTCCCTCGATCGTGGACCCGGACGGCCCCGACGGCAAGCCGCTCGAGATGATGGAGTCAGGGGCGATCCTCATCTATCTCGCGGGCAAGAGCGGGAAGCTCCTCCCGGCCTCGGTGCGCGGCCGGTACGAAGCGCTGGAGTGGCTCATGTTCCAGATGGGGGGCGTGGGGCCGTTCTTCGGCCAGGTGCACCACTTCCTGCGTGCGGCGAAGGAGCCGGTGCCGTACGCGATTGAGCGCTATACCAAGGAGACGCGGCGGCTTTACGGCGTCCTGAACGCCCGTCTCCAGGACCACGAGCATCTCGCGGACGAGTACTCGATCGCCGATATCGCGACCTACCCCTGGGTCGCGCGCTACGAGTGGCACAAGACCAACCTCGCGGATTTCCCGCACGTGAAGCGCTGGTTCGACGCGATCTCGGCGCGCCCGGCGGTGCAGCGGGGAATGAACGTGCCGCCGGTGGCGAAGTGACGCGGCAGCGAAATGATGAGTGACGCAGTGACGCAGTGACGAGGTGACGAGTGGAAAGCAGGCCCGTGATCACGCGTAGAAATTTTCTTGCCGCGAGTGTAGCGTTGCTCGCGGCGCCGGCGGCGCTTGCGCAGCAGTGCCGGGTGACGCCGCGGGATGCGATCGGGCCTTTCTACAAGCCCAACGTATCCGCGAGCGCGGAACTGTGCGCGAGCGGCTCGGGCGGCGCCCAGAAGCTCGTGGTTTCCGGGCGCGTGCTCGGGATGCCGGAGTGCACGCCGCTCGCCGGCGCGCTCCTCGAGGTCTGGCACGCCGACGCGCGCGGAGATTACTCCCAGGTTGGTGCCAAGCAAGACGACGCCGGC
The DNA here is from genome assembly GCA_016183675.1 of Betaproteobacteria bacterium. Classification (GTDB taxonomy): domain Bacteria; phylum Pseudomonadota; class Gammaproteobacteria; order Burkholderiales; family SG8-41; genus SG8-41. The sequence goes on from JACPEF010000151.1 coordinate 6,489, forward strand.
TGCCTGCTGCGCGCGAGCTTGCGCACCGATGGCGACGCGCACTACTCGTTCCGCACCGTGTTGCCGGGGGAATACCCGGGACGACCGCGCCACATCCATTACCGCGTGAGTGCGAAAGGTTACGCGACGCTGGTGACGCAGCTCTACTTCGCGCGAGAGCGTGGCATTCCGCAGGAACTCGTTGTGAATACTACGCAGAAAGACGGCGCGCTTGCGGCGAGCTTCGATGTCACGCTCGCCAAGGCTTGAGGCGGTCGCTGCCGCCCCGCGGTGCAGCGGGCGATGAAGGTTCCGGCATTGGCGTCAAACTCACTGCTGTCGTTCATCCTTCCCCGTTGCGGTAGCGGCGCGCTTTCGATCTCAGCGCATGCTGTTTCTTGAAGGATGTGTTCAGCGGAAGGCCACATCCAGTCGTCGGCCTTACCCGAGGATCACGCGCACCCTGTGGGTTGCGCCATCGTCCGTCAGCGGAACTCGGATCGGGCCGTCCGGCAGCGTCTTGCCGTCCAGCGCGGCGTAAGCGACTCCACGACTGACGCAATGGGGGTTCTCTACCGAAATCTCCGCCGACGCCCCGTCTTCCATGACGTAGAGCAGGGAAACGATGCTGGTGGTGGGGAAATCCTCTATATCAACTGCGTGCGGCGTGTATTCTCACCTCGACCGAGTGTTCCTGACGGTCGTCAACAAGAGGAATTGCCTTGTCCTGTTGCTCAACGCCATCAACTGTCACACTCATCTCGCCGTTCTCGGCACGCGTATGGAGCGCGGCGATATGGTAGAAAGTTTCCCGGTATCGGTAATGCACCTTGAACGCCTCCCAATCCGCAGGGAGGCACGGCGCAAAGCACAGTTTGTCGACTTCCAGCCTCAGCCCCAGAAGTGATTCCACGACAAGCCGATACATCCAGGCGGCGGAGCCGGTGTACCACGTCCATCCGCCGTGGCCGGTGTGCGGCGGGAGGGCATATACGTCGGCCGCGACGACATACGGTTCTACTTTGTAGGCGGCAATCGCCTCCGGAGATCTCGCATGGTTTACCGGGTTGATCATGGCCGTGAGTTCCCACGCGCGCCGGCTGTCGCCCAATGCAGCGAACGCCATCGCCGCCCAGATCGCCCCATGAGTGTATTGCCCGCCATTCTCTCTCACGCCCGGGACGTAGCCTTTTATATAACCGGGGTTTAAAGTTGACTTGTCGAACGGCGGATCCAAAAGCTGGATCAGCGCCCGATCCCGGCAAACGAGGCGCTTATCCACCGCTTCCATCGCCATGCGCGAGCGTCTGGCATCCCCCGCACCGGATAGAACAGACCAGCTCTGCGCAATCGAATCAATCTGGCATTCGGGATTGCTCGCCGACCCAAGCGGCGAGCCGTCGTCAAAGTAGGCACGGCGGTACCACTCGCCATCCCAGCCATTCTGCTCGATGTTCTGTCGTACTTGAGCCGCCTCCCGCTGGCAACGCTCGGCGAAGGAGTTGTCACCATGCACGCGTGCAACCCCGGTGAATCGCATGAGCACTTCATAAAGGAAAAAGCCCAGCCATACGCTTTCCCCTTTGCCGTGTTTTCCCACAATATTCATGGCGTCGTTCCAGTCACCGGAGCCGATGAGTGGCAGGCCGTGCTCACCAAATGTGAGGCCCCTCAGGATGGCTCGCACGCAGTGTTGGTACAAACTGGCTACTTCTTCGGACCGCACTGGCAGATCGTAATAGGAGTCCTCCTCCGCGTTTACCGGGCGGCCCTCCACGAAGTGAACGGGTTCATCCAGCACTCCCGCGTCCCCAGTGCTGGAAACGTAACGGCATGTCGCCAACGGCAGCCAGAGGTAATCATCCGAGCAGTGTGTACGTACGCCACGGCCCGACGGAGAATGCCACCAATGCTGGACATCCCCTTCCTTGAATTGACGGGACGCACAGAGCAGTAGATGTTCGCGTACCAGGCGCGCCTCGGCGTGGACGAGTGCCATTACGTCCTGCAACTGATCGCGGAAACCAAAGGCGCCCGCCGATTGGTAGTATCCGCTCCGCGCCCAAAGGCGGCACGCTATCGTTTGGTACAGCAACCAGCCGTTGGTCAGCACGTTGAGGGACTGGTCGGGTGTTTCCACCTGCACTGCGCCGAGAGCACTCTTCCAATACTGCCGTACCGCTTCGAGCGCACTCCGCGCAGCAATTGATCCCCGGAAGCGATGCACCAGGTTGCTGGCGTCATTGGCGTCTCGCCCTACGCCGAGCCTGAAGATGATCTCACGCTCTTGCCCGTCGGCCAGCTCGAATGAAACCTGGATTGCGGTACAGGGATCCAAAGCGGCCCCCACCTTGCCGGAAAGCCGCGACCGAGTCATCGCGGCCGGATTCTTGAGCGTGCCGTTGCGCCCGAGGAATTCAGTGCGGTCGCCGCTGAAGGTCCGAGTCGCATCGTCCACGTCGAAGAACGCAATCCGACCGGCGAACTCCATGTTGTATCG
>JACPEF010000154.1 GCA_016183675.1 Betaproteobacteria bacterium
GAGGCCTGGGGCTACGCGGAGGAGGACCAGGCCGCCGCGAACATCTGGGGCCACGGCCTCGGTCTGGCCCAGTACGACCAGCCCGTGATCTCGCGTATCTGGTCGCTCGACCATCCGCTGGAGATCCGGCCGGGCATGGTGTTCGCGCTGGAGACCCAGCACGGCAAGCAGTACGAGTGGGGCGTGCGCATCGAGGAGATGCTGATCGTCCACCCGGACCGCGTCGAGATCATTTCCAACTTCCCGGTCGAGCAGATCACGGTCGTCGACCCGATGCCGGGCTATTCGACCCTGGCGGGCCGATGAGTAAAAGCAATCACAAAAACCTGATTGAACCGCCGATGAATCCCGTTCCAATGTTCGTCTTCCGGGCGTCTCGCGGACCATCGATCATGAGGAGCTAGCGGAGGTCATTGGAACGGGATGAACGCCGATACACGCCGATAACGGCAAACTAAAAACTCAAAACACGGAACCTTGAACTTTGAACGTCGAACCAATTTGGCCACAGAGATCACAGAGAACACAGAGAATGAAGATTCAAGACCGGGTCAACTCTCGAGTTCGTCTGTGAACTCCGTGCCGTTTGTAGCTTGATCGCTCTTGATTATGATCGGCGTTTATCTGCGTTTATCTGCGGCTGATACTTTTGCTGTTTTTGAATCCGAATCTAAGCATCAATGGAACAACTGATCATTCCGCTTTCAGCGCCCGAAGCCGCCGATGCGAGCCGCGTCGGGCCCAAAGCCGCGAACCTCGCGGCCCTCGGGCGCGCGGGTCTGCCGATACCTGGCGGCTTTTGCCTCGACGCGCGTGCCTATCGCACGCAGCTCGAGGCGCTGGGCCTCGAAGCGGCCGCACGCGGGGTATTTGCAGCGGATGACGGTGCGCAGGCGCGCCGCAGCGCTCTCCGAATGCGAATGCAGCTGATGGAGCAACCCGTCGCAGCGCAAGTGGAGGAACCTTTAATCGCGGCGTGGCGGAGCATGACCCGGCACGCCGCGATTCCGGGCGTCGTGCGCTCCTCGGCTCTCGTCGAGGACCGCTACGGCTCGAGCTTCGCCGGCCAGTTCGAAAGCTTCCTGGGACTGGAGAACGAAACCGATTTCCTCACGGCGGTGCGCGCGTGCTGGGCGGCGCTCTGGTCAACACGGGCGCTGCGCTACATGGCGACCCACGACCTCGATCCCGCGGACACCGCGATGGCGCTGCTGGTGCAACCGCTGGTCCCGGCCCGCTGCGCGGGCGGCGCGCTGAGCCGGACGGCCGAGGGAAATATCCTGATCAACGCGACCTGGGGCCTCGGCTCGGCCATCGCTCAAGGCGAGGTCGCGCCGGACCGCTATCTGCTGAGCCGCGACGGAGTGCTGCTGGAGTCGCACACCGGACGGATGCAACGCCACGCAGCCGGTTGCGCCCACAGCCGCGGGACGACCGCTTCGCGCCCCCGTCTTTCCGCCGCTATGCCGTGCCTGGAATCCGCGCAGGCGGTCGAGTTGGGTCGTCTCGTCCGGAGGACTGAAGAACTCATGGGCATGCCGGTGGAGATTGAATGGGCGCGCGACGAGGCGGGATTCAAGCTCCTGCAGGCGCGCCCCTTGCACCTGCAGCCCGCCCCGGTGCGCGATGAGATGTGGCGGCGCCACCCGCGCATCAACGGCCAACCCGCGGGCGTCGGCTGGAGCACGGGTCGCGCCTGCGTGGTGAACTGCGAGTGCGAGTTGTCGCGCGTCGCCCCGGGCGATGTGCTGGTGACGAATATGGCGGGGCCTGCGTTGAGCGAGATCCTGCCGCGCGTCGCGGGCGTGATTGCCGAGCTGGGCGGCAGCACCTCCCACCTCGCCTCGCTCGCGCGGGAACGCGGCATCCCGATGGTGCTGGGCGTGCCCGGCGCCACTCACCGGATTCCCGAGGGCGCGCAGGTTGCCGTAGACGGCGTGGCGGGCGTGGTGCGCTGGATGTATTCCGAAAAGGCGGGGCTAGGGTCTAGGGGCTAGTAACTTCAAAAGCAACTTCCGAATCCCAAGACCCGAGTCCCTATTCCCGATCTTCAACGATCGAGTCCCGAGCCCCGATACCCGAGTCCCGAATCATTCAAGTATGAGTCAGAGATTGCGCGGGATCAGCGACGCTGAAGCGACCGGGCCGGTGAAGGACCTGTTCGACGCCTCGAACCGCGTGCTCGGCCGCACGGCGAACCTCCTTCGGATACTCGCCCACAGCCCCCGCCTCGCGCGCTGGTTCCTGCCTTTCGTCGCGGCGGTGCGCCAGCCCAGGGCCGGCGCGGTCTCCGACGTGCGGCTGCGCAACCTCGCCGTGCTCAAGACCTCGACTCTCAATGGGTGCCGATACTGAACGGAGCACAATCGGGTGCTTGGTCAAGCGCTGGGACTGAAGGAGGAGGAGTTCGATGCGCTGCAGGCGGACTACCGCGCGAGCCCGCTGTTCGACGAGCGGGAAAAGGCGGTCCTCGCGTGGTCGGAAGCCATGACGCTCAACACCGCCAAGCGCGACCAGGCGGTATGGGATGAACTTCGCCGGCTCTTCACCGATGCCGAGATCGTCGAGATCTCGCTCGCGTGTGCCATGTTCAACATGATCAACCGGCTGAACGACTCGTTCTGGACCGAGCTTGAATCGGAGGAGTACAACCGCAGGCAGCACGGCGCCGTCGGCGTGACCGCCGGCGCGCTCGAGGACTACGCTTGCCGGATCTGCTCAAGGGCATCTCATGAAGCCGCAGATAAACGCAGATAAACGCGGATTTGAAGACGGGCAAACAACGGCTGTTTCAAGAAATAGGTTGGGGATATCGTTCGAACGCGGAAACAGCGCTTATCTTCTCTCCCCTCCTTCCTCACGTTCCCCAGCCTGATGCGTCCCCGGATATTCATCACCCAGCCGGTGGCCGGCCGTCCGCTCGCGCGCCTGCGTGACCTGGCAGACGTAGATGTGAATCCGGACCCACTACACATTGCAACGAAGGATGAGTTGATCGCTGCCGTGCGCGGCAGCGATGTCCTGTTCTGCCTGCTCCACGACCACGTGGACCGCGACGTGATCGCCGCCAACCCACGGCTCAAGGCGGTCGCTTCCATGACGATTACCCCGGCTAACATCGACGTCGCCGAGGCGACTGCGCGCCGCATTCCCGTCACGGTCATCCCGGCGCAGCTATTGAACGACGCGACGGCGGACCTCGCCTGGGCGCTGCTGCTGGCCGCGGCGCGGCGCGTGGCGGAAGGCGACCGCGTGATGCGCGGCGGCACGTTTCCCGGCTCGCAATCCTGTTACCTCGAGGGCGGCGATGTGTCGGGCAAGATCCTCGGCATCATCGGCATGGGCGGCGTCGGCCGGGCGGTCGCGCGGCGCGCACAGGGCTTTTCCATGCGGGCCCTCTACTACGATCCGCAGCGGCTCTCGACGAAGGACGAGCGCGGGCTCGGGCTGACCTGGGTGCCCTTCGATCAGCTCCTTGCGCAGTCCGACTTCGTCTCGATCAACGCGCGGCTCACGCCGGCGACGCGCCACCTGATCAGCAAGCGCGAGCTCGAACTCATGAAGCCGACGGCTTACCTCGTCAATACGGCGCGCGGCTCCATCGTGGACGAGCAGGCGCTGTTCCGCGCGCTGGCGGATCGCCGCATCGCGGGCGCGGGGCTTGACGTGTACGAGCACGAGCCCAGGCCCGACCCGGCGCTGCTCGCGATGCCGAGCGTCGTTTTCACGCCCCACACGGGAAGCGCGACCCGGGAGCTGCGCGAAGCGATGGCCAACACGGTGGTGGACAATATCCTGGCGGTGCTGGAGGACCGGCGGCCGCCGAATTGCTACAACCCGGAAATCTACGCCGTAACCAAGAGCCCGTAAAAAGATCAGGAAATATTAGCCGCAGATAAACGCGGATGAAGATTTCAAACCGCAACCACAAAGATTACAGAGAACACAGAAGAGAAATCCAATGGCTGGAAAAGCAAAGGTGGTCTTGACCGACTACGTCTGGGAGTCCCTTGACGTGGAGAAGAAAACGCTCGCCGGGCTGGCCGAGCTGGTGCCGCTCCAGACCAGGAAGCCCGAGGAGTTCCTGCCGCAGGCCGCGGATTGTGACGCCTTGCTCAACACCTACGCCGGGCCGATCACGGCGGAGGTGATGGCGAAGATGCCCAGGTGCAGGATCATCGCGCGCTACGGCATCGGGGTGGACACGATCGATCTGGAGGCGGCCACCAAAGCGGGCATCATCGTCACCAACAATCCCACCTACTGCATCGAGGAGGTGGCCGAGCACACGATGGCGCTGCTGCTCGCCTGCGCCCGCAAAGTCGCTTTCTACGACCGGCTCGTCCGCGGCGGGCGCTGGGAAGTGCCGCCCGGCAAGCCGATGTTCCGCCTGGCGGGCAGCACGCTGGGGCTGGTCGGCTTCGGCAACATCGCCCGCCAGGTGGCCGTGCGGGCCGCATCGTTCGGCATGCGGGTACTCTACGCCGACCCCTTCGTCAAAGAGGGACAGTTCGATGTCCCCGGCAGGAAAATGGAATGGAACGATTTGCTCCGGGAGTCGGACTTTGTCTCCGTCCACCCTCCCCTTGTGCCCCAAACTCGCAGGATGGTCAGCGACGAGGCTTTCTCCCGCATGAAGCCGGGCGCCTTTCTCGTCAATTGCAGCCGCGGGCCCATCGTGGACACCGACGCGCTGGTGCGCGCGCTCGACGCGAAGAAGATCGCCGGCTGCGCGCTGGACACCACGGACCCCGAACCCCTGCCCGATCCCCATCCCCTGCGGGGGCGCGATAACGTCATCATCAACCCCCACGTCGCCTGGTACAGCGAGCAGGCGATGGCGGGACTTCAGTCCGGCGCGCCGAACGAAGTACGCCGCGTCCTTTCCGGCGAATGGCCGGTGAACGTCGTGAACAAGGCCGTGAAGGGCAGGAACCGCGCGGGACTATAGTGGCGCCGCGAACTCGGCGAGCCGGGACGCGGTCGAATAGCTGCCAGGCCTCGGCTCGGATGAGCCGCGGCGAAAGCGGTTCGAACGTTCTGATGCCCGCTAGCGCAATTGGTAGAGCGTCCGCCTCTGAAGCGGAAGGTTCGCGGTTCGAGCCCGCGGCGGGCTGCCAGCTTCTCGTCAGGAAATAACAGGGGACGGGCGGGGTCCGTCCCCTGTTTTTCGGCCGCGGACAATTACTTGGCGGTCAGTTCGCGGTAGACCTGCTCGGCAGCGGCCGGAATCGCCCGCTCGCGCGGCCACTGCGCAAACTCGCCCAGCTCGGCCCGGACGCCTTTCTTGATTTCTTCAAGGGATTTCCCGGCGTCCCGCATGGCACTCACTTGGGCCCGCAGGGTCTCGAAATAGCGATCCTGGTCGAGCAGCGGCTTGGCGCCGTTGCCCGGCGCGAAGGCGCCGTGTCCCGGCACGACGCTCGCCGGAGACCAGCCGGCGAGTGTCTTCAGGGCCCGCTGCCAGCTGCCCACATCCGAGCGGTCATCGGCGGTGGGGTGATGCTCGACGAAAAGAAGGTCGCCGACGAACAGGATCTTCTCCTTGGGCAGCCAGGCGATGATAGTGTCGGGCGTGTGGGTTTTGCCGAGGGAGATCAGCTCGATCACGTGGCCTCCCAGATCAAGCGTAATTTTGTCGTCGAAGGTGATCACGGGCATGGCCATCTCGACCCGCTTGTTCTCGAGGTACTCCCGCTTGACCTTGCCCTGCTTGAGC
>JACPEF010000157.1 GCA_016183675.1 Betaproteobacteria bacterium
CCGGACATCACCGTGGTGACCCCGGTTTTCGATGACGGCGGCGCGCGAGTACTGTTCTACGTCGCATCGCGCGGCCACCACGCCGACATCGGCGGCATCACGCCCGGCTCGATGCCGCCGGCGAGCCGCCACCTGGACGAGGAAGGCGTGCTGATCCGGAACTTCCTGCTGGTCGAGCGCGGGCGCCTCCGCGAGCGTGAAACGCGCGCGCTGCTCGCGGGCGCGCGCTACCCCGCGCGCAATCCGGAGCAGAACGTCGCCGATCTCCGCGCCATGGTCGCCGCCAACCAGAAGGGCGTGACGGAACTCCACCGCATGGTCGAGCACTTCGGGCTCGAGACCGTGCGGGCGTACATGCAGCACGTGCAGGACAACGCCGAGGAATCGGTGCGGCGCGTCATCGACGTCCTGAAGGACGGCGAGTTCCGCCACGAGATGGACAACGGCGCGGTGATTCGCGTGAAGATCAAGATCAACCGCGGCGAGCGCAGCGCGGTGATCGACTTCACCGGCACTTCGGCGCAGCTTACGGACAACTTCAACGCGCCGGCCGCGGTCACGATGTCGGCGGTGCTGTACGTCTTCCGCACGCTGGTCGACCGCGAGATTCCGCTCAATGCGGGCTGCCTCAAGCCGCTCCGGGTCGTGATCCCGGAGGGCTGCATGCTCAATCCCGCCTACCCGGCGGCGGTGGTGGCGGGAAACGTCGAAACCTCCCAGTGCGTGACGGACGCGCTCTACGGCGCGCTCGGCGTGATGGGCGCGTCCCAGGGCACGATGAACAACTTCACCTTCGGCAACGAGCGCGACCAGTACTATGAGACGATCTGCGGCGGTTCGGGCGCCGGCGCCGGGTTCGACGGCACCGACTGCGTGCACACGCACATGACCAATTCGCGCTTGACCGACCCCGAGGTGCTGGAATGGCGCTTCCCGGTGCTGATCGAGGAGTTCGCGATCCGGCGCGGCAGCGGCGGCAAGGGGCGCTGGCGCGGCGGCGACGGCGCGGTGCGGCGCGTGCGCTTCCTGGAGCCGATGACGGCGGCGATCCTCTCCGGCCATCGCCGCATCGCGCCTTACGGCATGGCGGGCGGCGGCCCCGGCATGGTCGGACGCAACCGGGCGATCACCGCGGCCGGTGGAGCGGTCGAGCTCAAGGCCTGCGACCAGATCGAGATGCGTCCGGGCGACGTGTTCGTGATCGAAACGCCGGGCGGCGGCGGCTATGGAAAGCCGTGAGGGCGTGAGAGCGTGAGCGCGGGAGAGCGAAACAAGACCCTCTCTCGAGCTCCCGATCTCGCGATTTCACGATCTCCCGGTTTTTCGATCTCCTGATCTCCCGACCTCACGACTCACGGCTTCTTTGATCACCGGCCACTGGTCACCGGTCGCGGTCGCCTGGCTCAGGCTCGAGCCCCAGCCATCGATAGAGCCAGACCAGCGCGAAACCTCCGGCGAGCGGCCACCAGTCGTTGAGCCAGAGCGCTCCCGCAGCGGCGGCTCCGTAAGTGAGCCCCATCAGAAAAACGCCGAAGTGGCCGCCACGCGCGTAAGCGAACAGCATCGCGACGCAAAGCACGATGAACAGGCCCGAGATGATATCGATGACGAGAGTCACCAGGATTCAGCGTTGAGACCAATCGAGGCGGATCCGGTTCGGTCTCGCGTCAGCGATCGTTCAATGCCGTCCGCCACCCACCCTTTAGCAGCGCAGGCGCCTGCGCTGCTATGATTGTCACAGAATCGTCAAAAAAATGTAACCGACGCCCGCCGGCCGATGTCGCAGAAGAAACGTACCCTCGCCACCTGTTGCGCCGTGCACACGCTGCACGACGGGCTCTCCGACATCACCTACGTGCTGCTGCCGCTGCTGGCACAGGCATTCGGGCTGTCACTGGCGCAGGTGGGCCTGATCCGTTCGGCGCATCGGGCGGCGATGGCGATCTTCCAGATCCCCGCCGGCATCATCGCGGAGCGCCTGGGCGAACGCAACTTGCTTGCCTTCGGCACCGCGTGCGCGGGCATCGCCTTCGTCGCGCTCGGCTTCGCGCCGGGATTTCCTGCGATCCTCCTCACGCTGTTCCTCGCCGGATTCGGATCGGCAGTTCAGCACCCGCTGTGCTCCTCCATCATCTCGCACGCCTATCCGGGCGAGGGACGGCGCGCCGCGCTCGGGACCTATAACTTTGCCGGCGACCTCGGCAAGTTCGCATTCGGGGGAGCGGCGAGCCTGATGTTCGTCGCGGGTGTCTCATGGCAGACGCCCGTATTGCTCTTCGGCGGAACGGCGCTCGCCTGCGTGGCGGCGATCGTGCTGCTGCTCTCGAACGCTGGTGCCGGCGCCAAAGCGGCTCCGGCCGAGATCGGACAAACTCGCGTCACCGGCTGGGGCATACGCAACAAGCAGGACTTCACCGCGCTGTGCGCGATCGAGGTCCTCGATTCCAGCACGCGCACCGGCTTCCTCACCTTCGTCGCCTTCCTGCTGATGGCGCGCGGGCTGCCTGAAGGCTGGGCAGCGGCCTCGGTGCCGCTAATCCTGGTCGGCGGCATGGCAGGCAAGCTCGCCTGCGGCATTCTCGCCGAGCGGCTCGGCATCGTCCGCATGATCGTCATCACGGAAGTCGCCACCGGCTGCGGCATTTTCGCCACGCTCGCCCTGCCCAACCTCGCCGCCTTCATCCTGCTGCCGCTGATCGGCGTGGTGCTGAACGGCACCTCCTCAGTGCTCTACGCCACCATCGGCGATTTTGTCGAGAAGGACCGCCTGTCGCGCGCATTCGGCCTGTTCTATACGCTCGGATCAACCTGCGGCGTCGCAGCGCCGCTCGCCTACGGGCTCGTCGGCGACGTATTCGGCGTCGAGACCGCGATCGCCGTGATCGGCTTCGCAATCTTCCTCACCATCCCGCTCGCGCTGATGATGAAGCCTGCCGCCGCCCTGAAACCGGTGACGAGGTGACGGGATGACGCGGTGACGAGTTTCCCGCAGCGCGGAGGTTCTTACGACCTGTTGGTTTTCCGTCACTTCGTCACTGCGTCACTTCGTCACCCGCTTTGGGCGCGCCACGGACTTGAGCAGTTATAATTCCGGTACCGTCAGCAAGGAGAGAGGTCATGGCCACCAAGCAGCGCATCAGCTACGTCCCGCTGGAGAAGATGACGCCCGAGATGCGCGCGGAGATGGAGCGCTGCGCGCGCGAAGGCACGCCGCGCCCGGAAAGCTCGGCGGTGCGCGCCCACGTGCCGGCGGCGTTCTGGGCTTTCGCCAACTCCTGGCGTGACGTCTTTCACACCGGCATTTGCGACCACGCCATCAAGGAGCTCGCCCGCCTCTACGTCTCGCGCGGCGTGACCTGTGAATTCTGCGGCAATCAGCGCTCGACCAAGGCGTTCAGCGGCAAACTCAGCGAAGCGCAAACTGACGACCTGGTCAACTTCGAGAAATCCACCCGGTACACCGAGCGCGAGAAGGCGGCGCTCGCCTACGCCGAGGCGATCACCTGGCGGCTCGAGACCGACGACCGGTTCTGGGCGCGCATGCACAAGCACTTCAGCGAGCCGGAACTGGTCGAGCTGGGTTGCTTCATCGCGCTCACCATGGGACAGCAGAGCTGGCTGCGGCTCTTGAACATCGAGCACCACCAGGTGATGGTGGGGACCGCCGCCTCGATGGCGCCCGGTTTCGAGACGGCGGAGGCGCTGGCGAAGACGAAGGCTTCTCCCACCTACTGGGCAAAGAAAGGCAAGACACCCAAGAAAAGCGCGGCATAACCGCGCTTTTCTTAAAGAGGGAATTTAATAATTCCCCCTCTCCACTCGGGAGAGGGTAGGGGTGAGGGGTAAGCCGCCCAAATCGCGAACCAGGATCCATGAATCATGCCGTCCTCGCCCTCAGGCGGTGTCGCGCTTGCCGCTGCCGTGAGCGGCAATTAATGACGTACAAGGCGTGACTGGTGACTCGTCTTAGATCCGTGAGGTCGTGAAGTCGGGAGATCGAAAAACCGGGAGATCGTGAGTTCGTGAAATGGTGAGATGGAAATTCTGGAGGCCACTGTCGCTCTCGCGCTCTCCCGCTCTCACGCTCTCACGCTCTCACGCCCTCACGTCAGTCTTGCTTCATCCTTCATCACTCAGCCTTCAACCTTCCCTACCATAACTCCCGCTGCGCCGCCCGTGCTCTCCTGCGCCTCGCGATCAGGCTCACCACTTTTCGGACCGCGGCCGGCGCGAGATCCTCGAAGCGCGCGAGCAGCGCAAGCACGTCCGTGACGCGCTTGCGGTCAAGGCCCGCGCGCAGGCAGTCGCGCAACTTGACCTCGTGTTCCGCATCCGTGAGCTCTTCCTGGCCCCACGCGCCCTTGGGATCGCGGCAGGTTGCCGTATGGCGGGAGCCGTCGCGCATCGCCACCTCGACGCTCACGTGCATTCCCCGCCAGTCGCCGGGTATGGACGGGTCCTGCCGCAGCTCGATCCTGCCCAGCAGCGCTTCCATATCCGGCCTGAACCGTCGCTTGTCGCTGAACGAATCGATGCTCACCTTCCCGTCGAGAAGCGCCACCGCCGCCGTGTACTGGAAGCTGAACTTGCCATCCAGTCCCGTCGCGGGGCGCGGGCGGTCGATGTATTGCATCAACGGGGCGGTGATGACGACGCGCTCGATCGCCCGCGGGTCGCCGATCCGCTCGCGGGCTTCGAGCGCGGCGCGGATCGCCCAGTGCGTCGCGAACTGCGAGGGAAAACACTTGATCGCGAAGCCGGGATCGACGATCCGGAACGGCCGGCCGTAGGCGAGGAGCCGCTCGGCGTCGAAGCGCTCCGGGAAGAACGTCGCCGCGAAGCCGCGCGGCGCCTCGAAGATCGCGGCATTGGCGGTGAAGCCGCGGCTCGCGAGCAGCGCCGCATCCAGCCCGGATGCCGCGGCGTAGCCGCAATGCGTCGCCTTGGTCATCGAGCCGATGTTGGCGAGCAGCGAACCGGCGCGCGACGCCGCGATGCCGAGCGCATGGCCGAGCTGCGTCGCGTCAAGGCTGAGCAGGTGCCCGGCCGTGACTGCGGCGCCGATCACCCCGGTGATCCCCGGCGGATGGAACCGCAGGCGTTCGGGCTCGAACTGATCGGCCGCGAACTGGATGCGGCCCTGGATTTCCATCCCTTTCGCGATCGCCGCGATCACCTCGCGCCCGCCGTGACGGCGGGCTTCGGCGAGTGCGATGCCCACCGGCAGCGTCGGGGAAACGGCGTGCGTCGGGGGAAGCCACATCGGCTCGAAGTCGAGAACGTGGGTCGCGACGCCGTTCACGTACGCCGCCTGCACGCTCGAAGTCCGGAAACCGTAACCCCAGACCGACGACTGGCGCGCACCGCCCTGCGCCTTGATGTGCGCCGCGAGGAGCTTCACGGGCGGCTCCCGCGCACCGGCGACCGCGACCGCGATGCCGTCCATGATCGCCCGCTTCGCGCGTCGCACGCACTCCGCGCCCAGCGTGTCAGCGCGGGTCGCGGTGATGAGGCGGCAGAGCTCCTCTGTAAGGCCCATGCGGCAACGGGCGCCTAGAAGCCATCCCAAAAGGCGGCGTCCGCCCGCTCCGCCGCGTCGCGTGCGTGAGGCGAACGCCCGGTTTCCAGGCGGAGATATTCCGGACCGAGACCGTCCACCGTGGGGCAGCCGATGAGCGCCATGACGCGGTCCACCTCGCTCCTCAGGAGGTTGAGCGCGTGCAGCACGCCCTCCTCGCCGCCCGCCGCGGCACCGTAGAGCGGCGCGCGCCCGAGAAACACCATGTCCGCCCCGAGCGCGAGCGCCTTTACAATGTCCGAGCCGCGCCGGAAGCCGCCGTCCACCATGATGGCGAGACGCTGGCCCATCGCGTTCACGATCTGCGGCAGCACCTCGAGCGGCGAGGGCGCGCCGTCGAGCTGGCGCCCGCCGTGGTTGGACACGAAGATGCCGTCGGCGCCGCTGTCCGCGGCGCATTGCGCATCCTCGACCGTCAGGATTCCCTTCACGAGCAGCCTGCGCGGCCAGATCTCCCTGAGCCAACGGATATCGCTCCAGTTGAGCGCATCGCGGCGCGTGCGGAACTCGGTAAGGCTCTTGGAAATGATGCGGCCGCCCACGTTGACGTCGAGGTTCTGGAAGCGCGGCACGCCCGAGTCGAGCAGCGTGCGCAGGAAGACGTTGAGCAGCCAGCCCGGATGAAGCGCGCCGTCCACCATGTTGGCGAGATTGAGCCGAAACGGGACCTCGAAGTTGTTGCGCCGGTTGTACTCGCGGGCGGCGGCGACCGGGATATCGGTCGTCACCACCAGCGCCTCGAAGCCGGCGTCGCGCGCGCGGGTGACCAGGCGCTCCGCGAGCGCGCGATCCTTGGACATATAGAGCTGGAACCATTGGGTACCGCCGGCTTCGCGCAGCACGCGCTCGAGCGGAACGAACGACGCGGTGGAGAGCACGAACGGCACCCCCGCCGCCGCGGCCGCGCGCGCAAGCGCGATATCGGCTTCGAAGCAGTAGAGCCCCGCGGCCCCGGTCGGCGCGATGCCGAACGGCAGGTTGAAGTTTTGGTCCCACAACGTCACTTTTTGCGAGCGCTTCGAGACGTCCACCAGCACGCGCGGCTGGAACCGGAAGCGTCCGAAAGCGGCCCGGTTCTCGCGCAGCGTGACGTCGTCCTCCGTGCCGCCGTCGAGGAATTCGTAGGCGACGCGCGGCAGGCGCCGGCGCGCGAGTTGGCGCAGGTCTTCGATGTTGAGTGCTCTTCGGTAGTTCACGTTCTGGACGCCGTGCGCAATACGCACGGCATTAAGTACTTCGGAATTCGATTAGAGTCGGGTTATTCTAATGCAAGAAGCGCGCAGCGAGACCGCCAACGCCTCCCCAAGTAAGTCCATCATATGAGAAGGGCGCATTATCGTTACTGCCTGCGCGCTTCTTGGCGGTGAGAGCTTCTTACCCTTGAAATCGCTCCTTGCGAAAATCGTCTCCGGCGGGCAGACCGGCGTTGACCGCGGCGCGCTCGACGCCGCGCTGGAGGCGGGGTTCGCGTGCGGCGGCTGGTGCCCGCAAGGCCGCGTCGCCGAGGACGGCGTCATTCCCGCACGCTATCCCCTCGTCGAGCTCGGGGACGGCGGCTATGAGAAGCGCACGCTGCGGAACGTGCTCGAAAGCGACGGCACCGCCATCTTCTACCTCGGCGAGCTCGAAGGCGGCACGCGCCAGACCGCGTTGTTCTGCCAGGAGCATCGCAAGCCCTGCGAGCTGCTCAACGCCGCGCGCCTCACCCCCGAGCAGGCGGCACGGGAAATCGCGGCTTTCGTCACCGCCGGCGGGATTTCAGTGCTGAACGTCGCGGGACCGCGCGCGAGCAAGTGGGCGGGAGCGCATGATTATGCTTACGCGACGGTGAAGCAACTCCTGCACATGAGCCGCAGATAAACGCAGATAGGAGAAAAGTTTAACGCCGCACTTCAGGTGCGCGCCGATTTTGTGCGCCCCCGCGTTGAGCGTGTGGTTAGAGGTCGCCCGTGATGCTCCGCATAGGCATCGAGAAGACGGCGGATCATGCGCTGGTACTGCGTGTTGTACTTCTGCGCCTCGCTCTTGAAGAACTCGACGCTGCGCTTGCTCAGGGCGATCGTGACCTTAACCCCTTCCTCCCGGAAGACCAGGTCCTCGGGGCGAGGAAGAAAATCAGGAACGACCCTAAGGTTTCCGAGGGGTTCGTCGGTGTATCTGATTTTCGCGCTCATAGATTCGCTTGCCCTTTCGCCAGTAGCCGGCTCCCAAGAGCCGGATCACGTCCTCGCGGTACGTAAACCGGACCGTCAGGACTCCGCCTTCGACCCGCCCGAAGCAGTAGTGCCGCTTCTCCTTCGAGCTGTGAGACAGGTCTTCGGCGATCACGCGTTTCGGATCGGCGAAGGCGAGCTGCGCCTTCGCGAACGAGACTCCGTGCTTTCCCTGGTTCTTCCGATCCTTCTTCGGATCCCAGTCGAACCGGGCCTTCGCCATTAACAAAGGCTAGCACAGATCGGGCCAATGTGCCATACGTTCGTATGGCTCAATGGTGCATGCTCTTGCCACCTCTAACGATCAGCGGTTTGGCAGTTCGATTCGTTCCTGGTTCTCTTCGCGCCCTTGGCGTCCCCCGATCGAGTCGAGGGCACGCTTCGCGGTTCACTCTCTGCTGTTGGTTTTTCTGGCGTTCTTGGCGTTGAGAGGTTTATCCGATCGGCGTTTATCGGCGGCTTAATTGTCGTTCTTGATGTTCCTCTGTGTCCTCTGTGCCCCTGTGGTGAAAAATTACTTCAGCTCGCAGCGGAACCCGACGGTCTCGGCGCCCGCTTGCGAAGCGCTGTGGCCAAAGGCGATGACGCCGCGCCCGTGCAGGATCGTCTCCTCGCGCCGCAGCCGGATTTCCCCGTCGTTGCCGAGCGTGACGAAGGTGCCGTTGGCGCTCTGGTCCACCAGCACGAACTTGCCACCGCGCAGCTCGATCTTGGCGTGGCGGCGCGACGCCATCGGATCGGTGATGGTCACGGTGTTGCTGTCGTCGCGCCCGAGGTAGACGGTCTCCTTGAGGACCAGCTCCCGCCCGCGGTGAGTGAGCGTGATGCACGGCCCGCCGCTCGGCACCGCCGGCGCGGGACGGCCCGGGATCACGGTGCGGTCCGAGCTGGCCTGCCACAGGAACTCGTGCACGTCCACGTCCTCCTGCTTGCCCTTGACCGGCAGCGCGTCGAGCCGCCGCGTCGTCTCGCGCAGCTCGAAAGACAGGACCGCGACGGTCTCGCCGGTGGTGATCACCTGCCCCGCGAGCGCAAAACCGGACATGCGGGCAGCCATGTTCACCGAATCGCCGAAAACATCATTGCCTTCCTGGATCACGGGGCCGTAGTGGAATCCGACGCGGAACGTGAGCTTCTTGCGCCCCGCCGCCAACGGGCGCTGCGCGATCCGGGCCTGCATCTCGCGCGCCGCCTGCGCCGCTGCGTCCGCCGTCTCGAACACGCACATCGCGCCGTCGCCCATGGTCTTCACCACCCGGCCCTCGAACGACTCGGCGATGCTCCGGATGAGATCGAGGCAATCGCGCACCTGCCCGAAAGCGGCGGTGTCCCCGAGCGAATCGTAGAGGCGAGTGCTGTCGCTCAGATCCGCGAACAGCACCGCGAGGCTGGTTTTCTGCTGTGCCACCGGGTTTGCTCCCGGCGACAATTTTAACAAACAGACTGCTTCGTGAGTGACATCAACCGCAGATAAATCCCGTTCCAATGACTTCTGACAGTGCCCGATGATCAGTGGTCCGCGACACGCCCGGA
>JACPEF010000155.1 GCA_016183675.1 Betaproteobacteria bacterium
ATTCAGATATTGCTACATGCGGAACACGCCAAAGCGTGTCTGCTCAATCGGCGCATTCAGCGATGCCGACAGCGCCAGCCCCAGCACCATGCGCGTATCCGCCGGGTCGATCACGCCGTCGTCCCACAGCCGGGCGGTGGCGTAGTACGCGCTCGACTGCCGCGCGTACTGCTCGATGATCGGCGCCTTGAACGACTCTTCCTCCTGCTTGCTCCAGTCCTTGCCGCTTTTCTCCAGCGCCTCGCGCTTGACCTGCGCCAGCACGTTGGCGGCCTGCTCGCCGCCCATCACCGAGATCCTCGCGTTGGGCCAAATCCAGAGGAAGCGAGGCGAATAAGCGCGCCCGCACATGCCGTAATTGCCAGCCCCGAAGCTGCCACCGATGATGACCGTGAATTTGGGCACGCGCGCGCAGGCGACGGCGGTCACCATCTTGGCGCCGTCCTTGGCGATGCCGCCGTGCTCGGCCTTCTTCCCCACCATGAAGCCGGTGATGTTCTGGAGGAACACGAGGGGGATGCCGCGCTGGCAGCAGAGCTCGATGAAATGCGTGCCTTTGAGCGCCGACTCGGAAAAGAGGATCCCGTTATTGGCGACGATGCCGACGGGATAACCCTCGACGTGCGCGAAACCGGTCACCAGCGTCGCCCCGTAGCGCGCCTTGAATTCGTCGAGCTCGCTCCCGTCCACGATGCGCGCGATGATCTCTCGCACGTCGAACGGCGTGCGCGTGCTCTGCGGGATCACGCCGTAAAGCTCTTCCGGGTCGTGGAGCGGCTCGCGCGGCTCGCGGGTGGCGAGCGCGGTGCGGGGGCCGCGGGTGAGGTTCGCTACCGCGCGGCGCGCGAGCTCCAGTGCATGGCGGTCGTCCTCGGCGAAATGATCGGCGACGCCGGAAATGCGGGTGTGCACGTCGGCACCGCCCAGCTCCTCGGCGGTGACGACTTCAGCGGTGGCGGCCTTCACCAGCGGCGGTCCGGCAAGAAAGATCGTGCCCTGGTTCTTGACGATGATGGTCTCATCCGACATCGCCGGCACGTAGGCGCCCCCTGCGGTGCACGAGCCCATCACGCACGCGATCTGCGGGATGCCCGCCGCCGACATGTTTGCCTGGTTGTAGAAGATGCGGCCGAAGTGGTCGCGGTCGGGAAAGACCTCGTCCTGGCTCGGCAGGTGCGCGCCGCCGGAATCCACGAGGTAGATGCATGGCAGCCGGTTCTCGAGTGCGATCTCCTGCGCGCGCAGGTGCTTCTTCACGGTGAGGGGATAATAGGTGCCGCCCCTCACCGTCGCGTCGTTCGCGATCACCACGCATTCGCGCCCGCTCACGGTGCCCACACCGGTGACGAGGCCGGCCGCCGGCACCGGCTCCCCATACACCTCCCACGCTGCGAGCGGCGAAAGCTCAAGGAACGGCGTGCCGGGATCGAGGAGCGCGGCCAAGCGCTCGCGCGGCAGGAGCTTCCCGCGGCCCTGGTGCTTCTTGCGCGCCCCCGCGTCGCCCCCTTGCCGCACCAGATTGAGCTTGGCGTTTACGTCCTCGATGAGCGCGCGCATAGCGGCGGCCGCGGACTTAAACTCCGGGCTCGAAGTCTTCAGCTTGGATTTGATGACGGTCATGTCAATACCAGCAAAACAGTTAGCCGCAGATAAACGCCGATAAACGCCGATGGAAAATCAAGGGCAACAACGGCGGGTCTTCAATTTTGGTCTTGGTGTTATCTGCGTTCATCGGCGGTTCCACTGTTTGTCAAAGCCGAGCGAGTTCATCTTCGTACGCCTTGAGCGCTGCGCCATCAAAGCAGGCGAAGATAATTCTCTCGAACGCGGCCTCGGCGGCGAGGACGTTCGCGCACTCGCGCACGGCGATTCTCACCGCCTGCTCCAGCGGGTAGCCGTAAGCGCCGCAGCTGATCGCGGGAAAGGCGACGGTCTTCAGCCCGTGCGCGGCGGCGAGCTTGAGGCTCTCGCGGTAGCACGAGGCGAGCAGCTCCGGTTCTCCACGCTTGCCCCCGCTCCACACCGGCCCCACGGTGTGGATTACGTGCTTCGCGGGCAGCCGGTAGCCCTTCGTGATCTTCGCCTGTCCCGTGGGGCAGCCGCCCAGCGTGCGGCACTCATCCAGCAGTTGCGGCCCGGCCGCACGGTGGATCGCCCCGTCGACCCCGCCGCCGCCCAGCAGTGTCGTGTTCGCAGCGTTGACGATGGCGTCGACCGCCAGCGTCACGATGTTGACCTCCCGGGCCTGTAATCTTTCGCGCATGCGCTGTTTGAGTTCCAAGTTCAAAGTTCCAAGTTCAAAGTTCCACGTTCGAAGCTCCAAGTTCAAGGTTTGGGCTGCGCGCTGGTTCTCGACTTGAAACCTGGAACCTGGAACGTTGAACCTGAAACTATTCCTTGCTCACCAGCCGCCGGTTTCGAGCCAGCGCTCGACCTGATCGAGCCGGTCCGATCCCCAGAACGGCTCGCTGTCAATGACGATATAGGGAGAGCCGAACACCCCGCGCTCGATGGCGGCGTCCACTTCGCTCCTGAGTCGCTCCTTCACCGCGGGATCGTCGAGCGCCTGTACGAGCTGCTCCCGGTCCACGCCGAGCTTGGCGGCGACATTAGCGGTGACCTCGGGGTTCGAGACATCACGGTCCGCGACGAAGTAGGCGTGGTAGAGCGCGTGCGCCAGTTTCCTGGCCAGAGCGGAATCCTTGTCGCCCACCCAGTAAAAAGCGCGGCTCGGCGCCTGCCCCGCGATCGGGAATTTGGTGGGCAGCCTGAACGGCACCTTGAACAGCCGCGCGGTTCGCGCGAGATCGTGCCTGGCGTAGCTTCCCTTGAGCGGGATGGTGGGCAGCGGTTGCCCGCCGGTGATCTTGAAAATCGCGCCGAGCAGGATCGGCCGCCAGGTGACCATCCGCCCGTATTTCGCCGCGATGTCGTCTATCTTCGTGCTGGCGAAATAGCCGTACGGGGAGGAAAAGTCGAAGTAGAAATCTATCGGTTGCGCCATGCGACTATTCCCGGAAATGCGTGAGTCGTGATTCGTGAGTCGTGATTCGAACAGGCTCTACCGGCTACGCCGCATCATGTCACGCCGCATCATGTCACGGTGCATCACGTCACGCCGTATCATGTCACGCTCCATCAGACGATGCGCTCGAGGGCAATCGCGGTTGCTTCGCCGCCGCCGATGCACAGCGCGGCGATGCCGCGCTTCAGGCCGTATTTCTCGAGCGCGGCGAGCAGCGTCACCATGATGCGCGCGCCCGAGGCGCCGAGCGGATGCCCGAGCGCGCACGCCCCGCCGTGCACGTTGACCTTGTCGTGCGGCAGCTCCAGGTCGTGCATCGCCGCCATCGCCACCACCGCGAACGCCTCGTTGATCTCGAAGAGCTCGGTCGTCTTCGCGTTCCAGCCGGTCTTCTCGAAAAGCTTTCTCATCGCACCGACCGGCGCGGTCGTGAACCACTGCGGCTCCTGCGAGTGCGTGGCGTGGCCGACGATCCTCGCAAGAGGAGCGATGCCGCGTTTCTCCGCCGCCGACAGCCTCATCAGCACCATCGCCGCCGCTCCATCCGAGATCGAGCTCGAGTTGGCGGCTGTGACGGTGCCGTCCTTCTTGAAGGCGGGGTTGAGCTGCGGGATCTTGTCAAGGTTGGCCTTGAGCGGTTGCTCGTCGGTCCTGACCACCGTTTCGCTCTTGCGGGCGGCGATCTTCACCGGGACGATTTCCTTCTCGAAGCTGCCATCCCTGATCGCCTGCTGGGCTCGTGTGAGCGAGGTGATGGCGTAGCGATCCTGCGCTTCGCGCGAGAGGCGGTACTTCGCCGCGCAATCCTCGGCGAACGTGCCCATGAGCCGCCCGCGGTCGTAGGCGTCCTCCAGCCCGTCGAGGAACATGTGGTCTTTTACTTCGCCATGGCCGAGCCGCAGGCCCGCGCGCGCCCTGGGCAGGAGATAGGGTGCGTTGGACATGCTTTCCATGCCGCCCGCCACCATGACGCTGTTGGTGCCGAGCGCGATCAAATCATGGGCGAGCATCGCGGCTTTCATGCCGGAGCCGCACACCTTGTTGATGGTCATGCAACCCGTCGCGGGCGGCAGCCCCGCTCCCAGCGCCGCCTGGCGCGCGGGCGCCTGGCCCTGGCCGGCGGGGAGCACGTTGCCCATGATCACTTCCTGTACGTCCTGCGCTCCGATGCTGGCGCGCTCGACCGCGGCGCGGATCGCCGTGGCGCCGAGTTCAGGCGCGGGAACCGCTTTGAGTTCGCCCATGAAGCCGCCCATGGGGGTTCGGGCGGCGGACACAATCACAATCGGGTCGTTGGGCATATCTCGTTGATTTCTCGTGTCAGTTAGTGGTCACTTCATGTCGCTGATCGCTTCGCTAATCCGCGACATAAATCATGGAAAATGATCAGGGGGATGCTAATGAAATTGGGGCAGCTCAGGCCTCATCGCGTCTCCTCGTACAACTCCCTTCCAATTAGCCATCGTCTGATCTCAGATGTCCCCGCCCCAATTTCATAAAGCTTGGCGTCGCGCAGCAGCCGGCCGGTAGGCGATTCGTTAATGTAGCCCATGGCGCCCAGGCACTGGATCGCCTCGAGCGCCATCCAGGTCGCGCGCTCGGCGGAGTAAAGGATCGCTCCCGCCGCATCCTTGCGCGCGACCTTGCCGGCGTCGCACGCGCGTCCTACCGCGTACACGTACGCGCGGCACGCATTCAGCGTCACGTACATGTCGGCGATCTTGCCCTGCATCAGCTGGAACTCCCCGATCGGCTGGTCGAACTGCTTGCGCTGGTGCAGGTACGGAAGCACCACGTCCAGGCAAGCCTGCATGATGCCGATGGGGCCACCCGAAAGCACCGCGCGCTCGTAATCGAGCCCGCTCATCAGCACTTCGACTCCGCTGCCAACGGCGCCCAGCGCATTTTCTTCGGGCACCTCGCAGTCCTGGAACACCAGCTCGCAGGTGTCGGAGCCGCGCATGCCGAGCTTGTCGAGCTTCTGCGCGGTCGAGTAACCCTTGAACGTCTTCTCGATGATGAACGCGGTGATGCCGCGCGCGCCGGCGGCGGGATCGGTCTTGGCGTAGACAACGAGCACGTCGGCGTCCGGGCCGTTCGTTATCCACATCTTGGTTCCGTTCAACACGTAGCGCTCGCCGCGCCTTTCGGCTTTGAGCCGCATACTCACGACGTCGGAGCCCGCGTTTGGCTCGCTCATCGCGAGCGCGCCGACGTGCTCGCCGGAGATGAGCTTCGGCAGGTAGCGCTTTTTTTGCTCGCCGCTGCCGTTGCGGCGGATCTGGTTGACGCAGAGGTTGGAATGCGCGCAGTACGAGAGCCCGACCGAGGCCGACGCGCGGCTGATCTCTTCCATCGCGACGATGTGCGCGAGGTAGCCGACGTTCGTTCCGCCGTACTCCTCTTCGACCGTGATGCCGAGCAGTCCCAGCGCACCGAGCCGCGGCCACAGGTCGCGCGGAAACCGGTTGTCGCGGTCGACGTCGGCGGCGCGCGGCGCGATCTCGAGCGCCGCAAACGCGGCGACCGATTTGCGCAGCATGTCCACGGTCTCGCCGAGCTCGAAATTAAGGCCTTGGTACATGAGGGCGTGGACTACCCTTGCATGAAACCGGCGAGCACGGGCACGGACGGGCGCGCGACGGCGCCGCCCAGAACGCTCTCTTCCTACGACTAAATCCCTCCATAAGCATCAGATTATAATGAGAGAACTATGTTCCCTTTACGTTAACGTCAAGTCCATTTGCGCTACGCCGAGGACGCATCACGCGGCTGCTTTCTCCCCCTTGCCTTCCGCCTCAACTTTGAGCAGTCGCCGGCACTGGTTCGCAAAGAAGGTGATCTCGCTCAGCATCACCTCGATGTCCTCGCGCTGCTGCTCCAGGAGCGCGCGCCGCTTCTCGAGCCTCATGAGGAACGCTTCGAGCTGGCGGCGCTCGTCCTTGGCAAGGTCGTATAGGTCGAACAATTCGCGGATTTCGCTGAGACTGAATCCGAGGCGCTTGCCGCGCAGGGCGAGCTTGAGCCGCACGCGATCGCGATGACTGAACACGCGGTTCATGCCCTCGCGCTTGGGGCTGAGCAGTCCCTGGTCTTCGTAGTAGCGGATGGTGCGGGTGGTCACGCCGAATTCCCTGGCGAGATCCGAGATGGTAAAGGTGGCGCTCACATTGTTCTCCGCAGTATTCTCAAGTAAAATAGCGAGTTAAGAGCGTATCTCACGTTTACGTTAACGTCAAGCATGTCCAGTCCTGAGAAGCTTGCTGTGGTTCATCCCGCTCAACTGGAGTATCCCCTCGAGGCGCCCCAGCCCGGATCAGTGACCCCGGTGGCGCACGGGATCTACTGGCTGCGCATGCCGCTACCGTTCGCCTTGGAGCACATCAATCTGTGGCTGCTCGCCGACCACTCCGGCTGGACGTTGGTGGATTGCGGGTACGCGACGAGCCGGGTGCGGGCGCTGTGGGAGCAGGTGTTCGAGCGCGTACTGGCCGGCCGTCCCGTCGCGCGCATCATCGTCACCCATTGCCATCCCGACCACATCGGGCTCGCCGCCTGGCTCGGCGAGCGTTTCGGTCTTCAACCGTGGATGACCGAGCCCGAGTACCTCCTTGCGCACGCGGCGTATCACCGCACGGGCGGCACTTCCCTCGGGGATCTGCAGGCATTCTACTCGCGCCACGGGCTCGAGCCGGCGCGCTTCGACGGAATCAGCTCACCCGAAGATCACTACCGCCGCGGCGTCCCGCAAGTGCCGCAAGCTTTTAACCGCCTGCGGGACGGCGAGGCGATCGAGATCGGCGGTAACGCCTGGCGCGTGATCGTGGGGCGCGGTCATTCGCCCGAGCACGCCTCGCTCTACTGCGAGGACCTCAACGTGCTCATCTCGGGTGACATGGTGCTTCCCCGCGTCAGCACCAACGTGAGCGTGTGGCCCATGGAGCCGGAAGCGGACCCGCTCAAGCAGTACCTGGGCTCGCTTGAGCGGCTGCGCGTCCTGCCCCCGACGACGCTGGTGCTGCCATCGCACGGCCTGCCGTTTCGCGGCCTGCAACGGCGCATCGCGGGGCTCGAGGCTCACCACGCGGATCGGCTCGAGCGGGCGCTGGAGGTTTGTCGCGAGCCGCGGACTGCGGCAGAATTGCTGCCGCGGCTGTTCGGCCGCGACTACAAGGACTATCAACTGCTGTTCGCAATGGGCGAGACGATTGCCCACCTCAACCACCTGATGCACGCCGCGCGGCTCGAGCGCAGCGCCGACGGGAGCGGCAGCTATCGTTTTACGCGCATCCCGTCGCCGGGCCGGAGGCACAGTCCATGACCGCCACGCGGCAGCGGCAGCCCAGGACTTTCGATCCCGCCGAGCTTGCGCGGCTCTACGCCGACATCGCGCAGAAAAGCGCCCGGCTGCTGGCGCGGTTCATGGACCAGCGGAAAAACGGCGGTGCGCCCGCCATCACCGACGAGCTCGGCATCGCGCAGGCGTTCTTCGAGGCGTGGACGAAGCTCCTTGCCGACCCCTTCAAGCTCGCCGAAGTACAGATGAGGCTGTGGCAGGACTACCTCGCGTTATGGCAGGGCTCGATGCTCAAGCTCATGGGGCAGGAGTCGAAGCCGGTGGCGGAGCCGCCGACGGGCGACCGCCGCTTCAAGCACGAGGACTGGCGGGGAAACTTTCTCTATGACTACATCAAGCAGTCCTACCTCATCGCCGCCAAGCACCTTCACCAGGCGGTGGGGGGCATCGAGGGGCTGGACGAGCAGACCGGGAAGAAGGTGGATTTCTATACGCGCCAGTACATAGACGCGCTCTCGCCCACCAATTTCCTTCTGACCAACCCCGAAGTGCTGCGCGAGACGGTTGCGACCGGCGGACAGAACCTGGTCAAGGGCCTGAACAATCTGCTCGAGGACCTCACCCGCGGCGACGGCGGGCAGGTCCGCCTGCGGATGACGGACGAGAACGCGTTCAAGCTCGGCGTCAACCTCGCGGTCACCCCGGGCAAGGTCGTCTACCAGAACGATCTGATGCAGCTCATCCAGTACGCCCCGGCGACGCAACAGGTGTACAGGCGGCCGCTGCTCATCGTCCCGCCCTGGATCAACAAGTACTACATCCTCGATCTGCGCGACAACAACTCCTTCATCAAGTGGGCGGTGGACCAGGGGCTCACCGTGTTCGTGGTCTCGTGGGTGAACCCGGACGAGCGGCTTGCGCACAAGCGCTTCGAGGACTATCTCACGGAAGGGGCGCTCACCGCGCTCGAAGCGATCGAGAAGTCGACCCGCGAGCGCGAGGTCAACGTCATCGGCTATTGCCTCGGCGGGACGCTGCTCGCCTGCGCGCTCGGCTACACGGCGGCCAAGGGCGACCGCCGCGTCGCGTCGGCCACCTTCTTCGTCAGCATGATCGATTTCGCCGAAGCCGGCGAGCTCGAGGTGTTCATCGACGAAAAGCAGGTAGCGGCGCTCGAGAAGCGCATGCGCGAGCGCGGCTATCTCGAGGGCTCCGAGATGGCCACCACCTTCAACATGCTGCGCGCGAACGACCTCATCTGGACGTTCGTTGTGAACAACTATTTGCTCGGGCGCGACCCGTTCCCGTTCGATCTCCTCTACTGGAACTCGGATTCGACCCGCATGCCGGCGGCGATGCACAGCTTCTACCTGCGCAACATGTATCTCAAGAACCTGCTCACGAAGCCCGCTGCAATCAAGCTGCACAACGTGCCGATCGACCTTTCGCGCGTCGAGGTTCCCGCCTATTTCATCTCGACGCTGGAGGATCACATCGCGCCGTGGCGATCGACCTACGCGGGTGCCAGGCTCCTGGGCGGGCCGGTGCGCTTCGTGCTGGGCGGATCGGGCCATGTTGCCGGCGTCATCAATCCACCAGCGGCGAACAAGTACGGCTACTGGACGAACGACAAGCTGCCCGCCGACCCCCAACAGTGGCTGAGAGGCGCGACACGGCACGCCGGCTCGTGGTGGACGGACTGGAAGAACTGGATCGCGGAGCACGGAGGCGGGATGGTGGCCGCGCGCATTCCCGGCAGAGGCGAGCTCCAGGCGCTGGAGGACGCGCCGGGCTCCTACGTTAGAATGCGCGTGGACAAACGCTGACAGGCTTGGCGTCCGCGCGCCTGTCAGCGTAAAGGCGGAAGCATGAAGATAACAGGTATCGTTCTTGCGGCTGCATGGATCGCCGTTTGTGGGGAAAGCGCAACGGCACAGAGTTATCCGGTCAAGCCGGTGCGGATCATCGTGCCGTTCGCGGCGGGAGGAAACGTGGACCTCGTCGCGCGCGCGGTCTCGCAGCGGCTCTCCGAAGGTCTCGGGCAGCAGGTGATCGTCGATAACCGGGCCGGCGCGAGCGGTCTGGTCGGCACCCAGCTGGTCGCAAAAGCCGCGCCTGATGGCTACACGCTGCTCGCAATGGCGAACACTTTTGCCGTGGTGCCTTCGATCATTTCAAACCCGGGTTACGACCCGTTGAAGGACTTTGCCGGCGTCTCGCAGACCTGTCTGGTGCCGCAGGTACTGGTGGTGAATCCCGCGCTTCCCGTGCGCTCGGTGAAGGAGCTGGTCGCGCTGGCCAAGTCGCGACCGGGTGAACTTTCCTACGCGTCGGCAGGCACGGGCGGTACCGGGCACATGGCGGCCGAGCTCTTCAACCGCCACGCGGGCGTGAAAATGCTGCACGTGCCGTACAAGGGCAACGCTCAGGCGATCGTCGACGTCGTCAGCGGACAGGTCACGATGATGTTCGACCAGGTCAGCACATCGGCGTCTCATGTCAAGGCCGGCAAGCTCAGAGGGCTTGCCGTCACCAGCCGCAAACGCTCGCCGCTCTTCCCCGACCTGCCGACCATCGAGGAAGCGGGCGTGCCGGGCTATGAAGACATCACCTTCAACGGACTCATGGCCCCCGCTGGAACCCCTCGTGAAATACTCGTGCGCCTGCACGCGGAAGTCGTAAAAACGGTCGCTGCGCCCGAGCTGCGCCAGCGTTTCATCCAGATGGGAGTCGAGCTGACCGCCAGCGCATCGCCGGATGATTTCATGGCCTACGTCAAGGCCGAACTGGTGAAGAAGGCCAGGCTCGCGCGCGAGGCCGGCATCAAGATCGAGTGAACGCGCGCCTCCTGCATGAATCGAAAAAACGTTGATTGAACCACAGAGGCACAGAGACGCAGAGGTAAAGCACAGAGATATCGGTTGTGTTGATTGCCTCCGTGCCTCTGTGTCTCTGTGGTGGAGCCCTTCGTGCAGATAGCGGGCCACACTTTCGTCGTGACCGGCGGGGCATCCGGTCTCGGCGCGGCGACCGCGCGCCGGCTTGCTCGCGCCGGCGGCAATGTCGCGATCTGCGACGTGAGCGCCGAGCAGGGAACGAAGCTCGCCAGTGAAGTCGGCTCACGTGCGAGCTTTGTTGCGACCGACGTGACCGATGAGGCGCAGGTCGCGCGGGCGGTCGCCGCGGCGCGCGAGAAATTCGGCGCGCTGCACGGCGCCGTGAGCTGCGCCGGCGTCGCGCCCGGCGAGCGCGTGCTGGGCAAGCAGGGGCCGCACCGGCTCGAGACGTTCCGCCGCGCGCTCGAGCTCAACCTCGTCGGCACCTTCAACGTGCTGCGGCTCGCTGCGCAGGCGATGGCGGAGAACGCGCCCGATGCCGATGGCGAGCGCGGGGTGATCATCAACACCGCGTCCATCGCCGCCTACGATGGCCAGGTCGGCCAGGTCGCATACAGCGCCTCGAAGGCCGGCGTCGCGGGCCTCACGCTTCCCGCCGCGCGCGAGCTCGCGCGCTTCGGCGTCCGCGTGATGACGATCGCGCCGGGGATCTTCGAGACGCCGATGATGGCGGGGTTGAGCGAGGACGCGCGCGCCTCGCTCGCGCAACAGGTGCCGTTTCCGCCGCGGCTCGGCCGGCCCGAGGAGTTCGCCGCGCTGGTCGAGCACATCATCGTCAATACGATGCTGAACGGCGAAGTGATCCGCTTGGACGGCGCGCTGCGGATGTCTGCCAAATAATAATTTGCCGCCAAGACGCCAAGGCGCCAAGAGAACCAGACAATAATTGAACCGCCAAGAGCGCCAAGGAAAACAAAAAACATCAACCTCTCACCGCCGAGGACGCGGAGGAACGCAGAGGAAAACAAAACAGAAATGCAACCGCAGATAAACGCAGATAAACGCGGATAAAACTCAGGAATCTTTCTGCCTTCCCCCGTCCCGCCGCGCTGCATCGCGTCGGGCGTTCGCCGGCTCAAACGTGCGCAGGCACGTTTTTCGAAACCCCGGCTCACCCTTCTGCCTTCTGCCTTAGTTTCATCCCTCATCCCTCCGCCCTCATCCCTGAATTCTCGCCGCCAGGATGCCCAGGACGCCCAGTAAAGTTAAAGGCAATGTCCTATTTAGTGGGTAAAGAATTCATTGTGAAAGCCGAGTTCCCAGAGGGAAATTGAACGAGATTCTCTCGAATATATCTGCAGAGATATCTCTACTCGCTGACTCGAGGAGCTGATTACGATAAAGCATTGATTGTGTATCGTTAGTGCCGCACTTCTTGTTCACGCTTCGACCAGCTTTACCCAATTACTAGGACATTGCCTATCCTAATTCTGCTTTTCTTGGCGGCCTTGGCGCCTTGGCGGCTAATTTAGGTCTATGCCCGGCGGCGCTTTCATGTGCCAATCCGTTGCTGATTGGTACTGGTGCGCGATGCCGAGCATCTTCGCTTCGGCAAAGTAATTGCCGATAATCTGAAGCCCCACCGGCAGCCCTTTCGCGTCGAAGCCGCACGGGATGGACATTCCCGGCAGTCC
>JACPEF010000148.1 GCA_016183675.1 Betaproteobacteria bacterium
TTCCTCTGTGTTCTCTGTGTCTCTGTGGTGAGATTTAGAGGCTAGAGCGTGACTGCGGCGCAGCCGCTCGCGTCGCAGCGAAGGTAGCCGCCGCGCTGGTACCAGTCGTTCAACACCCAGCGCTCGCAGGTGCGGCCGTCCACCACGTGCACATGGCGCGCGGGACGGTGAGTGTGGCCGTGGATCAGGCGCGGGTAGCCGAACTCGCGCAACGTCTGCTCCACCGTCGCAGGAGCGACGTCCGTGATCTCCGGCGCCTGGTCTTGCTTGTGTTGCTCGCTGCGCGTCCGCATGTCGAGCATTTGCTTCTTGCGCTCCGCGAGCGGCTGGGCGAGAAACTTGCGCTGGGTCTCGGGATCGTGCGCGTAAGCGCGGAATCTCTGGTAATCGACGTCGTCGGTGCACAGCGTATCGCCGTGCATGACAAGCGTCCTTATTCCATGAAGATCGAGCAGGATGGAATCGGCAAGCAGCTTCGCGCCGCAGTTCCCGGCGAACGCCTGGCCGAGCAGCACGTCGCGGTTTCCCTGCATGAGATAGAGCGCGATCCCCTTGCCGCTCAGCTTGCGGAGGGCGTGGGCGACCGAGGCGTTGAAAGCGTCGTCGAGATCGTCGTCGCCGACCCAGTACTCGAACAGGTCCCCGAGGATGTAAAGCGCTTCGGCCTGCGCCGCGGTGCGCGCCACGAAGTCGAAGAACACCTCGTTGATGCGCGGCCGCTCGGGGCTGAGGTGCAGGTCGGAGATGAAGAGGGTCTGGTTCACAAGGCAGAAGGCAGAAGGATGAAGGATGAAGGGTAAGGCGACTGCGGTTGAAAGAATGAAGTCACTTCTGCCTTCTTCCTTCTGCCTTCATCCTTGTCTTAGACGACTTCCGCCCGCTCGATGACGACGTCCTCGAGCGGCACGTCCTGATGCATGCCGCTCCGGCCGGTCTTCACGCCCCTGATCTTGTCCACCACCTCCGTGCCGTGGACCACCCGTCCGAAGACGCAATAGCCCCAGCCCTGCGCCGTCTGTGCGGTGTGGTTGAGGAAATCGTTGTCGGCGGCGTTGATGAAGAATTGCGCGGTTGCCGAGTGGGGGTCCGAGGTGCGCGCCATCGCGATCGTGTAGGCCGCGTTCTTCAGCCCGTTGTTGGCTTCGTTCCGGACCGGCTGCCCGGTTGACTTCTGGCGCATGCCGGGCTCGAAGCCGCCGCCCTGGATCATGAAGTTCTCGATCACGCGATGGAACACCGTGTTGCGGTAGTGCCCGTCGTTCACGTACCGCAGGAAATTCGCGACGGTCTGCGGCGCGCGCTGCGTGTCGAGCTCGAGCGTGATGGTGCCGAAGTTGGTATGGAGTTTGACCATATAACGTATCAGTGATGAAGTGACGCGGTGACGAAGTGACGGTTATTTGCCAGCCGGCTTCGCGGCGGTCTCGATGAGGCGGGCGCTTTCGATGACGACGGGCTTCACCGGGACGTTGCTTTGCCCCGCCGGCCCCGGGCCGGTGCGGACCTTCACGATGCGGTTGACCACGTCCATGCCCTTCACCACTTTCCCGAACACGCAGTAGCCGTAGCCCTCCTGCGTCGGAAAGCGGAAGTCGAGGAAATCGTTGTCGGCCAGGTTGATGAAGAACTGCGCGGTTGCCGAATGCGGGTCCGCCGTGCGCGCCATCGCTACCGTTCCGACCGTGTTCTTGAGGCCGTTGTCGGCCTCGTTTCTGACCGGGTTGCGCGTCGGCTTCTGCCCGAATTCTGGCGTGAAGCCGCCGCCCTGGACCATGAATTTCGGGATGACGCGGTGGAAAACCGTCCCGTCGAAGTGCCCGTCCTTCACGTATCGCAGGAAGTTCTCGACAGTCGCCGGCGCCTTGTCGGGAAAAAGCTCAATCACGATGGTTCCCATGCTGGTCTTCAGCTCGACCTGCGGATCCGCCGCTCCCGTCTGGGAGGAAACGAGCAGCACGAGGGCTGCGGCGACGATGCTGGGCATGGACATGAGAGCGGCGGATAAGTCAGGCGCGGCGCCGGCCGCGCGTTGCCTTCACCGGTCACCAGTCACGAGAAGCGGTTTCAAAAACAATTGAAAGGCCATTAAGCCGCCGATGGATCCCGTTCCAATGACCTCCATTAGCTCCTCATGATTGCTCGCCGGCGACACGCCTCGAAGACGAACATTGGAACGGGATGGGCGCAGATTAACGCAGATAAAATCAAGACCAACTCACTGTATTGTTTCTGTTTTATATCGGCGTTAATCGGCGTTTATCTGCGGCTAATTCTTGCTTTTCAATTTTGAGACGAGTTCTAATTCATGGGCTTGCGCCAGCCCTCGGACGATCGGGCCGCGGCGGACGCCGGCCTCCGAAAAGCCGATCCGGACGGATTTCACACCTAACGGTCTAGTGTGCTGTCCCGTAAACACCGCGCTCCAGTACTGGCGCTTGCGCGTCTGGTGCGAGAAGTTGCTGCTCGCGTAGGCCTGCTCGAACGTGACCACGGCAAGCTGATCCATGCCCGGATAAAGGAACATGCTTACCCGGTCGATCTTCACATTGATCCAGGATTTGCCGGCATTGACCTTGCGCTTGTGTTGCGACCAGTCCGCCAGATTCTGCTTTTCCGAGAAGAAGTTGTTCGCGTAGTGTGACAGATACGTCCCGGTGTCGAGACTTTCCCAGTCGCGCCGCCACGCCTCCACCGAGCGCGCGAGCTCCCCGCGCAACGCCGCTGCCGCTTGGGGCGCGACCCACTCGACGCCGTCGGCGATGATCACCGGCGTGAGGCCCACCTGCACGTTTTTTGCGATCGCCTCAAGATCCTGGTTGGTGAGCGCCACGCAGCCATCGCTTGCGCGCGGCGGGCGGCTGTAGGTATCGAACGGAACGCCGTGCAGCCAGATGCCATAGCCGTTGCGACCTTGCCGGCGGTCCCATTCGTTCGGGTAGTTGATCGGGAAAGCGCCGTTGCCATAGAGCTCGCTCTGCTTGCCGTACAGCGTATTGAGCCGCTCGCGCGGCAGGCTGCCGGTCACGTGGTAGACGCCGACCGGCGTCTTCTTGTCGCCCTCGCGGATCTTGTCGATGCCGTTCTTGCCGATCGTGATGTAATAATCAGCCACATAGCGCGGCTTGCCGTTGTCGTTCTCGAACACGTAAAGCGTGTACTTCGAAGTGTCGACGACAATGGCGTGCTTCTGCTCCGGCTGCAGCTGGACGAGGTAACGCGGTATCCGGTCGAGCGGGCGCTCGTGCCGGTGGCGCGCGAGGCGCGCTTTCGCTTCATCGCGCAATTCCTCTATGCGTTCCTGCGGCACGTGATTCGTGTTCCCGACGGTGGTGAGCGGCCGGGCGCGCGCGAGCAGCAGATCGCCCCTGATCAGGTGGGCGAGCCGGAAGTTGGGATAGGCCTGGATGATCTTCTCGATCTCGATGAGCGCGGCGTCGAGCCGGTTGTTGCCGATCTCGTGCAGTGTCCTGGACAGCAACGCATCGGGCTCGGCGGCGGCCTGCTGGCCGTTCATCGGCGGCGCGCCGCGGCCCGCCCCGGGCTGCCCGCTCAAGGCGAGCATGGCGCTGCACGCGGCGACGAGCAGCGCGGCCAGCGCGTAGCGCAGCGGGCGGCGGCCGGGAGCCTTCAGCAGCGCCTTCAACCGCCGATCTTTTCCTGCTGGATAAGCCATTTATCGCCCGCTTTCATCATGACCAGCGTCTTGATGCCGGAGACCTTCAGCGTTTCGGAGCGGTAGTGCTGCCGGAAGGTCACCGTCGCGCGGTCGTTTTCGCCGAACGTGACCTTCGGCGACTCGATCGAGACCTGGATCTTGCGCGGCTTGGCGATACGCGCCTTGCGCTGCGC
Organism: Betaproteobacteria bacterium; assembly: GCA_016183675.1. Lineage (GTDB taxonomy): Bacteria > Pseudomonadota > Gammaproteobacteria > Burkholderiales > SG8-41 > SG8-41. The sequence goes on from JACPEF010000148.1 coordinate 3,850, forward strand.
TTCCCAGTCCCCGCGCGCCTCGCCTTTGGGCGTCTGGAAGTCCGGCGCGTAATGCGCGAGATAACCCGCGACGTCGTTATCCGACCACGCTTTTGCCCAGCCATTGACCACCTTCAGCACCTCGTCGGGGTTGCGCGCGGCGGCCGGCTTGACGGGCCCTTTCACTGGCCCGGACTTTGCCGCCGGTTCCGATGCCTTGGCGGCAGGCGGCGGCGGCGGCGCGGTCCTGGTGACCGGCGTTGCCGTGGCCACCTTGGTTGCCGGCTCCGGCTTGGAGGCGGCGGCTTTCGGCGGGCGCGGGCTGCTCGAGAACAGCTCCCGGATCAGGTTGAGCTTGGTCTGCGCCGTCATATTACCGCGATCGAGCTGCAGCGCCTTGTCATAGGCCGTGCTCGCCATCTTGGCGTAGATATCACCGAGGTTCTCGTGCGCGGTGGCGTAGCTCGGGTGGGTGCGGATCGCCATCTCGAGGGCGGAGCGCGCCTTGTCGTACTCACCCTGGGAAGCGTAGAGCACCGCGAGGTTGTTGTAGGGCTCGGGCAGCTCGGGAAAGTCCTGCGTGAGTTCCGTGAAGACCTTGATCGCGTCGCCGGGCTTGTTCTGCTCGGTGAGGATCACCCCCTTGAGAAACCGCCCGCGCGCGTCCTTCGGCCGGCTCTTGAGGTAGGCTTCGACCCGGTCGAACGCCCGATCGTACTGGCCCTGCTTGAAAAGCTGGTTCACCTCCTGCAAATCGTCGCCTTGGGCAATCGCGGGCGCCGTGGCGAGGAAGGCGATCAGCGCCGCCGCGGCGAGCGCGCAGAAGCGGACGGAGGGCAGGGTCATCGTGCTATACTTTCCCGAAAATTTCAGTAGCTTAGTAGAGAAATCCTCGAAATTCTACCAAGAACGTCGGGCAATTCAAAATCTGCTTTCCCAGCGGGCTCCCGGTCGTAAAATCGCCCGTCGCGGCCGCCTGCGGAACGCTGTATTTCGCCCGGCCCCGGGCGGCCTGAAGCGGCAGCCGACCAATGCTCAAAATATATAACTCGTTGGCGCGTGAGAAACAGGAATTCGTTCCGATCACACCGGGCCGGATCCGCATGTACGTCTGCGGCATGACGGTCTACGATTACTGCCACCTCGGGCACGCGCGGGTGATGGTGGCGTTCGACGTCGTGCGGCGCTGGCTGCGCGCCCTGGGCTTTGACGTGACCTACGTGCGCAACATCACCGACATCGACGACAAGATCATCAAGCGCGCGCAGGAAAGGAACGAGCCGGTCGATGCGCTCACCGCGCGCTTCACCCAGGCGATGGACGAGGACAACGCGGCGCTCGGCGTCGAGAAGCCCGACTTCGAGCCGCGCGCCACCGAGCATGTGGCGGGGATGCTGCAGATGATCGGGCTGCTCGAGAGCCGCGGGCTCGCCTACCGCGCGGCGAATGGCGACGTTATGTTCGCGGTGCGCAAGTTTCCAGGCTACGGCAGGCTCTCCGGCAAGACGCTCGACGACCTTCGCGCCGGCGAGCGCGTCGAGCCGG
>JACPEF010000149.1 GCA_016183675.1 Betaproteobacteria bacterium
ATCGTGGTCGCCACCGTCCAGGTCGCGCACGCGATCGCGCTCGAGGCGACGCTCTCCTTCCTCGGGCTCGGCATGCCGATCACCGAGCCCTCGCTCGGGCTCCTGATCGCCAACGGCTTCACGCACTTGCTTTCGGGCAAGTACTGGATCAGCTTCTTCCCGGGCATCGCGCTGCTCGTCACCATCGTGGCGATCAATCTCGTGGGCGACCAGCTGCGCGACGTGCTCAATCCGCGGCTGGCGAGCCATTACGGCGCGTAGCGCCGGTGACGAAGTGACGAAGTGACGAAGTGACGAAGAGAAAATGGGAGAAAATGGGGTCAGTGTGAGGTAGCCCGGGTTTGGTGGACACCGAGTTGGGGGACAATGATCCCGATGGAGGTGTCGCATGAAGCGCAAGGTCTTTACCAAGGAATTCAAGCTTGAGGCGGTCCGACTGCTGGGGAGTTCTGGTCGACCGGCTGCGGAAGTTGCGCGTGAGCTGGGCATCCGCCGGAACCAGTTATACAAGTGGCAATACGAGGCGCGCGCGCTGCAGCCGAGGCATGAGTTACACTGACCCTATTCATTCGCCGTCACCCGTATCTCGTCACCATTTTCGTCACTGCGTCACTTCGTCACCGCATTGCATGGGAGAAGCGAAATGACTCTCTGCCCCATCGCCCTGGCAGTCGGATGCAAGAAATGTCCCGCTTTCTCGGTCTGTCCCCTGAAAGGCGTCATCGGCGATCACAAAAGGGAAGAAGAAACGCAAACGAGGCAGCAAGCCGATCAGGCAACACGCGACGAGAAGCATCGATGAAGAACAAATAGGCGGTCTAACGGGGTCAGGTCGGATCAGCTCTGTCCGTCTTTCCGCCAGTCCTCGCCGAATGCGACTTTCCGGGAAAATTCAATGAGCTAGCGCATCCGTGTGCTATACTCGCCGCCTTTTGCATGCAGGGCCACGGCAATGCCCCCGCTCGCTCTGAATTTCCAAAGGAAACGCTAACGTGGTCGAGTCGCTCGCCGACGGCCCTGCCCGCCCCCCGCTGCGCGCGCCGAGTCCGGGTCGTCCCATCCGCAATATCGCGATCATCGCGCATGTCGACCACGGCAAGACGACGCTCGTGGACCAGCTGCTGCGCCAGTCGGGCACGTTTGCCGCGCACCAGCACCTGGTCGAGCGCGTGATGGATTCCAACGACCTCGAGCGCGAGCGTGGCATCACCATCCTCGCCAAGAACTGCGCGGTCGATTACGCCGGCACCCACATCAACATCGTGGACACGCCTGGCCACGCCGACTTCGGCGGCGAGGTCGAGCGCGTGCTTTCGATGGTGGACGGGGTGCTGCTGCTGGTGGATGCGGTCGAAGGCCCGATGCCGCAGACCCGCTTCGTCACGCGCAAGGCGCTCGCGCAGGGGCTCAAGCCGATCGTCGTCGTCAACAAGGTGGACCGTCCGGGCGCGCGCGCCGAGTGGGTCGTGAACCGCACGTTCGACCTCTTCGACAGGCTCGGCGCGACCGAGGAGCAGCTCGATTTCCCGGTCATCTACGCCTCCGCGCTGCAGGGCCGCGCCTCCACGGACCCGGCCGCGACGGGCGGGACGATGCAGCCGCTGTTCGAGGCCATCATCGCGCGCGTGCCCGTGCGCGCGGACGATCCCGACGGGCCGTTGCAGATCCAGATCTGCTCGCTCGACTACTCCAGCTACGTCGGGCGCATCGGCGTCGGGCGCGTGAATCGCGGCCGCATCCGCTCCGGACAGCAGGTGGCGCTGCTGCGCGGCCCGGAGAGCGCCCCCGTCAGCGCCAAGGTGAACCAGGTGCTGGTGTTCAAGGGCCTCGAGCGCGTCGTGACGGAGGAGGCGCAGGCGGGCGACATCGTCGCGGTGAACGGCATCGAGGAAATCGGCATCGGCGTCACCCTCGCGCACCCCGAGCGGCCCGAGGCGCTGCCGCTGCTCGAGGTGGACGAGCCCACGCTCGTCATGAATTTCCAGGTCAACACCTCGCCCTTCGCCGGGCGCGAGGGCAGGTTCGTCACCAGCCGCCAGCTGCGCGAGCGGCTCGCGCGCGAGACCATGGGCAACGTCGCGCTGCGCGTCGAGGACACCGCGGACCCGGACGTGTTCAAGGTGTCGGGGCGCGGCGAGCTGCACCTCACGATCCTGCTCGAAAACATGCGCCGCGAAGGCTACGAGCTGGCGGTGTCGCGCCCGCGCGTGCTGATAAAAGAAATCGGCGGCGTCCAATGCGAGCCGTTCGAGATGCTGGCGGTGGACATCGAGGAGGCGCACCAGGGCGCGGTCATGGAAGCGCTGGGGAGCCGCCGCGGCGATCTTCAGAACATGCAGCCGGACGGCAAAGGCCGCGTGCGGCTCGACTACCGCATCCCGGCGCGCGGCCTCATCGGCTTCCAGTCCGATTTCCTGACGATGACCCGCGGCACCGGCGTCATGAGCCACGTGTTCGATGAGTACGGCCCGATGAAGCCGGAGATCACCGAGCGCCGCAACGGCGTGCTGATATCAGCG
>JACPEF010000158.1 GCA_016183675.1 Betaproteobacteria bacterium
CGAGCGGGTGGCGAGCGCGATACGCGCCCGCGACACCAACGTGCTGGTCGCCGAGATCAAGGACCATCTCGTGGGTTTCGCCGTCACGGACTTCGGCGACACCGCCGCGCACCTGAGCCTGCTCGCGGTCAAGCCTTCGCACCAGCGCTGCGGCATCGGGCGCCAGATGATGGACTGGCTCGAGGAGGTGGCGCTCACGGCGGGGATCACCACCATCAACCTGGAGCTGCGCGTGAACAACTTCGCGGCGCGCACCTTCTACCGCACGCTGGGCTACAAGGAGGTCTCGTACCTCCCCGGCTACTACCGCGGCCTGGAAACCGCGGTGAGGATGACGCGCGACATCCGTCGCTCGATCTCCGATCGCATCAGCCAGCCCGATCCCAAGGGCAGATAGCCGCAGAGCTTTGTGTCCTCTGTGGCTGACGTGCTTCCGCAGCCATGAGCGTAGCCGGCGTTAAAGCCCTGACCTTCGACACCTTCGGCACGGTGGTGGACTGGCGCTCGAGCGTCATCGAGGACTTCCGCGCCTTTGGAAAAAAGCAAGGGTTGAAGGTGGACTGGGAGGCGCTGGTGGACGAGTGGAAGACCGCGTACCGTCCCGGCATGGATGCGGTGCGGAGCGGCAAACAGCCGTGGACGACGGTGGATCGCATCTACCGCGCGAAGCTCGACGAGGTCCTCGCTGAATACGGCCTGGACGAGCTCGCCGAGGAGGAGAAGGTCCACCTGAACCGTGTCTGGCACCGCCTCAATCCCTGGTCGGACGCCGTGGCGGGGCTCACGCGCCTGAAGCGGAAGTACATCATCTCACCGCTCTCCAATGGGGATGTCTCCTGCCTCGTCAATATGGCGAAGCACGGCGGCCTGCCGTGGGACGTGATCCTGTGCGCCGAGATTTTCCGGCACTACAAGCCCGACCCCGAGGTCTATTTGGGGGCGATTGCCTGCCTCGGGCTGCGTCCCCACGAAGTCATGATGGTCGCCGCGCACAATTACGATCTCCGCGCGGCGCGCACGCACGGCATGAAGACGGGCTTCGTCGCGCGTCCGACCGAGTACGGTCCCGGCCAGAAGACCAACCTCAAGGCCGAGGAGGACTGGGACGTGATCGCCGGGGATTTCGGCGAGCTCGCGGCGAAGCTGGGCGCCTGACCCGCATTCCAAGTTCCAGGTTCCATATTCAATGTTCGATGCCTTTGAACCTTGAACGTTGAACCTTGAACGTTGAACCTTGAACTCTGAACCCTGAACCCGGAACCTCTCTGAGGCATGGACGCTTTCCGTCCGTTTTCCCTCACCCACGCGACCGCGCTTGTCACGATCGCCGCCGCGACCTGGGCCCTCGTTGCATACGGCTGGCGTCACCGTTCGGAATCCGCGCCCGGCGTGCTGGAGAAGCAGCTCGCTGTCTTGAATCTGGTGTTCTGGACGCTGGCGCACGGCTGGTGGCTGCTGCCGCCGCGCTTCGATCCCGCGATCACCCTGCCACTGCAGATGTGCCACCTCGCCTCGGTGGTTGCCTCGCTCATGCTGCTCACGCGCTGGCGCTGGACACGCACCCTGCTCTACTTCTGGGGCATCGGGCTGTCCACGCAGGCGCTGCTAACTCCCGCCCTCGCCGATCCACCCAGCTCGATCTGGTTCTGGGGGTTCTGGTTCCAGCACGGCTTCATCATAGCGGTCGTGGTGTACGACCTCGTCGTCTACCGCTATCGCCCGACCTGGCGCGACTATGGCATCGCGTGCGCGGCGAGCGGCGCCTATCTCGCCGTGGTGCTGCCCCTCGATGTTGCGCTCGGCGCCAACTATGGGTTTCTCGGCAGCTCAATACCGGGGACGCCGAGCATTGTGGACCTGCTCGGGCCGTGGCCCGGGCGCGTCGCGAGGACGGCCGCCACCTTGAACGCGGCCATGATGGGGCCTATACTTTTCCTCAACACCAAATCGCCGTGAACGCGTGGCGAGATCGAGGAGGGCTCCAACATGAAGCTGCACGGTCGGTCGATTCTCGTCGTACTGGGCTTGCTCGCGGGCTCGTTGCCGGCGGTGTGCTCCGCCGCACAGCCGCAGGCGAGCGACTTCCCGAACAAGCCGATCCGCTGGATCATCCCGTTCCCGCCGGGAGGCAGCAACGACGTGCTGGGCCGCTACCTCGGGATCAAGCTCACCGAGCGGGTCGGCCAGCAGATCGTGATTGACAACCGCGCCGGCGCGAACGGCATCATCGGCACCGAGCTCGCCGCCAATGCCCCCGCGGACGGCTATACCCTGCTGATGGTCTCCACGTCATTCGTGATGAATGCCGCCGTCCGGCGGCTGCCCTATGACATCGAAAAGTCGTTCGACCCGATCTCGATGATCGGATCGGCTCCGAACTCGATCGTGACCCACCCGCAACGCGGGTTTGGAACGCTGCGCGAGCTCGTGGATCGCGCGCGGGCGAAACCGGCATCCATCTTCTACGCCGCGACCGGCATCGGCGGGTTCAACCATTTCGGCGGGGAGCTGTTCAAGAAGGTCGCAGGCATCGACATGATCATGGTGCCGTACAAGGGCGGAGGCCCCGCGATGATAGACGTGATGGCGGGGAATATGCCGATCATGTTCAGTTCGCTCACCCAGGTGCTGCCGCACGTGCGCAGCGGCAGGCTCAAGGTGCTCGCGATCGGCGCGGCGAAACGCAGCCCGGTGGTGCCCGACGTTCCGACCGTGATCGAGTCCGGTTTTCCCGGCTATGAAGTCACTGTCTGGTGGGGCATCGCCGCGCCACACGGCGCGCCCCGCGCGGCGCTGGAAAAGCTGCGCCGCGAGTTCACGGCCATTCTCCAGGAACCGGAGACCAAAAAGCGGCTGCTCGCCGACGCGGCCGAGCCGGAGATCCTGACGCCGGCCGAGCTGCGGAAGGTGATTCACAACGACAGGAAGAGGTGGGCCGAGGTTGCGAAGCAGGCAGGGATCCACGTGCAGTGATCACTTCCTCGGTGACGAAGTGACGCGGTGACGTAGTGAGAGTGACGAGAACGAACGATCAGCGCTTCGGCGCGCCCGCCACTTCCCGGGTCCAGCGCACGATTTCCTCCGCGGAGGCCGCGGGTGCGTTGAGGTGGTCGGAATTGGGCTCGTACAGCCTGGTGAGGGGGTTGGACGGCAGCATGCGAAACACCAGGGGGCTCGACTTGAGCAGGCCGGGATAGTCGCGCTTGGGGACGATCCACAGTATCGGCACCTGCGGGTTCGCCGCTTTGGCCGCGCGACCCATGTTCATGGCCCCTTCCGGGTCGAACCAGGTCACGTAAGCCGCGGGGGTGGTGACGATCGGATACGTGCCCCTGCTGGGTTCATAATCCTCAAGCCGCTCCGGTTCGTTGCCCTTGCCTACCGAGACGAGCTGGCGGGTGCGGGCGACCGAGTCGCCGAGCTTTTCCCGAAAGACGGGGGCGGCGACGCTGCCGCCCGGGGCGATGGCGATCACGCCATCAACGGAATGCTTGCCCGCGATGTGGAGCGCGAACGCCCCGCCCTGGCTGTGCCCGGACACGAACACCGTCTTTGCGCCGCTGCCGCGCAGGTTCGCCACGGCAGCTTCGATTTCTTCCTCGGCCTTGCCTGTATTCACATCGTAATTCCGGCTCCCGGACCAGGGCATTTCGAGGTTGGCGACCACATACCCTTTGCTCTCCAGCGTCCGGGCCAGATCGGCAACGAACTTCGTTGGCGACCCCCCCTTGCCGTGCATGATCACAATGCCGATCGGTTCTCCCCGGGCCATCCCCGAAAGCGGCGCGGTCACGGCGAGCGCGGCCAGAACCAGCCGCGCAATGACCCGAATGAACATCGTCATACCTTTCTTCTCCTGTCTCTGAAAAAAACTGCCTCTGAATCGATCAGCCAGTGTTTAATGGGGTCTGACCCCATTCACGCAGGCCGCGCCAGGAGTTGAGACAGCCAGTTATAGATCCACCCGAACACGGCTCCCCCGATCGCCCCGTCCACCAGCCCGTAGAGCGTGCCTATGGCAACTTGCCCGATGCTTGCGCCCGCACGATAGCCCGGGTAGATCGAGGCGGCGAGCTCGAGGAAAGCGCGGCCGTAGCCCGGCCAGGCCAGGTTTGCCAAGCCAACCACGAGGATCGAAGCACCCCAGAACAAACCGATCGTCAAGGATAGAGCACTGATGTTGAATCTCATAACGCCTCCTGTAAGAAAATTCGTGAGTGTGAACAGGGTGAGTGTAACGTCTTTCGCGGGTAAGGTTACTCCGAGCCCACGGCTCGGCATTGGCGTGCACGGTGGTGAATTTGTATTGTATATGATACAGTATCATGTATGAGATACATCAGCGAGACTGCCGGACAGATCTGTGCCAGCTTGCGCTACACCCGTCGCGCGCGCGGTCTCACACAGGCGGCGCTCGCCGGGCTGAGCGGCGCCGGCAGGGTGACGATCGCCCGGCTCGAGGCCGGCGCGGCGCAGGATTTCCGCCTCGGCACGCTCCAGCGCATCTGCGACGCCCTCGGCATGGAGCTCGCCGCCCTCCCGCGCGGCGCGCAGGAAATGCAGGAGAAGCTTCTTGCGCGCGAGCGCGCGCGAGCGCACCGGCTCGACGCCCGCCGGCGCCACGCTGCGCTCGCCGCGCGTCTGCTCGCCATGCCCGCCCCCGAGGCCGCGGCCATGGTGCGGCGCGCGCGCGCGGCGGTGGACCGCTGGGAGCGCAAGCAGCTGTGCAGCGAGCATTACATCTCGCGCTGGCGCGCGCTGCTCACCGGTCCGGTCCGGCGCGTGGCGGCGGCGCTGCTCGGGCACGATGACTGGACCGACGCGCTGCTCCAGAGCTCGCCCTGGAGCTTTGCGCTCGAGCCGCCGGCGGCGTGAAGCGCGACGATCTGCGGCGGCTGTTCGCGCAGGCGCGGCGCCTGAGCGGCGAAACCGACTACGTCGTGTTCGGCAGCCTCGCCGCGCTCGGTTACGCGGGCGAAGTGCCTCCCCGCATGGCGATGTCGGTGGACGTGGACGCCTGCGGCAAGAGTGATCCGGCGCGCATCTTCGAAATCGCCGGCGCGCTCGGACAGGGGAGCGCCTTCGAGGCCGAACACGGCTATTATCTCGACCCGATCTCGCCGCGCGTCGCCACGCTGCCCGCGGGCTGGGAAGGGCGGCTCGTTCGCATCGAGCTCGAGCCCGCGCTTGCCGCATGGTTCCTCGAGCCGAACGACACCGCGGTGTCAAAATACGCCCGCATGGAACCGCGCGATCGCGAGTGGATTCGCGCCGGGCTGGAGGGGGAAATTCTGTCTCTTCCCATCATCGAGGCGCGTTTCGCGCAGACCACCTTTCTGGACGCCTCCGAGGAACAGCGCGCGCGTCACGCGCTCGCCGAGGACCGGGCGTGGCTGCGTGCCACGCTCTCCCGCAAGGGCTGATCCCTGGGCTGCGGGCGCTATATCACGGCGTGCCGCGCCAGCGGCCACGCGACATGCTCCCGCACCAGCCCCGATATCCCCGGGAGATCGTGAGATCGGGAGGTCGGGAGATCGAAAGGTCGAAAAGCCGTGAGATCGTGGTTTGTCCCCAGAGTACTAGACCAGCTGGACGAAGTCGTACTCGCCAACGCCCTGCAGCACCAGGAAGGTGGCCGAAGCGTCCCCACCATTAGTGACCAGATGAGGGCGGCGAGGCTTGACCGAGTACGTGTCGCCGGGGCCGAGCCGGACCTCTTCCTTGGGCTCGCGCAGAAAGAGCCTGAGCTGTCCATCGAGCACGTAAAACGTGTCCTGGACATTGCTGTGAAAGTGCCAGGGCACCTTCTGGGTCGGGGAAATCTGGATCTCGGTTATGCGGAAACCGGCCCGCGCGGCGTGCTCGGCCCGGCGCTCGACTTCGTAGAGATGTCTGCCGTCTATCATTGCTTCCATAACGTCCTCCATCTACGGTGTGCTATTGGATGGGCTACGGGGTGGGCTACGGGGTCAGGCTTGGCTAATTGCATATTGTCCAGCGTGCCGCGCCAGCGCCCACGCGACATGTTCCCGCACGAGCGCCGATGGGTGGTCCGAAGTGAATGGGGTCGGAGTCATTTTCACAATGCAATATTCACGCCGACCCCATTTTTTGCTCCGACCCCATTTTTTGGATCGACTAGTCGGCCTCGATGAATTCAGGCGAGGCGCGACGCTGTTCTTCGGGCGCGGCGAGTGTGTGCCCCACCTCCCACGCGAATGTGCTGTGCACCACCCGCAAAAACTCGGTGTTGAGCGTCTGCGCGAGCCTTCGTACGGCAGCGATGATGCCGCCCGGATGGTCTTTGACTAACAGTTCCACGTGATCGTTCGCCAATGCGCTGGCCACCACCCACGTGATATACAACCCCTCGCTTCGCGAGTGTCTTTCCGAATCAAACTTAGCCAGGCCCTTATCCGTCAACCCATAGTCCACGACCCCGTACGGGGTTACGACCTTGTGCTTGATCGTCCCTCGGCCCTGATGGCGCCTGTAAAAGCGCGATGTCACGTCCATCATGAAATGAACGTCGCTGGGACTCGGCATCGAAAACACCAGATCGGTGATCCATCGCTGGTCGAACGATCCAGTTTGGCCAGCCGCCGCTTCTTGCGGACAGTAGGCATGAGCCGCGCATTCAAAGTATCTCAGCGGATGAAAGTGATATAGGTGAATTTCGGTGTTTTCGGCCAAGAGCTCCTCGAGGTACTCCATGTCCACGCGCACATAGGCGCTGTCGCTTTCGGATTTCTCTTCGCGACCGATTTCGTGCCATTGACAATTTTGAGTACCGTGCGCGCGCGGCAAAAAAGCCCACATTTCCTCGAAATCAGAGCGTTTCAGAATTTGCGATATTTCCCGAACGCCTTGGGGCGCGCATATGCCGTTGACGACGTAGCGCTCGGTGTTGGAGACGTTTGCGAGCAGATGCGGCGAATACCTGATCTGGCGAGCGAGTTCAACTCCCGATCCGGAAGCGCTCCGCCGGGTGTCTGCGCCGTCCGCGGCCATCGAATGCCCCGCCATACCCCATATCAACAGCAAGACGATCATCGCCGTCGATCCCGGAGGCCTGGCATCGGCGGTCATGGGTTGTATTTCCAGACCTGGACTAAATTGGAGTAAATGGGGCCGGGTTCACATTGCCCACATCTCCACATTTCCAAAAAGTGAACCCCGGCCTCATTTATCTGATTTCGCCAAAAGCACGGCGATCAGGGTCAGGTGTGCATAGTTGTATATCGAAGGTCAGGCTAGATCTCGCCTATCCCTCCATTTATGCAATTAGCCAAGCCTGACCCCTACCCTTCTACACCAGCGGATTCACTACCGCCAGGTCCGGGAAGCGTCCGAAATCGCGATCGGCCGACCAAAGCTCCTTGACGCCGTGCTGCAGACACAACGCTGCGATCCGCGCGTCGTGTACTTGCGCGCCGGAGATCTTGCCGTTCACCAGCGCCTCACGAAGCGTCCGCCAATGCGCGTCCGATTCCGCGAGCAGGACAAGCGATGGCGATTCGACCCACGCCTCGACCTGGTTGATCGCCGCCGCGAGCGGCGTGGGAGGAGAATAAATCCGCGGATGCGTCACGATCGCGAGGAATTCGTGGACGCAGGGCCAGGGAATCGCCCACGCGCCGCGCCCCTCGGCCAGCTCGGCGAGCCTCGCGTAAGCGGCCGCGTGCCACTCGGACTCTTCCCGATGCGCGTAAACGAGGATGTTGGTGTCAACTGCAATCGCCCGCCGCGACCTTCATAGGCAAGTTCGCGCAACCGTTCCCAGCCGGCCGCCCGGGCTTCGGCGGTCAGACCCTCTCCCTTGAACGTCGCCTTGCGCAGGCGGAACGGGCCACGCCGTTGCTTGCGCTGAGAGATC
>JACPEF010000159.1 GCA_016183675.1 Betaproteobacteria bacterium
GAGCGCGCGTTCGAGGAGCGCCTCGCCCAGCTCGCCGACGACCGCGAATTCCTGCGTAGATGCAACATCGGCGGTGAGTTCATCACGCCGCAGCAGCAGGAGCGCGTGCGGAAAATCGCACAGTATCGCTGGCGGAACGAGCAGGGCCAGAGCGCGAATTTCCTCACCGAGAACGAGGTCCACAACTTATCCATCTCGCGCGGAACGCTGACGCAAGAGGACCGCGAGATCATCAACAACCACGTGGCGATGACGCACAAGATGTTAAACGCCCTGCCGTGGCCGAAGCACCTGAAGAACGTGCCGGAATATGCGGCGAGCCATCACGAGCGCCTCGACGGCAAGGGCTATCACAGAGGGCTCACCAGAGACCAGCTCTCGATGCAGGCGAGGATCATCGCGATCGCCGACGTGTTCGAGGCGCTGACCGCGAAGGACCGCCCCTACAAGCGCGGCAAGACGCTCACCGAGTCGCTGCAGATTCTCGGTCGCATGGCGCAGGAGAGCCACGTTGACCCTCACCTGTTCGACGTGTTCATGCGGGAGAAGCTGTACCTCACGTACGCCCGGCAATTCCTCGACCTCGCCCAGATCGACGAGGTGGACGTCACGAAGATCCCCGGCTACGTCGCACCGCCGGCGCGCTAGGTTGGGATCTCACCACAGAGGCACAGAGAACACAGAGAATTTCTCTGTTTTCGCGACGTGAGGAGCCCGAAGCACTGTTACGGATTGGAGTGGTGGCCCGGCTCTCAGCCGCAACAGCCGAGTCGCGCTCCCTGTGCCTCTGTGTCTCTGTGGTTGATCTTGCCTAACCCTTGCGGGAGATGTAAACGACCAGCCCTTCGGTCGCGGTTTCAACGAATTTCTCGCTGTAGCCGAGCTCCGTGAGCTCCCAGCGAAAGGTGTTGGAAAGCCGCGCCTTCTTGTAGACGCCGAGCTGGTGCTGGTTCCTGAACCCGACCGCCTTGTTGAAGGCGTCCTCCAGGATCGTGGTCAGGCGCTTCTGCGAAATCTTGCGCTCGGCGCTGCCCGAGTCCATCGTCGGCGGGTAGCGTTTCGCGATGTCCTGCGCGAGGCCCCTGGCGAATTCGTCAACCTGCCTGCTCGATACCGAGCCGAAGAGTCCCATGGCATTGTTCTCCCTAAGAAGGCGCGCGAAGCGCGCTATCCCTTCGCGCCGAAAATGTGCTTCAGCATCTTGAAGCCGATGCTTCCCGAACCCGTCGCTTCCCGGGCGGGCGGGCGCGCGGACACGGTCGCCACGCGGATATCGTAGAGCAAGAGATCGCGCAGCACGTCGGCATCGCCGATCGGCTCCACGCCGTGGAAGGAATTGTCGGTCTTCAGGAACGCGAACAGCGTGTTGGGCCGGTACTCCATCGTGGCCACCTTCTTGAACAGGCTGTGCGGATGATGCGGGCCGCCGGGACACCTGAAGCTGGGGTCGGTCGGGGTGTAAATGGTGGTTCCGAGGTGCCTGTTGCTTTCGTCGTCCGGGCAGTAGAACAGCAGCGACATCAGACGATTCTGCTTGTCCGTGTGCGGGCCGAGGTTGTAGTTCGTATGATCCCGGACCACCAGCGACTCGGCCATAAGGTAAACTTCGGCGAGGCTGCCGCCGAAGCGCTCGCGAACATAGCGGTCGAACTTCCCGACCATCGCATCGAGGAAGCGCCTCGCGTGCAACCACTGCGCGACGCCGGTCCAGAACTGACGCGGCCCTTCGGGCAGCTTTTCGACCTCGGAGGGCTCCAGGGGCATGATGAAGCGCTCCGCGTAGGTTCCCTTGGTCACGCGGCCGGTGTCCGCGAGGCTGACGAGGTACTGGGAGCCCGGCCAGTTCCGCCTGAGCGCGGTGTAGAACTCCGGCGGGAACACTGACTCGACATAAATATGCGGGAAGGGATACTCCCGCACCGGCGCGTTGGCGATCTGGTAGATGACGTGCTCTTCAACGCCGGAAGACATAGTTTCCCACTCCCGCCGAGGGACCCGTGGTTCTGCGCGCAGCCTGGACCTGCTCTTCAGAAAAGAGGAAACCCAAGCCTACCAGTTCTTCGACGATCCTGCGATGCTCCTCGAGGTTGGAATTGATCTCGATTAATATCGACTTCACGCGCAGATCGCGCAGCGTCGCCCGGCAGCCGGCCAGCACCTTGTGCTCCAGGCCGTCCACGTCGATCTTGATGTGGGTCGGGACCGGCATCACGCCGCTCTCGACCAGATGGTCGAGCGTGGTCGAGACGCAGCCTTGTGTATAGCGCGGGGCACGCGGCCGCAGATTATGGTCGAGGTTCACGCCGAACGTGTGTCCGGAGTCGCCGGTCGCGAACCCGCTCAAATGCAGCAACGCGAAAGCGGTGTCATCGGAAAGAGCCAGACAATAGGCGGTCACCTTGTCGCCCAGCTCGTTGGTCACGATGTTCTGGTTGAGCAGCGCAAAGTTCTGCGATTCGGGTTCGAACGCGAACACGCGCGTCCCGCGCGTCTTGGCGGCCCAGATGGAGTACATTCCGACGTTGGCCCCGACGTCGACCAGGATGTCTCCAGGCGAAAAACTCCGGATCCAATCGAGGGTGTCAGGCTCCTTGGTGAACAACGTGTCCACCCGCCACTTGGCGTAGCGGTTCGGTGTGCAATACGCAACTTCCGTCGCCCCGTCCCGGACCCTTAGAATCGGGTTGTCGTTCTCGATCGCTTCCGGCGCCCGGTGCGGGACCGGCGGGGGGTCCGCGGCCGGGCCGCGATCGCGACCGCGCAGCGGCCAGAACAGGATGCGAAAGAGGTTCATCGGGAAGCGCCGCGGCCCGCTCCTCGCGTATCATGGCGAGCCATGCAGGGCACGGACCATGGGCAATTTACGTTGAAAAATAGCATGTTAGATTATCAGTTCCGGCTCCGGTTGCGTCAATAGCAGCGCCCGCCAACGGCCGCTAAAGGCGCCAGGTTTCCCGTGTTGATCTCGCTGTTCAGACAGATCCTCGATGGCGCGCGTGCGCAGCGCGGCGCCAAGCATGATCGCGCGGTAACGGCCGCGCTCGAACGCGCGCGTGAACGGGAGCGCAGCGGCGATGTTGCCGGCGCACGGGCTCTGTGTGAAGGCATTTTGTCGCGCGACCCCGGCTGCGCCGGTGCGCATGGCATGCTGGGCACGTTGCACGGGAAAGCGGGAGAACTCGAGCGCGCGCTGACTCACTTCAGCGAGGCCGTGCGGCTCGATCCAGGACTCGAGGAGGCGCATCTCGGGCTGGGCAACGTGCAGCGGCTGCGCGGTGATCCGGAGGCCGCGGCGGCGAGCTACCGCCGCGCGCTTGCCATCAACAACTATTCGTACGCGGCCCATTACAGCCTTGCGCTCGTGCTGCGCCATTTCGGGCAGTTGCATGCGGCACTGGAACACTTTGAGCGGGCGTTTTCGCTGTCCCCGGTGCTGACCGACGCTGCCAGGGAGTGCGCACTGTGTCACGTACAGTTGGGCTCGTACGACGCGGCGCTGGCGTTGCTCGAGGGCGCGCTGCGGCGCGCTCCCGAGACGGGCGAGCTGCACGCGGTGCTCGGTTTTGTCTACCAGAAGATGCACCGCTCGCAGACCGCTCTCGAGTGCTATGAAAGGGCGCAATCGCTCGGCC
>JACPEF010000160.1 GCA_016183675.1 Betaproteobacteria bacterium
GGTGTTGCCGCGCACGATGGAATCGTCCACCAGCAGCACGTTCTTGCCCCTGAATTCCATGGCGATCGCGTAGCGCTTCTGCCGCACCGATCTCTGGCGGATCGACTGCCCCGGCATGATGAAGGTGCGGCCGATGTAGCGGTTCTTGATGAAACCCTCGCGGTACGGGAGGTTCAACTGCTTGGACAGTTCCATCGCCGCCGGCCGGCTCGAGTCCGGGATCGGGATCACGACGTCAATGTCGAGGTGGCGGTGCTGGCGCCTGATCTTCTCGGCGAGGCTCACCCCCATGCGCAGCCGGGTCTCGTAGACCGAGATGCCGTCGATCACCGAGTCCGGACGGGCGAGGTAGACGAACTCGAAGATGCAGGGTTTGAGCGATGCGCTCGGCGCGCACTGGCGGCTGTAGAACAGACCGTCCTGGTCGATGAAGATCGCTTCCCCCGGCGCCACGTCGCGCAGCACCTGGAAGCCGAGCGCATCGAGCGCCACGCTTTCGGAGGCGACCATGTACTCGTAGCCCTGGTCGGTCTCGACGCGGCCGAAGACGAGCGGCCGGATGCCGTAGGCGTCGCGGAACGCGAGCAGCCCGTAGCCCGCGATCATCGCCACCACGGCATACGCGCCGCGGCAGCGGCGGTAGACACCCGAGACCGCGGCGAAGATGGTCGCCGGATCGAGCTTGAAGTTGGTGGCGCCCTCCTGCAACTCGTGCGCGAGCACGTTGAGCAGCACTTCCGAGTCGGAGTTGGTATTGACGTGCCGCAGGTCCTGGCGGTACAAGTCGTTCTTGAGCTGCTCGGTGTTGGTGAGATTGCCGTTGTGGCCGAGCACGATGCCGAACGGGGAGTTGACGTAGAACGGCTGCGACTCCGCCCCCGACCACGCGGAACCGGCGGTCGGATAACGCGTGTGCGCGATGCCAGAGGAACCCGTGAGCGCGCGCATGTTGCGCGTGCGGAACACGTCGCGCACCATGCCGGGCCCCTTGTGCATGTGGAAGGTCGGGCCCTCGGCCGTGACGATGCCCGCCGCGTCCTGGCCGCGGTGCTGCAGCACCAACAGCCCGTCATAGAGCAGCTGGTTCACCGGGTTCTTCGCCACGACTCCGACTATCCCGCACATCGCGCGTCCTTAGAGCCTCTCAATCATAGGTGATGCGTTGCGACAGGGCCGCCGGCAGCCAGACCTTGATCTGACCGGCGAACGCCTCCAGCGGCCCGCTCATCAACGCGTCGCGCCACACCGGCTGGCGGGGCAGCGAGGTCAGCCCCGCGGCGAGGACCAGGATCATCACCACCAGCCCGCCGCGCGCCAGGCCGAAGACACCCCCCAACACGCGATCTTCCAGACCGAGACCGGCGCTTTTTACCAGTTTCGAGGCGAAGATGGCAAGCAGGCTCATCACCAGCAGCACCGTCAGGAACACGCCCGCAAACCCCGCCAGCAGGCGCAGTTCCTCGCTCGGGACCTCCGGCGGCAGCAGCACCGCGAGCTCCCCGGCGAGCAGGTTCGCCGCGACGAAGGCGATCACCCAGGCGAGCAGCGCCAGCACTTCGCGCACCAGGCCGCGTATCACGCTGAGCAGAACCGACAATCCGACGATCGTGAGCACGGCGTAATCAAAAACGGTCATTTAGGCGTGATATTGCCCGTGAGGCCGATCGTCTTGAGCTGCTCGCGCGCCTTTTCCGCGGCCTCGCGCGTGTCAAACGGGCCCGCCCGCACCCGCGTCACCTCGCCCTTCACGGTCTTGACGACCTCGGTGTAGGAATTGATGCCGGCGGCGGCGATTCTCCCCTGCATCTGCCTTGCTTTCTCCGCGTCGGCGAGCGCGATCACCTGGACGGCGAATTGCCCGGTCGCCGCTTTCGCCGCCGGCTTGGCCGGCTCCTTGCGCGCTTTGCGGGTGGGTCCCTTCTTCTTTGGCGCAGGCTTGGACGTCTCGGCCTTGGGCGCGGGCGCAGGCGTGGCGGCGGCCGCTTTCTTTTCTTCCGGCGCGGGGGCCGCGGCAACGGGCTTGCCTTCCACCGGCGCTTTGACCGGCGGTTTCGCGGCGGGAGCTTCCGCGAGCGGCACCACCTTCGAGGTGAAAGCGCCCGAATCGGGTGAGGGAATCTGGACGGTGACTTCCGGGCCGACCGGCCTGGGCTCGGAATCGAGCACCATCGGCAGCACGACCACGATGGCAGTGACCAACACGATGGCGCCAATCAGGCGCCGCCTTGCGCGTCTCTTTAGCTGGTGTTCCTCGTCGCTAATCGTTCGCGCCATCTGCCGCCGTCGACTAGGAGTTTGTCAGACTCTTGTCCGACAAACTCCTTAGGAAGATCCGCCTCCAAGAACAGAAACAAAAAACATGCCTCAGGACTGGGGCGCGTCGGCTCATATCCCGTCCGCTCGGACAAGCCGACAAGAGGTCTTTTTGCCCATATCCAGTGTCCAGTGCAGATCCTGAGGCGGTTTTACCTTAGCAGCCTGCCGCCACTTCCTCGGATACCGTCCTTGGCCGGGGACGCCTGCCGGTGCTCGCGCAGTTGCATCACCGCGGCTACCGTGTAAAACGATCCGAACACCAAAATTCTATCATTTTCCGTCGCCATATCACAGGCTTGCGTGAAGGCTGCCGCAACGCCCGCGCAGCGTGTTGCCGACGCGATACCGGCGGCAGCGAGCGCCTGGTGCAGTTCGGCGGCACTGGTGCCGCGCGGGCCGGACAGGCCGGCGACGAACCAGTGGGCGAGCTGCGCTTTCAGCGCCGAGATCACGCCCGCGATGTCCTTGTCCTTGAGCATCGCAAACACCGCGAGCGTGCGCCCGCGGTGTCCCATCGCCGCGAGATTGGCGGCGAGCGCGCGCGCCGCATGAGGATTGTGCGCGACATCCAGGATCACGGCCGGCCGCCCCGGGAGCACCTGGAAGCGTCCCGGAATCTCCGCCTGCAGCAGCCCGGCGCGGATGTCGTTCATCGCGACCGGCAGCCGCTCGCGCAGGCAGTCGAGCGCGGTGATCGCCGCTGCCGCGTTGCCGAGCTGGCAGGCCCCGCGCAGGACGGGGTGCGGCAAGGCATTGCGCCTGCCGCGCGGGCCCCAATACTGCCACTGCGCGCCGCGCGCGGTGGCTCCGAAGTCCGCGCCGATCAAGAGCAGTCGCGCTCCGATTTCCGCGGCGTGTTGCAGGAGCCGGGCCGGCGGCGCCGCATCCGAGCACACCGCCGGGCGCCCGCTGCGAAAAACGCCGGCCTTCTCGAAGCCGATCGCCTCCCGGTCCGCGCCCAGATAATCCACGTGATCGACGTCCACGCTGGTGATGACCGCGCAGTCGGCGTCGAATGCGTTGACCGCGTCGAGCCGGCCGCCGAGCCCCACCTCCATCACCGCGACATCCACCCGCGGGGCCGCGAACAGCCAAACCGCCGCCAGCGTCCCGAACTCGAAATAGGTGAGCGGTATTGCTCCCCTTGCCTGCTCCACCACGGTGAAGGCACGCACGAGGTCCGCGTCGGATGCCTCTGCGCGACCGATGCGCACGCGCTCGTTGTAGCGCAGCAGGTGCGGCGAGGTGTAGCAGCCGACCTGGTAGCCGGCCTGGTGCAGGATCGCTTCCAGCATCGCGCACGCCGAGCCCTTGCCGTTGGTGCCGCCCACCGTGATGACGGGAAACGACGGCTCGAGCCCGAGCGCGTGCTTTACGCGGTTCACGCGCTCCAGCCCGAGCTCGATCGTCTTCGGGTGAACGCGCTCGATGTACTCGAGCCACTGCCCGAGCGTTTCCGGCTTCGCGTTCAAGGTTCAATGTTCAAGGTTAAGAGCTCGGAAACCTAAAACCCAGAACTCGGAGCTTTGAACTTGGAACTCGGAACCTCACGATGCTGCGGGAAGTTTCAGCAGCATCGTGAGAAGTCCGGCGAGCTTGTCGCGCATCTCGCGGCGATCGACGATCATGTCGATCGCGCCGTGCTTGAGCAGGAACTCGGAGCGTTGGAAGCCCTCCGGCAGCGTCTCGCGCACGGTCTGCTCGATGACGCGCGGTCCGGCGAATCCGATGAGCGCGCCGGGTTCGGCGACAACCACGTCGCCGATCATGGCGAAGCTCGCGGACACTCCGCCCATCGTGGGATCGGTCAGCACCGGGACGAACGGCAGCCGGTCCCGGGCGAGCTGGGTGAGCGCCGCGCAGGTCTTCGCCATCTGCATGAGGGATAGCAGCCCCTCCTGCATGCGTGCGCCCCCGCTCGCAGTGACGCAGACGTACGGCAGCCGCTGCTCGAGGCACACGTGCACCCCGCGCACGAAACGTTCGCCCACGACCGAGCCCATCGAACCGCCGAGGAAGCTGAATTCGAATGCCGCCGCGACCACCGAGAGGGTCTTGATGCTGCCCTGCATGACCACCAGCGCGTCCTCTTCGGAGGTGTCGCCGCGCGCCTCTTCGAGCCGCTCCGTGTAGCGCCTGCTGTCCTTGAACTTGAGGCTGTCGACCGGCACCACCTCGGCGCCGATCTCGTAGCGCCCCTCGCGGTCGAGCAGATAGTCGAGACGCTCGCGCGCCGAGATGCGGTTGTGATGGGCGCACTTGGGGCAGACGTAGAGGTTCTTTTCCAGGTCGGCGCGATAGAGCACCGCTTCGCACGACTCGCACTTGCTCCAGAGCCCCTCGGGGACGACCTTCTTCGGGGCGCCGGCGTCGCGCTTGATCTTGGGCGGCAGCAGCTTCTGCAACCAGCTCATGCCACCGCCTCCGTTACCGTCATCAATTTGCAGACCCCGTGGCGTCGGCGGGCAGCATTCGCCTTAGTCGCATCCCCACGAAGTGGGGCCCCTGCTTCCTGGCTCATGCTGCTACCTCCGATGCCACTCCGGTAATCGGTACGCCGGCGCGTCGGTGGCTGCTCGCCGTCGCCGGTCGCATCCCCCATCCCTCGCTCCTTCGCTCTTTCCCAAAGGGAGAGAGGAAGCTGGAGCCGCCCTTCCCCACTCGGGAGAACGGTCGGGGATCAGGGATGGGGGTCCCTGCTCCGCGGCTCATGCGGCTACCTCCTTCTTCTTGGCGCCGTCCATCGCGCGGCGGATGCCGGCGAGGAACCCCTTGACGTTGGCCAGCACCTGCTCGCGGCCCGAGGTCTCGATTTCCTGCACCAGCCGGCTGCCGATCACCACCGCGTCCGCGACCGAGGCCACCGTCTGCGCGGTAGCGGCGTCGCGGATACCGAAGCCCACCCCAACCGGCAGTCGCGTGAACTCGCGCAGGTGCTTCATGCGCGCCGTGACGTCGGCGACATCCAGGTGCGCGGCCCCCGTCACCCCCCTTAGCGACACGTAGTAGAGGTAGCCGCGTCCGAGCTTCGCGACCTGCCTGAGCCGCGCATCCGTGGTAGTGGGCGAGAGCAGGAATATCGTGTCGAGCCCGCGCGCATCGAGCAGCTCCACCAGGCGCTGCGCTTCTTCGGGCGGGTAGTCCACCACGAGCACGCCATCGGCATCGGCGGCCCTGGCGGCGTCGGCAAATCGCTCCCTGCCCATCGCCTCCATCGGATTGGCATAGCCGAACACCACCACCGGGGTCGCGCGGTTGGTCCTGCGGAACTCGGCGACGTAACCCAGCACGTCCTTGAGCGAGACGCCGTGCTTGAGCGCCCGCTCGCTCGAGCGCTGGATCACGGGCCCGTCAGCCATGGGGTCGGAGAACGGCACGCCCAGCTCGATCACGTCCGCGCCCCCCTCCACCAGCGCGTGCATCAGCGGGACGGCAAGCCCCGGCTCGGGGTCGCCCGCGGTCATGAACGGGATCAGGGCCTTTCTGCCCTGCTTTTTCAGCGCGTCGAAAGTGGCAGCGATGCGCGACATGAGAACCTCTCACCGCAAAGGCGCAAAGACGCAAAGTGCTCGCAAAGCAATCCCGGCAATCTTGTTAAGCAGCAATTTTTTCAACCTTTAGACCTTTGCGTTACCTTTGCGCCTTGGCGTCTTTGCGGTTCAGAAATCTAGAATTTGATTCCCGATTTCTCGGCTGCGGTGTGCATGTCCTTGTCGCCGCGGCCGGAGAGGTTGACGAGCAGGATCTGGTCCGCTTTCATGCGCGGCGCGATTTTTACGGCGTAGGCGAGCGCGTGCGCCGATTCGAGCGCGGGAATAATGCCCTCCAACCGGCAGAGATCGTGGAACGCTTGGACCGCTTCCTCGTCGGTGACGGCCACGTACTCCGCGCGCCCGCTGTCCTTGAGCCACGCGTGCTCGGGCCCCACGCCCGGATAATCGAGCCCGGCCGAGATCGAGTGGGTCTCGATGATCTGGCCGTTCTCGTCCTGCAGCAGGTAAGTGCGGTTGCCGTGCAGCACGCCGGGCTTGCCCGCGCACAGGGTCGCCGCGTGCTTGCCGCTCTCCAGCCCGTAGCCCGCCGCTTCCACGCCGATCAGGCGCACCTGCTCGTCGGCGATGTACGGGTAGAAGATGCCCATGGCGTTGGAGCCGCCGCCAACGCACGCGAGGATGGCGTCGGGCTGGCGGCCCGCCAGCTCCGGCATCTGCTCGCGGGCTTCACGGCCGATCACGCACTGGAAATCGCGCACCATCATGGGATACGGGTGCGGGCCGGCGACGGTGCCGATGATGTAGAAGGTGTTTTCGACGTTGGTCACCCAATCGCGCATCGCCTCGTTGAGCGCGTCCTTCAGCGTCTTCGATCCGCTCTCCACGGGGACCACCGAGGCGCCGAGCAGCTTCATGCGGTAGACGTTCGCCGCCTGGCGCTTGATGTCCTCCGAGCCCATGTAGACCACGCACTCCATGCCGAAGCGCGCCGCGATGGTGGCGGCCGCCACGCCGTGCATGCCGGCGCCGGTTTCGGCGATGACGCGCGGCTTGCCCATGCGGCGCGCGAGCAACGCCTGCCCGATGACGTTGTTGATCTTGTGCGCGCCGGTGTGGTTGAGGTCCTCGCGCTTGAGATAGACCTGCGCCCCGCCGAAATGCTCGGACCAGCGCCGGGCGTGATAGACCGGGCTCGGCCGGCCGACGTAGTGCTTGAGTTCGTAGGCGTACTCCGCCAGGAACTCGGGGTCGTTCCCGTAGCGCGAGTAGGCCGCTTTCAGCTCGTCGAGCGCCTGGATCAGCGTCTCGGCGACGAACACCCCGCCGTACTGGCCGAAATGGCCGCTCGCGTCGGGCAGGTCATACATCCGCATTGCGCACTCCTGCAATGAACGCCGCGATCTTGGCCGCGTCCTTGATGCCCTTGGCGGACTCGACGCCGCTCGAAACATCCACCGCACAGGGCCGCACGCGCCGCACCGCGTCTCCGACGTTTTCGGCGGTGAGCCCGCCAGACAGGATCAGCGGCAGGGGCAACTCGTCCGGGACCAGGCTCCAGTCGAAGGCGACGCCGCTGCCCCCGTGCGATCCCTCGACGTACGCGTCGAGCAGCAGGGCCTTGGCATCGTGATAATCCCGCGCGTATTGTAACAAATCCACCCCCGCTCTCGTCCGCACGGCCTTGACGTACGGGCGTTCGAACTGGCGGCAGAACTCGGGCGCTTCCGCACCGTGAAACTGCAGCAGCTGGACCGGCGCCTGCATGAGCGTCGAGCGCACCTCTCCCGACGCCGCGTCCACGAACACGCCCACCGTGGTGATGAACGGCGGCAGCGCGCGGATGATCGCGCCGGCCGCTGCGGGCGTGACGCAACGCGGGCTTTCCCGGTAGAACACGAGACCGATGGCGTGCGCGCCGGCGCGCACCGCGGCGAGAGCGTCTTCCAGCCGCGTGATGCCGCAGATCTTGACTGCCGCAGCCATGTCAATCACGCCCCATCTTAAAAGTCTGGAAAAGCAGAATCTTTAACCATAAAGGACGCAAAGGAAAAGCGGTTCGTTCAAAAAACTTCGTGTTCTTAGTGTCCCTCGTGGTTCAAGAACTTGCTCTGCGCCATCAGCGTTGAACGCGGCGCCGCCGGGAGCCCCCAGCGCGCCTCGTATGTCACCTGCGACAGATACAGTCCGGCCGCCTCGAAGGTGGGTGCGGCGCGCGTGCGGTCGCGGCCTTCCAGCAATTCTCCCACCCATTCCGGAGGATACTTGCCTTTCCCGACGTAAACCAGGCATCCCACGATGTTGCGCACCATGTGGTGCAGGAAAGCGTTGGCGCAAAAATCGAACACGACATGATCGCCGCGGCGCTCGACACCGGGCCTGGTGAGCGTGCGCACCGGCGTGCGCGCCTGGCACTCCGAGCTGCGAAACGCGCTGAAGTCGTGCTCGCCGAGCAGAAGCCGCGCCGCGCGCTGCATCGGCTCCAGATCGAGCGGCACATGGAACCACCCCACCCGCGCGTATTCCGCCGCCGGCCGCACCGGATGGTTGAGCAGTACGTAGCGGTAGGAGCGGCTGACCGCCGAATAGCGCGCGTGAAAATCCTCCGCCACCTCCTGCGACCAGGTCACGGCGCAGGCCGGCGGCAAAACGGCGTTCACCCCGCGCACCCAGGCCGCCGCCGGGCGCTCGGCTGCGGTGTCGAAATGCACGACCTGCGCAAGCGCGTGCACGCCGGCATCGGTGCGCCCGGCGCACGTGGTGGCCACGGGCGCGCCGGCGATATCGGCGAGCACGCGTTCCAGCGCGTCCTGCACGGCGCAGCCCCCGGGCTGGGTCTGCCAGCCGCAGAAGCGGCTACCGTCGTATTCCACACCCAGCGCGATCCTCATGGACCCGAACCCATCTTGAAGAATCGCAAAAGTAGAATCCAGCCACAGAGGACACAGAGTTCACAGAGAAAAACGTCAAAAACCGGTTTCTAACTGCAACTCCCTGTGTTCTCTGTGCTCTCTGTGGCTAAACTGATCTTGAACGCCTCCAGAAAACAAAAACCGCGACAGCGTCGCACTGCCGCGGTTCGATCCGTCCCGCCTGCCCGCTCAACCTAGGGTGTTCAACAGCGCCTTTGCCTGGGCTTTCTGCTCGGCGTCGCCTTCCTTGATCACTTCCTGCAGGATCTCCTTGGCGCCGGCCTTGTCGCCCATCTCCTGGTACGCCTTGGCCAGATCGAACTTGGTCTGGACGTCGTACCAATGGCCGTTCTTGTCTCCTGCCGCCGCCGTTACCGTCTTCGGCCCGCCGGCGAGATTCAGATTCACTTCGGGAATATCGAGCTTGAAATCGAGCCCGCCGGGGGGCGCTGCGGGTGTCACCACGGTGCGCGGACCCTCACCGGCGGCTTGGGTCTTCGGCAAGTCGATGTGGAAATCGATGACGCCGGTGTCCGGCGCAGGTGCAGCCGCGTCGAGCGAGAGGTCGGTCCGCGTCGCGGCTCCTGCCGGCGGCACATCGAGCGTGAAGTCGGGCACGAGGGGCCCGGCCGTCGGCGCTTCCTCCGCCCTCTGCGCGGCGGCGGCCATGCCTGTATCGAGCACCGTCTGCGTGGCCGCCTGCGCCGCGTCGGCGTCGAGCGTGATGTCGGTCGTGGTGAGGCCAGCAGGCCCGCTGAGCCCGAGGTCGAAGTCGAGGTCGGAGCCGGTGATCGGGCCTCTCGGGGCGGGTACCGGCGCCTGCGTGCCCTTGCCCGCTTCGTAGAGCGCGTTGCCGGGCTCGAGCGCGTAGCCCATCGCCGCCACCTTGAGCCAGTTCTCGCCGGCGCCACTCGTCTGCTTGTGCAAACCGCCGGCGAGCCTGCCGAACAGGGTCTTGTCCTTGCGCGCTGCGTAGATCTCGAGGAGCTTCAACTGCACGTCCTCGCGCATCGGTGCCTTGGCAAGCGCTTCCTTGAGGATCTCCTCGGCCTGCCCGTCGCGCCCATAGGCAATATAGACCTCGGCTTCCGCGAGCGGATCGACCTCCTCGGTCGAGGCCGCCACGGCCCCGGCCCGTGCCGGGGTGGCGGTGGGCGTTGCGGCGGCAGCGTCTAGGGTTGCGGCGGCCGCCCCCGCCGCAGCGACAGCCGCCGTGGCCAGTATCGGTGCGGACCTGGGCGGAGTGTCATCCGCCGCTTCCTGGGCGCGGCGCCGGCGCACCATCCAGAACGCCAGTCCGCCGAGCGCGATGACGCCGCCGCCCGCAGCGAGATAGAGCGGATCGGAGACCACCTCTATGGCCTGGTCGATCAGATCCGGTTGCGGCGGGGGCGGCGCGACGACCATGGGCTTCGGTTTCGGCGCCTCCGGCTTGGCGGCGAGCTGCGCCTGCTGCTGGGCCGCGGCCATGGCCGGGCTCTTCAGCTCGACCAGCTTCTGCATGTCCTTGATCGTTTTCTCGAGTTGGGTCACCCGTTCGTTGGCTTCGTTCAACGCCCTCTCGCGCGCGACCACTTCCTCTTCCAGCATGCGGATGCGCTCGGCGGCGCTGCGCGGCTTGCCCTTCGCGCCGGGGGCGCCCGGCGGCTCGCCCTTGGACAGGCGCACGACATCCTTCGGCCCGCCAGCGCCCTTGTCCTCGACCTTGGCGGTGATCTTGCCTCGCGCCGCGCTACGGGCTTCGGACGGCGCCATGCCGGCGGCGTCGGCAAGCTTCTGGCGGTAAGCGTTCCAGTCCGCCACGTGCATGCGGTATTCCTTGACCGCCTCGCCCTTCGCAATGGCGGTGACCGCCTCACTTTCGGGTATGCGCAGGATCTTGCCCGTGCGCACCAGGTTCAGGTTCTTGCGGATGAACGCCTCGGGATTGCCGCGGTAGAGGGCGACGAGCATCTGCTCCAGTGTGACGCCCTGCGGCATCACGCTCTTAGCGATCTTGCCGAGCGTTTCGCCGCGCTGGATCGGGCCGTATTCCTTCTCTCCCACCCGTGGCGCGCGGACAATCGGCGTGCTCACTGCAGCAGTCACCGGCGGTTGCGGCTCCGGCGCGGGAAGCGTCTCGGGCACGGGACGCGGCTCGGGCGCTACGGAGACGGCCGGGGCGGGCGGCTCCGGCGCGAGACCGGGCGGATCAAGCAGCGCGGTGTATTCGCGAACCAGCCGCCCCGACGACCAGGTCAATTCAATCAGCAGGTCGATGAAAGGCTCGTTGACCGGCCGGCTCGAGGTGATCTTGAGATAGGGCTGTCCGTCGGCACGCTTCTCGATGCTGAGCCGCGCGCCCGGGAGTGCCGCGTTGTACTGCAGGTTGGCTTGGCGATACGCATCGGGCAAAGCAAGACGGGCGCTGAGCGAGGAGAGCTCCTCCTTGGATACCGAGACCAGCTCGACCTCCGCGTTGAGCGGCTGGCCCAACGCAGACAGTACGGTGAGCCGCCCCAACCCGGCCGCGTTTGCAACACAGGGCGCGAGCGCGAACAGCAATGCCACAAGCCATGTCTTGACGATGAGATCGCGCACGGCGTTACGGGCGCGCCCGATCAAGCTCGCACCGTTGTCTCGCTCCTGGCAGCCCCCCGCGAGCGCACCGGCGCGGCCCCGACCTCGAGCAGGATGCGCAGCATGCGCCGCAAGGGCTCGGCCGCGCCCCACAGCAGCTGGTCGCCGACCGTGAATGCAGCGAGATAGTGTCCGCCCATCGGCAGCTTGCGCAGGCGTCCCACCGGAATCGTCAGCGTTCCCGTCACCGCCGCGGGCGTCAGCCGGTTGAGCGTCGGCTCGATCCGGTTGGGAATGACTTTGACCCACGCGTGTGCCGAAGCGAGGATGCCCTCGATCTCGGCCAACGGAACATCCTTCGTGAGTTTGATCGTGAGCGCCTGGCTGTGGCAGCGCATCGCCCCGACACGCACGCAGATGCCGTCCACCGGAACCGGGTCGGCGGAACGGCCGAGGATCTTGTTGGCCTCGGCCATGCCTTTCCATTCCTCTCGGCTCTGGCCGTTGCCGAGATCCTTGTCTATCCATGGCAGCAAGCTTCCAGCGAGCGGATAGCCGAAGTTCTCGGCCGGAAGGCTTTCGCTGCGGATCGCCCCGGCGACCGCCCTGTCGATCTCCAATATCGCCGCCGCCGGGTCGTCCGCGAGGTCGCGCGCGGCGCCGTGCAGCTTGCCCATCTGCTGGACCAGCTCCCGCATGTGTTGCGCCCCGGCACCGGAGGCGGCCTGGTAGGTCATCGCCGTCATCCATTCCACGAGCCCGGCCTTGAACAGGCCGGCGAGCCCCATCAACATGAGGCTCACGGTGCAATTGGCGCCGATGTAATTCCTCACCCCGCTCGCGACCGCGTCCTCGATGAGGTCCAGGTTGACCGGATCGAGAATGATGACGGCGTCCTGTTCCATCCGCAGCGCGGATGCCGCATCGATCCAGTATCCCTTCCATCCGGCGGCGCGCAGCTTCGGGTAGGTCTCGTGGGTGTAGTCGCCGCCCTGGCAGGAGATGAGGATCTCCATCGCGGCCAGCTCCTTGAGGTCGCGCGCGTCCTTGACCGGGGGCGTCTCCTTCCCGAGCTTCGGCCCCCTGCCGCCGATCTGGGACGTGGAGAAGAACGCCGGCTCGATCAAGTCGAAGTCGCGCTCCGCGCGCATGCGGTCCACGAGCACGGATCCCACCATGCCGCGCCATCCGATCAATCCGACCTTCTTCATCGCATCACTCATCACGCTTCACCCATCACTGTCGCAGCGCCGCTACGACCGCGTCGCCCATCTCAGCGGTGCCGAGCCTCTTCTTGCCGGCCTCGTGGATGTCTGCCGTCCGGCAGCCCTGCCCGAGCACGCGCTTCACGGCGCCCTCGATGCGGCGCGCCGCCTCGTCCTGGTTGAACGTATAGCGCAACATCATGGCTGACGACAGGATCGTCGCCAGCGGATTCGCGAGATTCCTGCCCGCGATGTCCGGCGCCGAGCCGTGCGCCGGCTCGTAGAGCCCCTTGGCGCGTTCACCCAGCGACGCGGACGGCAGCATCCCGATCGAGCCCGTCAGCATCGAAGCCTCGTCCGACAGGATATCGCCAAACAGGTTCCCGGTCACGATCACGTCGAACTGCCTGGGTGAGCGCACGAGCTGCATCGCCGCGTTGTCCACGTACATGTGGCTGAGCGCAACCTGCGGATACTTCCTGGCGACGTCGCTCACGACCTCGCGCCACAGCCGGCTCGTTTCGAGCACGTTCTCCTTGTCCACCGAGCAGAGTTTCCTGCCGCGCTTCATCGCCGTCGCAAAACCGACTTCGGCGATGCGCCGGATCTCCGGCTCGCTGTAGAGCATCGTGTCAAAGCCCTCGCGCTCGTTGCGGGCGTTGGTGCGCCGGCCACGCGGCTCGCCGAAGTAAATGTCGCCGGTCAGCTCCCGCACGATCATGAGGTCGAGCCCTGAGACCACGTCGGGCCTGAGCGTCGAGGCGCCCGCCAGCTCCGGAAACAGGACTGCAGGCCGCAGGTTGGCGAACAGCCCCAGCTCCCTGCGGATGCGCAGTATCCCCTGCTCGGGACGCTGCACACGCGGCAGCCCGTCGTACTTCGGCCCGCCCACCGCGCCGCACAGCACGGCGTCCGCCGCGCGCGAGAGCCTCAACGTCGGCTCGGGCAGGGGATCGCCGTACGCTTCGTAGCCCGCCCCGCCGAAGGGCGCATCTTCCAGCTCGAGCCTGAGCCCGTCGCCGGCGAGCGCTCGGAGCACTTTCACGGCCTGCGCGACGATCTCGGGGCCGATGCCGTCACCGGCCAGTACCGCGATTTTCATTCAATAACCTGAACCACAGAGGCACAGAGACACGGAGAAAATCAAAAACTCCTCAACGCAGGGCAGAAACAAGACTATTCTTTTTTCGCAGGTTTCGCGTCTTTGCGTTGAAAATGTCCGCTTTCCTCTGCGCCTCTGTGTCTCTGTGGTGAAAAGTTAGGTGAACAGCCAGGGCTGGCGCTCGCGGTGCTCCGTCTCGAACGCCTTGATTCTCTCGGCGTGCTGCAGCGTGAGCCCGATCTCGTCGAGGCCGTTCAACAGGCAGTGCTTGTCGAACGGATCGATGTCGAAGCCGAAGCTCTCCCCGCCGGGCGTGGTCACGGTCTGCTGCTCGAGATCGACCGCGAGCCGGAAGCCCTCGTTCGCAAA
>JACPEF010000170.1 GCA_016183675.1 Betaproteobacteria bacterium
CGGCGAATTCCATCATGTGCCCGCAGGCTTATACACTGAGCCTGCACCACGAGGCCGGATATAAGACTGCAGCCCTTACCACTCTGTCACCATCGAGAAAATCACTTGCCAAGCGGGGGGCGTCCATATAAGACGCCAAGACCGCCAAGAAAAACCAGAATGGAGCCGCAGATAAACGCAGATAAACGCGGATAGAATTCAAGAATCCTTCTGCCTTGCTCCTTCGGCTCCATCCGCCCTCATCCTGATCATGGGGCCGGCTAATTTGACTGAAGCGTGCAGCGCGTGTCAACCTGCGCCCCCGCGAGTAACGGGTGTTCGTCACCTCGTCACTGCGTCACTTCGTCACTATCCAAGGGGGCAACGTATGAAAATCGGCATCGCCGGCGCGGGCAAGATGGGCGCCGCCATCGCCGGCCGCCTGCTGGGCCTCGGTCAACCGGTCACGGTGTGGAACCGCACGCCCGGTAAAACCACGTCACTCGCCGCCGCCGGCGCAAGATTGGCGGCGACGCCCGCCGCGCTCGCAGCCGAGTCCGAGACGGTGATCACCATCCTGACCGACGCGAAGGCGATCGAGGCCGTGTACCACGGCCCGCAGGGACTGCTCTCGGGCAACGTCTCCGGGAAGCTCTTTGTCGAGATGAGCACGGTGCGCCCGGAAACCGCGATCGCGCTCGCTTCGAAGGTGAAGCAGAAAGGCGCGGTGATGATCGATTGCCCGGTCGGGGGCACCGTCGGGCCCGCGAAGGACGGGAAACTCTTCGGCTTCGCCGGCGGCGAGGCGGCCGATGTGGCGCGCGCGAAGCCGCTGCTCGACCAGATGTGCCGCCGGGTCGAGCACGTCGGGCCGATCGGCGCGGGTGCGCGGATGAAGCTCGCGATCAATCTCCCCCTGATGGTTTACTGGCAGGCGTTCGGCGAGGCGCTGGCGCTGTGCGCGCCGCTGAAGCTGGATCCCGCGCGGCTGATGGACATCTTCGCGGACACCTCGGGAGGCCCGAACGCGCTCAAGGTGCGCGGGCCTACCATTGCCGGGGCGCTGAAGGGCGAGGAGGTCAAGGCGGTCACGTTCGACGTGGACTCGGCGCGGAAGGACTTGCGTTCGATGATCGAGGAGGCGAAGGCGCTCGGGACCGAGCTGCCGGTCTCGCAGCGCGCGCTCGAGTGCTTCGATCAGGCGGCGAAGGAAGGGCTCGGCCCGGCCGATACCGCGATGATCGTCGCGCGCTGGGTGAAGCGTGTTAAAAGCTGAACCGCCAAGAAAAACCAAAAACAGAAATTGAACCGCCAAGACGCCGAGAGAACCGGAACAATAATTGACCGCCAAGACTCCAAGACACCACGAAGTACAAGACCACCTTTCACCGCCGAGAACGCCGAGGACGCAGAGGAAAACAAAACAGAAATACAACCGCAGATAAACGCGGATAGCACTCAGGAATCCTTCTGCCTTAGTTTCATCGCGCATCCCTCATCTCTCATTGCGCATCCCGCATCGCGCATCCCGCATCCCGCATCCCTCAGGCGAGTCACCAGTCACGAGTCACGCCTTTTGGTATAATCCGGCCTCCGAAAAGCGCCCGTAGCGCAACTGGATAGAGTACTTGGCTACGAACCAAGGGGTAGGGGGTTCGAATCCCTCCGGGCGCGCCAGATTCGATTGAAAAAGGCCTGCGTTGTCGCAGGCCTTTTTTCTTGCTGCAGATGCGGCTCATTCGTGGCCGTTTGCCGCCGGAAGCCGGCGATCCGAGGGGCTATTCCAATCCCAAAAAAACGGGCGTATTGTAGGTCAGCCGCGTTCACCCCAGGGGGACGACCATGAGCGTTCAAGCGAAGTCCAACGCGTTTGAAAGAATGCTTCGGCCTCTTTCCCCCGTCCTCGCGATCGCCGTTCTAACTTCCAGCGGCCTTGCCAGCGCCCAGACCACGGAGGAGAAAAACAGCCGCGGCGTCTACCAGATCAAGGCGCCCGCCCTGTACTCGCTGGGCGTGACCGGCCTCGACGTCACCGCCGCGATCCTCGACACCGGACTCATGGTGACCCACCCCGAGTTCGGCGTCAGGGTGCGGCCCGGTTACAACGCTTTCGACGGCTCGAGCAACGTGACCGACGGCAACGGTCACGGCACCCACGTCACCGGGATCATCGGTGCGGGGAGAAACAATCCGCCCGACAAAGGAATGTTCGGTGTGGCATACGATGCCTTCCTGCTGCCGATCAAGGTGCTGGACAAGAATGGTTTTGGAACCAGCACCTCGGTCGCCAACGGCATTCAATACGCCGTCAGCCAAAGAAAGTTCTACCTTGGAACCAATCTGGACGGCCACCATCGGTTTGCGCCGATTGTGATCAATCTCTCGCTGGGCTCGTCTTCGCCGTCGACGACGATTGCGAACGCCTTGAAAGACGCCGTCAACGCGAGAATGGCGGTGGCTGCTGCTGCCGGCAACGATGGGGGAGCAAATCCCATCTATCCGGCACGCTACGCGAAAGAAGCCTGGGCCAACGGCCAGATCATCGCAGTCGGCGCCGTTGACGCCAATAACGTGATCGCCAGTTGGTCCAATCGCGCTGGCGACACGAAGTACTTCTATCTGGTCGCGCCAGGGGTCAGCATTTATTCCACGTACACGAAATTAAACCGGAAAACCAAGCAGTATCAAGCGACTTACGCCACGCTGAGCGGCACCTCGATGGCCACGCCGTATGTGGCCGGCGCGGTGGCTCTCATCAAGAGCGGGTGGACCTGGCTCACCGCGCCGCAAATCACCTCGATCCTGTTCGACAGCGCGACGGATCTAGGGGCGACGGGAGTCGACCCCGTCTACGGGCGCGGTTTACTGAATCTCGAAGCCGCTCTAGCCCCGATCGGATCACTGACAACCTCCACGTCGAGCGGTACTACAGTCGCGGTAACTGGAACATCACTGACGGGCTCCGCTGCGACCAGCGCCGCGCTGCAGGCGGCGGGTCGCGCCGGGCTCATGCAGGTCGCCGCTTTCGACAGCTACAGCCGGGATTTCCAGGTTGATCTCGCCCCGACGGTGCGCCGCGTGACGTCCGCCGGGAACAGCCTGACGCCTATGCTCGCAGCGGTTGATGCAGCAGCGGAGCGCACCTACTCGCAGAACGGCGCCACATGGCGGGTTGCCTATCGATCGGAAGCCACGCGGCTGACTCTCGGGCAGCCGGCGCCCCAGGGCGGTCTCGGGTTGAGCGACGGCGGATACGCTATATCGGCCGTCGACGCCGGCGGTCGCGAGCTGATGTTTGGCCTCTCCGGGATGGGAGCGCAATCCTTCGGTCTCGCGGGCGAGCTGGCCCGCCGCGGCGAAGCTCAATTCACCGCCGCGTTGGCTAACCCGTACTTCTCGCTCGCCTCGCAGCACATGCACGCCGGCATCG
This sequence comes from Betaproteobacteria bacterium, assembly GCA_016183675.1. Lineage (GTDB taxonomy): Bacteria > Pseudomonadota > Gammaproteobacteria > Burkholderiales > SG8-41 > SG8-41. The sequence continues at coordinate 3,410 of JACPEF010000170.1, forward strand.
GCTTCCCGGTCACCGGCGGGCTGCACCTGAAAATCGGGTTGCTGGTGTCCGATCCACGCATCACGACCTACGACGGCGTGCCGCAGACCTCCGGGCGCCGCCAGAGCATGACGGTGGGTGAGGTCTCCGGACAGTTTGACTCCTTCCTGTGGAGTGCGGGAATCGGGCGGCTGCAGGAAAGCGACTCGGTGCTGGGCACCACCCAGACCGGCGCACTCGGTTTTTCGGGAAACACCGGCACCACCGTCGCCCATTTCGGCGTGGCGTTCTCGCCCGCCGCGCGCTTGAAGGTCGGCGCCCAGTACACGGCGGGCTACACGGACGGCATAGCGAACCGGGCGGACTCACTGGTTACTGGCTACACGGCCAGCCGCAGCGAGGCTTACGCGGTATTCGCCTCGTTGCAGGAGGCGTTCCGTGCGGGCGACAGCCTCAGCATCACGGTATCGCAGCCCCTGCGCGCGGTCTCGGGCGCGATGCAGATGGTGGTGCCGGTGGCGGCGGCCGAGGACGGATCGCCGGTGATGGCATCGCGCTCGATATCGCTGCGGCCCGACGGGCGTGAGACGCGTGCAGAGGCGCTCTATATGCGCCCGATCAATCGCCAGACCAAGTGGTTCCTGGGGGTTGCGCTCCGCCACCAGCCGGACCACGATCCGACCGCTCCGAAGGAACTGACCATCGGTGCCGGGCTGCGCGCGGAATTTTGAGCCCCGCACGGAGGGTAATCCGCCCCGGTAGCATTGAAACTTGCCGGGCGCGCCAGATTCGATTAAAAAAGGCCTGCGTTGTCGCAGGCCTTTTTCATTTCACGCCACGGCCGCTTGCCGCTCACTCGAGCCGGGCGCCGGTTTCCTTGACGATCTTTGCCCGGCGCGGCTAAAGGACAAGCGGCTTGGCGAGCTCCCCCAGAGGATGCGGGTGGTCGCGCCAGGTGGCGGGATCGGTGTCGATGAACAATTCCACCGTGATGCCGTCGGGATCGCTCACGTACAGCGAGAGCGTCGTCACGTGCTCGGTGACGCGCACCACCGGCACGCCGGCGGCGTCGATGCGCGCCTTGGCCTCGCGCAGTGCTTCGATATCGTCGCCTACCTTGAACGCGACGTGGAACACGCCGGCGCGGGAGTGGTCGTTCGGCCCGGCGCCTGGCCCCAGTTCCAGCAGCGCCAGGTCGTGGTGTTTCGCGCCGAGCGAGAAGAACGCCATACGCCGGCCGCGGGGGGCGCCGAGCGACACCAGCGGCAGCCCCAGCGTGTCGCGGTAGAACGGGAGCGAGCGATCCAGGTCAACGACCTGGAGCACGACGTGCCCGAGCTCGCGGATTTTCATGATGCTGCTCCTCCGTGTGGTTGCGATTATTCTCTGCGCGCGCGGCCGCTGTCAATGGCACTCGCGGACCGCCCCATCATGGGGTTCACCTGCTTGTGAATGAATGGGGTCAGTGTAACTTTTTCGCGGTGCGAGGTTGACGCTCTGCGGAAATCTTACACTGACCCCATTTTTTTCCCGTGCGAGAAGACCACGAGCGCTGGAAGAAGGTCATCAAGACCGCCGGCATCGAGGTCAATTGATTGGCGACACGAGCGCGCCTCGTCTGCGCGCAACAGAGGGGTGACCGAGCCCCCGGGTGTAGCAGCCTCGAAGGCCTGCGTCCTGCGGGCCTTTTTTGTTGCCTACGATTCTTCATTTCCCGTGCCGCTCCGTGTTGTGAAGTCGGCGCCAGGTGCGCTACGATGACTCGAAGCCGGTGACCCGTGACCGGTCACCAGCGACCGAGAACAGCGCGAAAGGCAGCAGGTGCTGAATGGCAAAAAGGCAGACGCTAACCAGTCACGAGTCACAAGTCACAAGTCACGCTTCCGAGGCAAAGCGCGGCTACGCCGATCTCCACGAGCATCTCGAGGAGCTGAAGAAGCGGGGGTTGCTCCTCACCGTGGACCGGCCGATCAACAAGGACGCCGAGCTGCATCCGCTGGTGCGCTGGCAGTACGTCGGCGGGATCGAGGAGCACGAGCGCAAGGCGTTCCTGTTCACGAACGTCGTGGACGGGCGTGGCCGGAAGTACAAGTTTCCCGTCGTGGTCGGCGCGTTTGCCGGCAACCGCGTCATCTATTGCATCGGGATGCGCGCTCCGGCTGACCACGTCCAGCCCAAATGGGATCACGCGATCGCCAACCCCATCCCGCCGCGCATCGTGAAGGAGGCAGCGTGCCAGGAAGTCGTGATCGAAGGCGCGGCTCTGAAAGGGGAGGGCAACGGGCTCGACATGCTGCCGATCCCGATCTCGACGCCGGGCTTCGACGGCGCCCCGACGTTGACCGCGACCAACGTCATCACCAAGGACCCGGAGACAGGCGTCCAGAACCACGGTACCTACCGCGGGGGGCTCAAGGCGCCGGACCGCCTGGTCGTGCGCATGGCGACCCGCGTGGGCGGCGCCGGCGGCTACCTGCATTACCTCAAGTACCAGAGCCGCGGCGAGAAGACGATGCCGTGCGCGATCGTGCTCGGATGCCCGCCGTGCGTCGCGTTCGTCGCGCCGATGAAGCTGCCGCTCGATGTGGACGAGGTCGGCGTCGCGGGCGCGGTCGCCGGCGAGCCCATCAACGTCGTGCGCGCACACACCGTGGATTTACTGGTGCCGGCGGAAGCGGAGATCGTGATCGAGGGCCTGATCGACACCGAGTACCTCGAGCCCGAGGGCCCGTTCGGCGAGTCGCACGGCCACGTCGCGCTCGAGGAATTCAACATGCCGATGCGCGTCACCGCGATCACGCATCGCAGGAACGCGATCGTCGCGTCCTACCTGAGCCAGGTGACGCCGAGCGAGTCGAGCGCGATCAAGCGCGTCTCCTACGAACCGATGTTTCTCTCGCACCTGCGTAACACGCTCGGCGTGCGCGGCGTGAAGCGCGTGACGCTGCACGAGCGTATGACGGCGCTGCGGCGCGTCGCGATCGTCACGGTGGAGAAGCGTACGCCGCGCACCGAGATCTGGCGCGCGCTCTACGGCGCGACCTCGTTCAAGGCCGACTGCGGCAAGATCTGCATCGCCGTGAGCGAGGACATAGATCCCGACAACTCGGACGCGATCTTCTGGGCGCTCGCCTTCCGCATGAACCCGGTCACGGACCTGCAGGTGCTCCCGTACCGCAGCCTGGGCCACGGGCCGGAGCGCGAGCAGGAGGACGTCTACGAACAGGAGGAAGACTCGACGCTGCTCATCGATGCCACCGCGAAGGAGGATTTGCCGCCGCTCGCGCTGCCCAAGCAGGAGTACATGGAGCGCGCGAAAAAGATCTGGGAAGAATTGGGCCTGCCGAAGCTGCGCCCGCAGTCACCGTGGTGCAGCGCCCCGACGGGCGATTGGCTGCCGCAATGGGAAGAA
>JACPEF010000007.1 GCA_016183675.1 Betaproteobacteria bacterium
CGCGCCAAGCGCATCGAGGTGGAGAAGGAGAACACCACCCTCATCGACGGCGCGGGCGAGAAGGAGCAAATCGAGGGCCGCGTCAAGAACATCCGCACCCAGATCGAGGAGACCACGAGCGACTACGACCGCGAGAAGCTGCAGGAGCGGGTGGCGAAGCTCGCCGGCGGGGTGGCGCTGATCAAGGTCGGCGCGGCGACGGAAGTCGAGATGAAGGAGAAAAAAGCGCGCGTGGAAGACGCGCTGCACGCGACCCGCGCGGCGGTCGAGGAGGGGATCCTTGCTGGCGGCGGCGTGGCCTATCTGCGTGCGCGGCACGCCTTGCAAGGCAAGCTCAAGGGCGACAACCACGACCAGGATGCGGGCGTGAAGATCGTGATGCGCGCGCTGGAAGAGCCGCTGCGCTGGATCGCGGCGAACGGCGGGGTCGAGGCTTCGGTGGTGGTGAACAAGGTGGGCGAGGGCAAGGGCAACTACGGCTTCAACGCCCAGACCAACGAATATGGCAATCTCGTCGAAATGGGCGTGGTGGATCCGACCAAGGTCGCGCGCTGCGCGCTGCAAAACGGCGCCTCGGTTGCGGGCCTGATCCTCACCACCGACGCCATGGTGGCGGAGATGCCGAAGGACGAGAAGCCGGCGCACGCGCACGGCGGGATGGGGGACATGGACTACTAACTGTTGTTAAAACGGACCGCTGGCGCGCGGCCGTTTTAACTGCGCGAATTGGAGCGGACACCAATGCCGCTCAATTCGCGCGGAGTCCCAGGGAATGCAAAGCCCCGCTGCGGCGGGGCTTTTCTTGTACTCCATGATTAGATTGAACCATACAATCCCGCGGCGCAGAATGGCGCCTTGCCATCCAACTTTCTTGTCAACTAATACACGTCAGGGGGTTAGCTTCATTCACATGCAGCCAAATGAAAAGGAGCAACAAAATGCGGAAGAACATACTGGGTTGGTCGGCATCCATATTGGTGGTACTCGCGTTGCTCGTTTCCGGATGCGCGGGCACCGTCGTAAATATGCGAGAGGTTTCTGCGGAGAAAGCGGCAATCGTGCCCGAGGAAGGCAAGGCGGTGGTCGTGTTTATGCGGCCATCAGGTCTCGGCTTTGCGATTCAATCCAGCGTATTTGAAATAAAGGACAACTACCCATCACTGGTTGGCATTGTGGCGGCCAAGACCAAGGTCGCTTACCGATTGGATCCCGGCAAGCACTTGTTCATGGTCATTGGAGAGAATGCGGATTTCATGAGTGCAGAAGTGCTGCCAAACAAAACCTATTATGTCCTTGTGACACCTAGAATGGGCTTCTGGAAGGCGCGTTTCTCACTCGACCCGGTGCACAAGCAGGAACTAAGCACATCTGAATTCAAAGGCTCGCTTGATGAGTGTAAATGGGTGGAAAAAGCGCCCGAATCGGAGAATTGGGCGATGAGCAATATGGCGAGCATTCAATCCAAACGCGCCGAGTATTACCTGGATTGGTTGAAGACCCCAGAGAAGGAAAGACCGTATCTCCTCGATGAGGACGGCAGGTGAGGAGGTGCAGTGTCTTTCCATGGTTGCGCGTAACCCGGCAGTCCAGCGGACCCGCCAAGAGGCGGGCCGCTGACTCTGTGTCGTCAGGCCGGCGACGTCGGAGGCTGGCGAGGACGCACTGCGCAATTGATGGAGAAGCGTGATGGACTACAACTATCTTGTTGCGGGGGTCGCCCGGGCGTTTGAACTTGCCAGCGTCGGCATTCTCGTGTTTGGGGCGGTCCTGGCCACAGCCCTATTTCTCTACCGTCTGATGCAGCAGTGGCTGTTCCCTGCGGCCTACCACGCGTACCGCGCCGACCTGGGGCGCGCAATCCTGCTCGGGCTGGAACTCCTCGTGATCGCCGACATCATCGGCACCGTGGCAATCGAGCCTACCTTCCAGAACCTGGGCGTTCTGGCTGTGATCGTGGCAATCCGCACGCTTCTGAGCTTTGCCCTCGAGCTGGAGGTGAGCGGCCGTTGGCCGTGGCAGCGCGGCGCGTCGGGGGAGGCGCCGCCAACGAGTGCCGCGCCATCCAGGCACTAGTGCCGTTCCAACTTAATGGACATAATGATTGCTCAACGCCTTCCACCTCACATCATGCCTCGACCATACGCAACAGTTAGCTCGATATAGTTGGAACGGCACTAGGCGAGACTGGTCCGCCCGGCCGAACGAAAATCTTTTCCCTATTTCAGTATCTGGAACAGATTGTTGAAATCGTCGGTCCACACCCGCATGCCGGGGATGTCCTCGATCGCGCTCACAAATTGCGCGATCTCGGGGCGCTCGAGCAGCGACTGGTTGCGGACGACCAGCACCCAGTCGGTCTTGGCCAGGTCGGAATCTTCGGGCTCGTCCACGATCAGCGCGGCGTGCAGCCTGTGCTCGTCGGCGATGCGCTTCACCACCGGCGCAAGGCGCAGGAAGCGGTTGGTGACATGGAACGCGACCACCCCATCGGGCTTGACGTGCTTCAGATACACGGCCATCGCCTCGCGCGTGATCAAATGCACCGGGATCGAGTCGCTCGAGAACGCGTCCACCACAAGCAGGTCGTAGTTCTGTGCCGGCTCACGCTCCATGGCGAGGCGCGCATCTCCCAGCACGGTCTCGATTTTCGCCGCGCTCTCGCCAAGGAAGTGGAACTCCTTGCGCGCGACCTCCACGACCTGCGGGTTGATCTCGTAGAAGCGGTATACGTCGCCGTCGCGGCCGTAGGTCGCGAGCGTGCCGGTGCCGAGCCCCACCACGCCGACGCGGACCGAGGGCAGGTTGACCGCCTTGATCGCGCGGGCGACTCCCGCCGTCTCTCCGTAGTATGTCGTGGGCTCGCTGCGCCGGTCCGGCGCGAGGTATTGCTCCCCGTGCATGATGACCCCGTGCATCAGGCGCCGGGTCGCGTCCTGGTCGGTCTCGCCGCCGATGTCCTTTACGCGCAGGGTGCCGTAGAAATTGCGCGTCATCACCCGCGCGTCCTTCGCGAGCATGCCGAGGTACTGGTAGACGTGGAAGCCGCTGAAGCCGACGGCGGCGAGTATGAGCATCGGCACCGCCGCGTGCATGGTGCGCATGACGAAAGCCGCGATCAGTAGCGTCACCACCAGGCCGATCCCGAATTCGTAGTAGGTGTTGAACACCTTCGCCGCGACCAGCCCGACGGCGACCCCGCCGAGCGCGCCGCCGAGCGACACCATGAGGTAGAAGGCCGTGAGATAGCGAGGCGCGGGCTTCATCGCCGCGAGCTCGCCGTGGAAGAACATGCAGCACACGAACAGTCCCACCGAGAAGAGCGGGACCGCCTCCTTGATGTCCATGATGCCGCGCTCGGCGTGCAGCGCCCACGCCATCGCGCCCACTACGACGAGCAGTGGACCGAGGAAGATGTAGCGTTGGTACCAGCCGCGGCCCTCGAAGCAGAGGATGAAGGTCACGAGATAGAGCGTGAGCGGCAGGATCCACAGGAACGGGACCGAGGCCACGTCGTGCGTGATGTGATTGGTCACCGCGAGCAGCATGAAAGAGCCCATCGCCGAGAGCAGCAGCCACATCGCGTAGTGCGCGGGCCCGGGCGGGGGGCCGTCGTCCGGCACCGTCACCGCTTCCGCGCCGCCGTTGGCCCGCTGCGCGCGCACGCTGTACATTGCCGCGCCGGCGCAGAGCGCGACGAACGCGACGTAGCCCGCGGTCCAGCCCCGGGACTGCTCGAGCGTCGTGATCCACGGCTCGACCGCGAACGGGTAGGCGACCAGCGCGAGGAGCGAGCCGAAGTTGGAGAGCGCGAACAGGCGGTACACCGTGCCGGCGGGAAAGGTGCGCGCGAACCACGCCTGCACCAGCGGCCCGGTGGTGGAGAGCAGGAAATAGGGAAGCCCGATCGTGACCCCGAGGAGCCCGAGGATGCGCCAGGTCGGGTCGTCTTCGCCTTGCGGCTTCCAGCTTGCGTCGGGAATGATCGGGAGCGAGGCCACGCTCAACGCGAGCAGCACGATGTGCAGCGCGACCTGCCTGCGCGGGGCGAGCTTGCGCGTGGTCCAGTCGGAATAAGCGTAGCCGAAGAGCAGCAGGAACTGGAAGAACACGAGGCAGGTGGTCCACACCGCGGCGGAGCCGCCGAACCACGGCAGGATCTGCTTCGCCACGATCGGCTGGACGAGAAACAGCAGGAACGCGCTCGTGAAGATCGTGAGTGCGTAGAGCAGCATTTATTGCGGGCTACCGAAAAATGGAACCGCCGATGAACGCCGATGAACGCCGATCAAGACCAGAACCTCTCATCGCGGAGGACGCGGAGGAAAATCAAAAACAACAATTGAACCGCCAAGACGCCAAGGCGCCAAGAAAATCACCCATCATCCCTCCGTGGTCGCCGCCGATGGACGCCGATGGACGCCGATGAAATCCAAACAGCCACGGAAACACACGGAAAAACACGGAAAACAAGACGCTGAATCCTTGATCCTGAATCCTGTTTCTTGAGCCGCAGTTAAAGGCAGATGAGCGCTGATCACATCAACCCCGAAGATCAAAAGCAAATTAGCCGCCGATAAACGCCGATAAGAATAAGGGCAGATATGAGCCGCAGATAAACACAGATAAACGCAGATAAGAAACCCGAGTCGAGCATCGTGAATCGAAGCTGCTTGTCGCCCGACATTCTCTTACGCTGAGTGCGAGACAAAGGGGCGTATTATAACGGCGGCGCAGCGGCGCCGCCGTAAACCGTCAGCACGACTACAACGCATGGCGATTGGGTCGGGTTGACAGTGCGCGTGCGGCCTACACATCGAAGAAACGGCTATGCGGATTCACGTCCTGATTGACGACGCGTTGATGCGGCACGCAGCGCACCTCACTGGTTTGAACAGCAAGAAAGCCGTAATCGAAGCGGGTGTTCGGCTGCTGATTCAGATCAAGGAGCAGGAGCAAATCCGCAAACGCCGCGGCAAGCTCAAGTGGACGGGGAATCTTGAGAAGATGCGGGCCGACCGATGATCCTCGTGGATTCATCAGTGTTATCAGTGCACGCCCGGCGACACCGGGTGAAAGGAAGATTTATGAAGAAGGCTAGTCGGAAACCTGCGGACGAACTCCGTCCGGAATATAAGCGCTCGGACTTTGGCACCCTTGGTCGCGGGAAATATGCAGCGAGGGTCTCCGAATCGTCGAACGTCGTGGTGCTGCAACCACAATTTGCTCGCGCCTTTCCAAATGATCACGCGGTGAATGACGCCCTGCTCCAGCTGCTGCGGGAGCGGAAGGGTTCCGCCCGCCCAACCATTCGTTCAACGCCGACACGCCAAAAGCGGCGCGCGGGTTAACGAGACGTTATCGGCGGTCGTCGGCGGCGCAGCAAAACAGTGACGAAGTGACGGGGTGACGAAGTGACGGGGTGACGAAGTGACGCTCTTACCCTCATCCCTCATCCCTCCGCCCTCATCCCTTTATCGTTGACGTGGGCGAAGCCAGGTCAACGATAGACGAGCACCGGGATCTTGCAGTTGGTGATGACGCGCGAGGTTACGCTGCCCACCAGCTCGCCGGTGATGCCTTTGCGGCCGTGGGAGGCCATGATGATGAGGTCGCACCCCCCCTGCGTCGCGAACGTGATGATCGCCTGATGGGGCGAGGCGTGGCGCATGGAGTAGGTTTCGCAGGGAATCCCCATCGCGCGCGCCTTGTCGGCGACGACCTTGAGGTACTTGTCCGCTTCCTGTTTTGCGACCTCCTCGAGGGCGGGGGCCTTGGCGTCAACCGGCGCGTAGTCTTCGAACGATTCGGGCTGGTGCTCGACCATGACGTAGAAACCGGTCACCTTCGCGCCGGTCGCCTTGGCGAACTGCAGGCCGTTACTGATCGCGACTTCCGACAGCGGGGAGCCGTCGGTGGGCAGCAGGATGTGCTTGTACATGGGGGTTAGCCCTCCGCGCTCGTATAGTATATGCCTCACTGGAAAGGCGTGAACGGTGAACAGTGAACGGTGAACGGTGAACGGTGAACCGAAAAACCGGCGAAGGGGGCTTCGCCTTTACCATCCACTTACGTCCCTTGGCGTCTTGGCGCCTTGGCGGTCAGATTTTGGTTCTTGCTCTTCCTCTGCGTCCTCTGCGGTTCAGCTTTGTTTTTATCGGCGTTTATCGGCGTTCATCCCGTTCCAATGACCTCCGCCGGCTCCTCATGAATAATGGTCCGCGACACGCTTGGAAGACGGACATTGGAACGGGATTCATCGGCGGCTTCCTGCTGGCTGGTGTTGCTGCGGCCGCGTTTGCGGCGTGCCCGACCCACGAGCGGATCAACGCGATACTGCGCGCCCGGGAAGCGCTGGAGCCGGTGCGCGGCCTGCGCGCGGATCTCTCCATGCAGGACGCGGAATGCGGGCGCAGGCGCCTGATCGAGAAGCTGGAGTCAGTCGAGAACCGCATCGTCGGCTACAAGGCGGGGCTCACCAACAGGGCGTTGCAGGAGCGATTCGGCGTCTCGAGCCCGGTGCGAGGCGTGCTGCTGGAGAAGATGCTGCTTCCGGACGGCGCGGAAGTGCCGGCGAATTTCGGCGCGCGTCCGGTGTTCGAGGCCGATCTGCTGGTGGTAGTGAAAGACGCGGGGATCCACAAAGCGAAGACCCATCTCGAGGTGCTGCGCTCGCTCTCGCGCGTGATGGCTTTCATCGAGCTCCCCGACCTCGTGCTCGCCGAAGGGGAGAAGCTCACCGGGCCGCTCATCGTCCTCATCAACGTCGGCGCGCGGCTCGGCGTGGTCGGAAAGGGAATCCCGGCTCAGGCGACGTCCGAATTTGCCGACGCGCTCGCGAACATGCGGGTGACCGTGACCGATCAGAACGGCAAGGACCTCGCGAGCGGGAAGGGTACGGCGATCCTCGATCACCCGCTCAACGCCGTGCTGTGGCTCGTCGAGGATCTCTCGAAGTCAGGGGTGCGGCTCCATGCAGGCCACCTCTTGAGCCTGGGTTCCTTCACGCCGCCGCTCCCGCCCAAGCCCGGAACCACGGTGAGCGTGCGCTACGACGGCCTGCCCGGGAACCCGTCGGTTTCGGTGCAGTTCAGGTAAGAGAACAGCTTAGCCGCCAAGGCGCCAAGGACGCCAAGGAAACAAAAATCGGAACCAAACCGCAGAAACGATGAACGGGGACAGACCATGGTTTCCTGACGCACGGGTAATCCCGCATCCTTGCGTTTCTCCGTCACTTCGTCACCCTTTCTCGTCACTTCTTTTCGTCACCTCTTTTCGTCACTTCTTGCCCGCGCATCCTGCTCCACAGCGCCGCGCTGCCGTCCTTGATGCCTTGCAGCAGGAACGCGAGCAGGATGAGCGGCAGCAGGAGCAAGACGATGCCCCACTCGGAGACTTTTTCCAGCGCGCGCGCCGGCTTGCTTCCGGGGAAGGCACGGTTCGCGAGCCACCAGGCGAGCCCCCACAAAAGGATGAGATCCATGAGCAGCGCGCCGTAGCCGAACGCGGCGCGGCATTCAAGCTCGGCGACGGCGCGCGTGGAGCTGAACCCGAGCGCCGAGATGCCCCCGCTGCAATCGTTGCGGTCGCCGCCGCCGAACGCAACCCAGTTGGCGATCGCCGCGAGGCCGAGGAAGATCGCGAGACCGACGATCCATCCGAACGCCTTCGCCATGGCCTCGCCGACGACGGCCTGCAGGAGCAGCCACATGCCAACGATGAAGAACAGGCTGCCCGCCAGAAAGACGACCCACCGCGGCGCGTTCATGGACGAGGCGAGGGAGGGAATAAGACCGAGCGCCGTCAGCATGGGAACGAGGCCTGCTGCAAGGCACGCCAGCGCGCAAAGCACAAAGATGAGGCGCGATTTCAGCATGCCGGTGGCGCTTCGAGGCAAGAAAGAAGCGGGACGAGGATTCGCCCGATTCTCACCGCTCTTTTGCCGGGACCTCTCGAATGACCCGCGTCTGCGGCGTTCCGGCGCCGATGTAGACGTCCTGGGGGCCCGGGCCGCCGGCGACTGCGACGTAGATTTCGTCCGGGCTGCGGGCCCGCCACACCGTTTCCGCATCGCCGCGGCCGGCCGCGTGTTCCGTCGCGGCGAACGACCCGGCGAAATAGCTCGCAGGCAAGCGTGCCATTTCCCAAAGCTGCCGCTGGATGTCGCGCTTGGTGAGCCCGGCTTCGTGGAGCGATAGCGCGTGGTTGACACCGAGCAGCAGCAGAACCCCGTCGCCGCCGCCGTACATGGGCGGCATGTTGGTGGCAATCTGGCGCAGGATCTCATCGGGGCCGACGCCTTCGCCGCCGGAGATGTTGCAGAAATTGGAGGCCTTGAACACGGTGACGGCGCTGTCCTCGCGCCTGAAGCCGCGCTCGACGTGGAACGGCGTCCAGGGGTTCTCTTCCTCGTTCTCGCCGCAAATGTAGGAATAGCGCAGCGGCGAGCCGAAGCTCACCTTGGAATAGACGCCGGGCAGGGCGCCCCCGATGTTGTTGAGGATGAGGCGGATCGCGCGGCCGATCGTGGCGTTGGCGCGCCAGCCGGGCCCGAGACAGCCGGTGCCGCAGTTAATGTCGAGCTTCTTCCGCACGGGGCCGTTGACCAGCAGAAAGGGAGTCATGGGGTTGGTGGTGACCTGCATGAACTCCAGCGGGTAGCTCGGATCGGTCAAGCCTTCGACGGCGGCGATGATGAGCGGCATGTATTCCGGGCGGCAGCCCGCCATGACGGCGTTGACCGCGATCGCCTCGACCGTGGCCCGCCCTTTGCGTGGCGGCAGAAGCCCCATCTGCTCACCTCCGGGGCGGCCCGAGGCCGCGACGAACTGCTGCACTTTTTCCGGGGTGGGGGGAATGATGGGCAGGCCGTCGGTCCAGCCCTGCTCGTAGGCATGCTCGTAGGCCCGCGAGAGCAGTTGCTCGATCGATTCGGCCTCGAGCCGTACCCGGGCTTGCGTCATGTCAGTAGCTTCAATGAGCCGCGGATAAACGCAGATAAACGCGGATACGACTCAAAAGTCCTCCTGCCTTGCCGTTTTTCGCCGCCGATGGACGCCGATGGACGCTGATTTCTAGAAACCTGAGTGGTCGTTAGCCGGAGATTTCATCTGCGTGTATCGGCGTTTATCTGCGGCTTGAGTGGATTTTCTTGGTGCCCTTGGCGTCTTGGCGGTTCAAATTTTGATCTTATCGGCGTGCATCGACGGCTGAAACTGTCTCTAGATTGGAACGGCGGAGCGCACGACGCCCGCCGGATGGATTTCCCGCTCGGCGACGTTCTTCAACCGGGACTCGATCTCGGCGGGCGGGAGCGTGAGGCCATCGATCACCGTCTGAATCATCGCTTGCGCCCGCGCGCGCAGCGCCTCCGGCTCGAGCTGTCGGATCGGATTCGGTGTCTCGGCGATGACGATGTGGGGACAGCCTTGCGTGGAGGCCATGCGCCGCCCGAACTTCGCGAAGGTGTCCGTCGCGACCATCACGGTCGGGATGCCGCGTTGCTCGAGGGCGGGCGTGACGTGGCTACACCACGTCGTGCACGACCCTCAGTCGCCGGTGGCGGTGATGGCGACGTCGACGCGGCGCGCGAGATCGTCGAGCTGCTCGCGCATCGTGTCGAGGAGCTTTCCCGTGCGCAGCGGCGGCTCGCGCACGGGCTGCTCCATGACGATCGCCTTCAAGCGATAGCGCTCCTGAAGCAGCGTGCCGATCGCCTCGAGCAGGTGCACCGCCGAGGGGCGCCAGTTGGGCAGCAGCCCCACCACCTTGCCGTCGAGGCTGGCGGGCCGTGGCGCCAGCACGCTGTGCGAGGCGGTTTCGTCGAGATAGACTGGGAGAGGCGAGAGCATCGTCAGGTTGACGGAAGACATCGTACATCCCCTTTCGTGCCGTGGATTTTCTGCCAGACGATCATAAGTCGTGGCTTTGCGCGCGGTCAAGCCGCCGCATCGTCACCGCGCGGATTGGCGCAGGCTGCGCCGTGCTAGAATCGCCGCGACCGACGCCGCAAGGAATCAGCCGCCAAGACGCCAAGCAGACGAGAATCATTAACCACTAAAAGCCTCCGCGGTTTCAACTTCAAAGTGCAACGGGTTTGAGGTTGAAGAATACCCTTGGTCTCAAGTTCCCAGTGCAACGTTTGGGGATTTTGGTTGAGCAGCCCACGCTTCATTCGGGGTCATCCAGTCGAGCGTTTTTCGTGGCCGATTGTTAAGCCGCGCGGCGATGGCGTTGAGCTCGCGCTGGGAGAGGGCAGGGTCAGGGGGCGGCTGGAAAGTCATTTCTCATTTTTCTAGAGGCGTGCCGACATGGCCTTCGATCTTATTCTGCGGAATGCGCGGCTGGCGGACGGCGATGCGGCGCGCACAACGGTCGACATCGCGATCACGGATGGACGAATCGCCGCCATCGAGCCTCGCGTGTCCGGCGACGGCGAGAATGTCGATGCCGGTGGGCGTCTCGTATCGCCGGGGCTGGTGGAGAGTCATTTCCACCTCGACAAGACGAGGATCCTCGACCGCTGCGCACCGCCCAAAGACCGGCGCGCGACCGACCACATGAAGCGGACCGCTGCGATCAAGCACACGTTCACGGTCGAGGACGTCTACGCGCGCGCCCGCACCACGCTCGAGCAATGCCTGCTGAACGGTGTCAGCCACATGCGGACCCACGTCGAGGTCGATCCGAATGTCGGCCTGCGCGGCTACGAAGCGGTCGAGCGCCTGGCGAAGGATTACGCCTGGGCGATTGAGCTGCAGCTTTGTGTCTTCCTCCAGGAAGGTTGGACCGACAGTCCCGGGGCCGAGGCGAATGTGGCGCAAGCGCTGAAACGCGGCGCGCGGGTGGTCGGGGGCGCGCCCCGCTACGATGCCGACGGCCCTGGGCAGATCCGGCGAATCTTCGCGCTCGCGAAGGAGTTCGACGTCCACGTCGACATCCATCTGGACGGCGGCTACACGACCCACGACATGGACATCTTTCTCGTTTGCGAACTTACCGACCGGATTGGCTGGGGCGGGCGCGTCGCGATCGGCCATGGCAACAAATATTCGTGTCTGCCGCCGGCGGAACTCGAGGCGCTGGGCCGGCGGCTGGCCGATTCCGGCGTCGCCGTAACAGTGCTTCCAGCGACCGACCTGTTCACCAGCGGGCGCCATATGGATCACAGCGTCATCCGCGGCGTCGCGGATGCCCATGCGCTGATCGCCCAAGGGGCGAACTGCTCCATCGCGACCAACAATGTGCTGAATCCCTTCACGCCGTTCGGCGACTGCTCGCTGGTGCGCATCGCGAACCTGTACGCGAACGTCGTCCAGCGATCCACGGAAGAGGAACTCGCCGAGTGCTTCGCGATGCTGACCGATCGACCCGCGCGTATCCTGCGCAAGGACGATTACGGCATCGCGGTCGGCAATCCGGCCGACCTCATCGTGTGGAATGCGAAAACGCCGGCCGAGGTCATCGCCACTGTGGCGCAGCCCCTGATGGGCTTCAAGCGCGGCCGGCGCGTACTCACGCGCGAGATGCCGACGCTACACCGGCCCTGAGGATTCGGTTTGTCGGACTCAGCGCCGACAAACTCCTTAGCAGTTGGCGAGATCGAGCAGCGCGGCGGTCAGCACGCGTGCGCCGGCGGCGAGGTCCTCCGGCCTGGCGTTCTCGGCCTCGTTGTGGCTGATGCCTTTCTCGCACGGCACGAAGATCATGCCGGCGGGACAGACGCGCGCCATGTACATCGCGTCATGGCTCGCACCCGAGGGCAGGCGGATGCAGGGGAGCTTCAGCTCCCGAGTCCATTTCTCGATGGTGTCGACGACGCGGGAGTCGAACACGCACGGGTCATCATGCAGCGTGGGCGTGACTTTCACCTGGCAATGCCGGGCAGCCTTTTCCGCGGTCGGCTCGACCGTCTTGCCCAGCCGGTCTATCGTTGCAAGGTCAGGATGGCGCAGGTCCACCGAGAACAGCACTTGGCTCGCCACCGAGTTGGGCGAGTTGGGCGTGACCAGCATGCGGCCCACCGTGAAGCGCAGCGTGTCGGATTCGTCGCGCGTCAGTTCGTGCAGCGCGTTGATGATGGCGACCGCCTCGCGCAGCGCGTCCTTGCGCAGGTTCAGCGGCGTGGTGCCCGCGTGCGCGGTCTCGCCGAGCACTTCGATGTTGAACCAGCGCAAGCCCTGAATGCCGGTGACGACGCCGATGGTCTTCTTCTCCAGCTCGAGCCGCGGCCCCTGCTCGATGTGGGCCTCGATGTAGGCCGCGGCCGGCGCGCCGAACGCGCGTTTTCCGGCGTCGGGCGTGGCGGCGAGCGTTTTCGCAAGCGCGCCTTTCAGCACCACGCCGTCGTTGTCCTTGACTTCGAGAAAATCCTCGAGTTTGCGCGCGCCGGTATAGACCGCCGAGCCCATGGTGCACGGCGGGAAGCGGCCGCCTTCCTCGTTGGTCCACGCCACCAGCTCGATCGGACGCTGCGTCTCCACTCCCGCGGCGTCAATCGCCTCGAGCGCTTCGAGTCCGGCGAGCACGCCGTAGATGCCGTCGAAGCGCCCGCCGCGCGGCTGGCTGTCCATGTGGCTGCCGGTCATGACTGGCGGGGCTGCGGCGTCCTGCCCCGCGCGCCGCACGAACAGGTTGCCGATGCCGTCCACGCTCACCGCGAAGTCGCGCGCGCGGGCCCAGGAGATGAGGAGCTTCCTCGCGGCGATGTCCTCGTCGGAGAGCGCGGCACGGTTGACGCCGTTGCCGGGGATGGCGCCGATTTGCGCCATCTCCATGTGGCGGCGCCACAGGCGGTTGTCGTCAACCCGGTTGACTGCGTCCCGGACGTCTTCGCGCATGCGAATTCAGTGAGCGGTGATCAGTGAACGGTGAACTGTTCACTCGATTTTTACTCCCGTGGCGCGCGCGACCTTGCCCCACTTCCCGAGGTCCTCCTTGATGCGAGCGGCGAGCTGGTCCGGGCCGCCCGCCTGCACGAAGCCGCCCACGGCGAGCAGCCGTTCCTTCACTTCCTGCGAGGCGAGCGCCTTCCGCACTTCGGCGTCGAACCTGTTGATGATATCGCGCGGAGTGCCGGCGGGCATCATGAGTCCGAACCAGGAATCCGCCGCGAAGCCCTTGAGCAATTCGCCGATCGCCGGCACATCGGGCAGCGCCGGGGAGCGCGTGGAGGAGGCGACGCCAATCGCGCGCACGCGCCCCGACTTGATGTGCGGCAGCGCCGACGGGATGCTGTCGAAGAACAGCTGCACGTTGCCCGCCATGAGATCGGCGATGCCGGGAGCGCTGCCTTTGTACGGCACGTGCAGCGCCTTGAACCCGCCCATCGTCTTGAGGAGCTCCTGCTCGAGGTGCGACAGCGTTCCCGCGCCCTGGGACGCGAAGATGATCTCGCCAGGCCGCGCTTTTCCGAGCGCGACGAGGTCCTTCACGTTCTTCACCGGCAGCGAGGGGTGCGCCACCAGGATGTGCGGGATGTTGGCCACCAGCGTGACCGGCGCCAGGTCTTTCTCCAGGTTGTAGCCGAGCTTGGTGTAGGTGCTCATGCCGATGGCGTTGGTGGTGATCGCCGCCATCACCGCGGTGTAGCCGTCGGGCGGCGCCTTCGCGACGAGCTCGAGGCCGAGATTGCCGCCCGCGCCCGGGCGGTTGTCCACCACGATCGGCTGCCCCCAGATCGCGGTCAGCTTCTGGCCGATGGTGCGCGAGAGCAGGTCGGCGGAGCCGGCCGGCGGGAACGGCACGACGATGCGGATCGTTTTCGCCGGGTAGGTCTGCGCGTAGACCGGCGCGGCGCCGGCCCACAGCAGGATGGCGCACAACAGACGTACGAGCATGACCATGGCCTCTCCTTGCGCTGGGTTTTGACTGCGTTGACGGAACGACAGGCTGCCATAAGGATACCCGGCGCCGGCAAAAAAATCATTAACGCGGCGGCCTGCTGCTGTTTTAACTGCGCGAGTTCGAGCAGACGGAGGGCCCGCTGCCAACCCGCGCTGTCGGCCCGGCGCAGTCCGCATGGTGCTAGAATCGCCGCGACCGACGCCGCAAGGAATCAGCCGCCAAGACGCCAAGCAGACCAGAATCCTTAACCACTAAGGACACGAAGGTTCTCATTAGTCTGAATCAAAGGGGTTACTTCGTGTCCTTTGTGTCCTTTGTGGTTCGAGATTTGCTTTTTTCCGCGTCCTCCGCGCCTCTGCGCCGCCGCGGTGAAAGAAACATGGCATGGACTCGATGATCGAACGGCTGGCGGATTACGCGACGGCCCTGCGCTACGAGGACCTGCCGGCTGCAACGGTGCACGAGTGCAAGCGCAAGCTGATTGACACGCTCGGCTGTCTCGCCGGCGCGTTCGATGCCGAACCTGCCGTCATCGCCCGTACGGTCGCGCGCCGCAGCGTCGGCAGTCCGCCGGCGCGCATACTGGGCACGCAGGAACGCTCCACCCCCGAGCTCGCGGCCTTCGCCAACGGCGTCGCGATGCGCTACCTCGACTACAACGACGCCTATTTCATGAAGTCGAGCGGGCACCCGAGCGACGTCTTCGCCGCGGTGCTCGCGGCGGCGGATGCCGTGCACGCGAATGGCCGCAGCGTCATCACCGCCGCGACCCTCGCCTACGACGCTTTCTGCAACTTTTCCGACTCGGTGCCAAGGGAGCAGGGCTGGGACCACCCGGTTTACGGCGTCGTCGCGGACGCGGTCGGCGCGGGGAAGCTCTTCGGGCTGTCGCGCGCGGCGATGGGCAACGCGATCGCGCTCGCGGTGATACCGAACCTGGCGCTGGAGCAGACGCGCACCGGCGAGCTTTCGATGTGGAAGGGCTGCGCGGCCGCGAATGCGGCGCGCAACGGCGTGTTCGCCGCGCAGCTCGCGCGCGACGGGCTGACCGGTCCGGAGCAGGCGATCGAGGGCCGCTGGGGCCTGTGGCACGCGCTCGGGCGCTTCGAGTGGCAGCCGTTCGGGGGGCGCGGCGGGCCGTTCCGCGTGACCCAGACGCACATCAAATACTTCCCGGCGGTGGTGCACGCGCAGACGCCGATCACCGTCGCGCTCGAGCTTTCCGGCAAGGTCGCACCGGAGGACATCGAGGCGATCACGATCGATACCTACTGGGTGGCGGAGCGCTACGCGGACCGGAACAACGCGCTGTGG
Organism: Betaproteobacteria bacterium; assembly: GCA_016183675.1. Classification (GTDB taxonomy): domain Bacteria; phylum Pseudomonadota; class Gammaproteobacteria; order Burkholderiales; family SG8-41; genus SG8-41. The sequence goes on from JACPEF010000007.1 coordinate 15,157, forward strand.
CACCCGACAACGCGCGAGACCGCCGATCACAGCATCCCGTACTGCGTCGCCGCGGCGCTCACCGACGGCGACATCACGGCGGCGAGCTTCGCGGAGGAGCGCATCCGTGACCCGCGCCTCGCCGCGCTGATCGAGCGTACCAGCATGCGGGAGCAAGAGGAGTTCACCAGTCTGCACCCGCAAGAGTGGCCATGCAGGATCGAGCTCGCCACGCGCGGCGGCGCGCGCGAGATCACGGCGGCGCGCTACTTCAAGGGACACGCGAAACGGCCGTTGAGCGACGCGGAGATCGAGCGCAAGTTCCGCTCCCTCGCGCAAAAGGTGCTCGCGCCCTAGCGCATGAGCGCCGTGCTCGCCAGGGCGTGGAAGCTCGAGGAGCTCTCCGACGTCGGCGAGCTGCTGGCTCTCTTCAAATTCAGCGGGTCAAAGCTCTCACCGCCAAGGAGGCGAAGAAAAAGCAGGAAAGAAAATTAGAACAGAACCGCCAAGGCGCCAAGAGAACCTTAACCTCTCACCGCCAGGGACGCAGAGGTAGAGAAGCCGATCTCCGTCCCCACTCTCCGTCAAGACGTGAGGGCGGGAGAGCGGGAGATGGAAATCCCCCTCACGACCTCGCGATCTCACGATCTCCCGGCTTCTCGACCTCCCGATCTCCCGACTTCACGACTCACGGGTTTTGGGAACCGCCAAGACGCCAAGACTACAGTCTTAAATTTTGAGTTTTGAGTTTTGAATTTTGAGTTGACTGTTGGGTTGAGTGCGACCTGGACTTGAATTCAACACTTAACACTCAGCATTCAACATTGATTTCTCTTGCCGCAGATAAACGCAGATAAACGCGGATCAAAGAGCTGGAACTAAACCACCAAGATGCCGAGGAAGAACGATCAGAAACGGGGTTTTCCTTCTGCCTTCATCTTTCTGCCTTCTGCCTTGACGTTCCTCATTCATCCCTCATCCCTCATCCCTCATCCCTCAAACGCGTCACCAGTCACGAGTCACGGGCTCAGTCCCCGCGGATGCCCGCCTGCCTGATCACCCGGGCCCACCTGTCGCGCTCGGCCTTGACGTGCGCCGCGAACTGCTGCGGGGAGCTGCCCACCGCCTCGGCGCCGTCGGCGGCGAGACGCGCGGCGACTTCCGGGTGCTGCAGCACCTTGATGATGTCCCGGTTAAGGCGTTCCACGATGGGCCGCGGCGTGCCGGCCGGCGCAAACACGCCGTACCACTGCGTCACCGCGAACCCCGGCACGCCCGCCTCGGCCACAGTGGGCAGCTCGGGGGAGGATTTCGCGCGCCGGGCGCCGGTGACCGCAAGCGCCCTGATCCGCTGGGCCCTCACGTGGGGCTGGGCGGAGATGATGCTCGCGAAGATGAGCTGGATGTTGCCCGCGATGAGGTCGGGATAGGCCGCGCCGATGCCCTTGTACGGCACGTGGACCATCCGGGTGCCGGTGGTCACCTTGAACAATTCGCCGGTCAGATGAATCAGGCTCCCGTTGCCGGAGGAGGCGTAGTTGAGGTTGTCGGGGTTCGCCCTGGCGTACGCGACCAGTTCGGTCACGGATTTGATCGGCAGCGCGGGATGAACCACGATCATGTACGGTTGGGTGGTGACCTGGGACACCGGCGCGAAGTCGCGCAGCGCGTCGAAGCGCGCCTTGTACATGAGGGGGTGAATCACGGCGGTCGCGCTCATCATGATGATTGTGGGGCCGTCCGGCACCGCCCTGGCGACGAGCTCGGCGCCGATGCTGCCGCCGCCCCCGCCGCGGTTGTCCACGATGACCGTCTGGCCGAGCGCGTCGGTGAGCTTCAGCGCGACGCCGCGCGCAACCGTGTCCATGCCCCCGCCCGCCGCGAGCGGCACGACCAGCCGGATCGGCCTGGCGGGGTAGCTCTGCGCCTGCGCAGGGAGGCCGAGCGCGACGAGCAGCGCCGCAAAAAGCGTCACAAAAAATCCAGGGAACCGCAGATACACGCAGATAAACACGGATGGTTTGCACTCAAACGCGCAATTAGCAGACGTCATTTCAAAAGCGCCGGTGGTTCGCCCTTCGACTCCGGCCGTTCGTCCTGAGCGTAGGAGGGCACGACACAGTCGAAGGACGAACGGACTACGCTCAGGGCAAACCGTGTTCTTGAGAATGCTTCTGGTACGTTTCATCTGCGTCAATCTGCGTTTATCTGCGGCTAATAAATCATCCGTGCGCCAGCAGGCGAGCAAGCTCCACCGCGTCCTCGAGCTGTTCCAGGTGGAGCATCGCGTCGCGGAGTCTCCCGACCCGTGCCCTGGGCAGCGCTTTTGCCGC
>JACPEF010000162.1 GCA_016183675.1 Betaproteobacteria bacterium
CCGCCGTGATCGGTTCGATGGCCGTCGGCACCGTGAGCGGCAGCGGCGCGGCCAACGCCATCACCGTGGGCTCGGCGACCATTCCGGCCATGATCGGCGCCGGGATGCCGCGGATGACCGCGGCCGCGATCGAGACGGCCTCCTCGCTCGGCGGGCAGCTCATGCCGCCGGTCATGGGCATCTCGGCATTCCTGATGGCGGAATTCCTCGGGCGCAGCTACTTCGACGTCGTCGCGCGCGGCTACGCGCCGGCGCTCGTCTACTTCGCCGGCGTCGCCGTCTCGGTCTACCTGCTGGCGACGCGCTACCGGGCGCACCTCGGCGCCGTCGTCGCGGAAACCATGCGCTGGACCGACTGGGCAAACATCGCCGCCTTCGTCGCCGTCGTCGGCGGGCTGATCGGCGTGATGGCGGTGCTGCATCTCGCACCCATGTTTGCCGCGCTCTACGTCTTTCTCGCCGTCGGTGGCGCCCTGGTCGCCGCGCACCTGGTAGCGGTCGCGCGGACGCACGGTTGGTCATGGCGCGCGCTCCTCGCCCCGCTCGGACGCTTCGTGGACAGCTTCGCCAACATGACCGCAGACCTGACGCTGCTGCTCGCGACGCTTTCGATCATGACCGGGGCGCTGGTCATCACCGGCGTGCCGACGAAGATCGGCGCCATCTTGATCGAGACCGCCGGGGTCAACCTCGTCGCTATGGTCGCCGTCGCCTTCTTTTTCGGCGCGCTGCTCGGGACGGGGCTCCCGCCGGCGCCGACCTACATCATCACCGCCCTCGTGATCGCGCCGCCGATGATCAAGGTCGGCGTCGACCCGTGGGTCGTCCACTTCTTCGCCTTCTTCCTCGCGGTCTGGGGCGAGCTCACTCCGCCCACCTCCGTGGTCGCGGCGGTCACGGCGAAGATCGCGGACGCGCCCTTCCTCCAGACGTTGTTCCGGGCGATAACGATCTGCGTCTCGCTGTTCGTCCTGATGGCCGGCGTCTTCACCCGGCCGGAACTCGTCCTCGAGCCCGGCGTCGCGCAGGTGGCGGCAATGCTGATGATGATGACCGCGACGATCGGGATCAGCTTTGCCATCCAGGCGCGGTTCGCCGACCGCCGCGAGATCGACGTGCCGCTGCGGCTCGTGCTCGCGGCCGTCGCGCTGGTGGTGCTGTTCCACCCGGATCGCCAGGTCGCGGTGCTCGCCTGCATCCCGGTCGGCCTGTTCGTCGGCTACTGGATCCTGCGGCGCCGGAACGCCCCGGTCATCGCGCCGGCCAGCGCCGGCTGAAGGTGGCGCCGAGCGCCTTTGCCCGCCGCGCTGCCGCACGGCGGATAAAATTCCCTTTCATGACGTTGCCGCCGATGTCTAGAGCGTCTCAAAAATCGAAAAACGACATGTAACCGCAGATAAACGCAGATCAACGCGGATGAAAATCTTTGTCGATCATTAATCCAGCCATGCGGTATCGGCGTTCAGCGATGGCGCGTTGCGCCTATACTGAATCTCGATACACCCTTTGGGATTCGTGCAAGAAAATCCCGGAAACCGGGGGAAAGCAAAGATAAACGCCGCTGGACACTCCTGCCAAAGAGCTTTTTGGCTCTGATTGATTTGCGTTCATCGGCGTTCATCTGCGGTTCCATTCTTGTTTTCTTGGCGGCCTTGGCGTTTCAATTATTGGTCTTCCTTTGTGTCCTTCGTGTCCTTTGTGGTTCAGCTCTTGATCTTATCCGCGTTTATCTGCGTTTATCTGCGGTTCCGAAGGTCTTTTTTTCATACGAAAAGCGTGAGCACCCCGGTATAGCCGTAGAGCCGGTTGTGGGAGATCTCGCCGTTGCAGAAGAAGCCCACCAGCGGGAAATCGCCGAGCGCTTCGCGGATCATCCTGAGCTCCTCCGAGTTGGGGCCGAACAGGCTCGCGCCGCGGCCGAGGCAGGAATAGTAGACCCCGCCGCGCGCCCGCGTGAACAGCCCCTTGCGGATGCTCTCCAGCATGCGCGCCATGTCGTCATGCGCAGTCTTCGCGTCGCGCCGACAGAACATCACGCCCCCGCCGGGCTGCAGCATCTCGCCGATCGCGATCAGGCGGTTCGCGGGATCGATGCCCACCAGGTTGCGCACCAGGTAGTCCCCGGTATCGCTGCCGGGGATCGGCAGCCCCGCGAAGATGGTGCCGCCGATGCGGTTGAGGTCGCGCGCCAGCGTCTCGCCGATGTCCTCCCGGAAGACATCGAGCGCGGGCCGCCCGTCGAGGCTGATGATGACGTTGTGCTGGCAGGTGGTGACGACGTGCTTGGGCCCGATCGGGGAGCACCCCTGCGTGAGCCGCGTGGCGATGGTGACCCCGTCGGAAAACGAGACCCCGGACAATCCGCCCTCCACCACGCCGTCGGCGACCTGGAGGTTCTGACGCCGCGAGCTGGTGAGCCCTCCCACCAGGAATCCGCTCTCGACCTTGCCCGCGAGCCGGCTCACGAGGTCGGACACGCGCCGGTTATGGGGATCGCCGTGGACGATCGCGAAATTCGGCGTGGCGCCGCCGCACTTCAAGGCTGCGTGATCGACGTCGGCCGAGCTCGCCACGCCGGAGAAGATGCGGAACGAATCCGGATCGAAGTCGCCGACCATGGCCGCGACGGCCGGTTCGTCGAGATACTCCCGCGCCGTGGCGCAGACGCCGATGCCGACCGTCCCCACCCAGTGCGGCACCCCGGTCCTGCTCTTGAACAGCGCCAGGATGTCGCCGACACGGTCGGCGAGCACGTCGGTGACGTAGAGAAAGCCGAGGCTGGCCGGGCCCTGCCCGAGCTGAGCCAGGCACGCGTGCGCCGCCTCGCGCCACTCCTTGGCGCTCGCGTGCCCGTAACGGAAATCCGTCACCGGCTACAATCCTTCACCACAGAGACACAGAGACACGGAGAAAAGCGAACGGACCATTGAAAAATCCTCTGTGACTCTGTGCCTCTGTGGTTCAAATCTAGACGCGCTTGACCCAGCCGGGCAGCGCTTCGAAGCGCTTCAGCCAGGCCGTGACGCCCGGATAGGCTTCCAGCTTGAGGCCGCCTTCGGCCGCAACCGCCACGTACGGATAGCAGGCGACGTCGGCGATCGTCGGGCGGCCGAGCGCGAGCCACTGGTTGTTCCTGAGGCGCCCCTCGAGCACCTCGAGGCCGGTCTTACCGTAGCCTTGATACTCCTCGAGGTTGCCGGTCTTGATCTTGTTCATGACGCCCCGCGCCCATTGGAGTCCGTAGTGGATCTCGTTCTGCGCGAGCTCCAGCCACTGCATCACCTGGGCCATGCCGGCCGGATCGGTCGGCAACCACTTCTCGCTGCCGTGCTTGCGCGCGATGTGGACCAGGCACGCGGTCGAGCCCCAGAACACGTGCCCGTCGTCCTCCAGCGCCGGCACCTGCCCGCGCGGGTTGATCTTCAAGTACGGCGGCTGCTTGTGCTCCTTCTTCGGGAAATCGAGGACCACCTTCTCGTACGGGACGTTGAGCATCGCGAGCAGAAGGCGGGGCTTGTAGGCGTTGCCGGAGCGTTCGGTCATGTAAAGCTTCATCATTCCTCCCTTATCGGTGACGGCGCGAACATCGTAGCACGCGGCCTTATCGTTGCATAAATTTATTGAATGCCATGCGGCCGTCGGGGTTTAGCCAGGCATCTGAGGAGAGCGGATGACACCGGTAATCGCGACCAACCAGACGATCCTGGTGGTCGGCGGTGGCATCAGCGGCGTCACCGCGGCGCTGGAAGCGGCGGAATGCGAGGCCGCGAAGGGACGCAGACTCACATTGAGGTAATGATGTTCACCAATAATCCATTTGCTGCGTTGACCGATTTTTCCCCCCCTCTCGTCATGCAGATCTACATCGTTCTGATGATCCTTGCGGTTGTCATCGGAACGTTGTTCGACGTGTATCACAAGGGTAGCGCCAAGTTCTTCGCGCAGCGGAGGCAAAAATCAGACGCTGCCGCGCAGAGGCGCCTTAGCGGCGGCGAGACCTTCTCGCTTGCGCTCGAGACGATTGCAGAAGCTGCAGTTTCCGGCGAGTTCTGCAAATGGCCGAGGCGGATTTCTCATCTGCTGATGATGTACGGCTTCTTCCTGTATCTGATTACGACCGTCGTGATGATATTCGCCTATCCGGCGGGTGCGCCTACACCGACCATCCTGCCCACGCTGTGGACGATAGGCGCTCTGATGATACTCGTCGGCGGTTTGTGGTTTTTCTTCTTCCTCAGGGTAAATGTAGCGTACGACGGCGCCTCGCCTTTCCATCTCGGTCGCGCCGATTTGTTCATCGGTTTCCTCCTGGCGAGCATCGCGTTCGCGCTTCTTTGGCATTTCGTGCAGACGGGCTATCAGAGCCCGGCGGCGAGCCGGATATTGTTCGGGATCTACATCTTCTTCACGACGCTGCTCTTCGTTTCCGTTCCCTGGTCCAAATTCGCCCACATGTTCTTCAAGCCGGCGGTCGCGTTCCAGAGAAGGGTCGAGGAGGCAAACGGTTCTTCAGACGTCCCAAGCCCGGCTGCCGAGAGCCACATTGTCAGGAGTTGATCGCTATGCCTACTTACACCGACATGACGAGATGTGACGGCTGCGGAGACTGCGTGGACATCTGTCCGTCCGACATCATGCACATCGACCCCGTGTACCGCAGGTCCTACAACATCGAGCCCAATTTCTGCTGGGAGTGCTACTCGTGCGTGAAGGCGTGCGAGCAGCACGCAATCGACGTGCGCGGCTATGCAGACTTCGCGCCGCTGGGGCACAAGGTGAGGGTACTTCGGGAGCCGGAAAAGGGATCGATCTCCTGGAAGATCCGGTACCGGGACGGACGGCTGAAGGAGTTCACGTTCCCGATCAGGACCACGCCGTGGGGCTCGATCAAGGCGGCGCAGGATCACGAGAAGCCGGACCTGAGCGCTCTTAGCTCGCCGCTGCTCGCGCACGAGCCCGCGGCGCTCCACATCGACGCGCTTCCCACGATCAAGAAGGCGTAAGCCATGGCCAGAAGAACCAAGTTCGTGGATTCTGACATCCTCATCGTCGGCGGCGGCTTCGGCGGGTGCGGGGCCGCTTACGAATCGCGGTACTGGGGGCGGGACCTCAAGATCGTCCTGGTCGAAAAGGCTAACATCGAGCGCAGCGGCGCCGTTGCGCAAGGCCTGTCGGCGATCAACTGCTACATGGGCATGCAGTGGGGCGAGAACCAGCCCGAAGACTTCGTGCGCTATGCACGCGGCGACCTCATGGGGCTCGTGAGAGAGGACCTTGTCTATGACATCGCCCGGCACGTCGATTCCACGGTCCACAAGTTCGAGGAGTGGGGCCTGCCGATCCTCAAGAACCCCGAGACCGGCCGGTACTTGAGAGAAGGCAAGTGGCAGATCATGATCCACGGCGAGAGTTACAAGCCAATAGTCGCCGAGGCCGCGAGGAAGTCTGCCAGCGAGGTCTACAACAGGATCATGGTGACGCACCTCTTGATGGACAGCAAAAAACCCAACCGGATCGCCGGTGCTGTCGGCTTCAACGTCCGCAATGGGGATTTCTACGTCTTCCGCGCGAAAGCGGTGATCGTGGGCGCCGGCGGCGGCTCGCACATATACCGCCCGAGGTCGGTCGGCGAAGGCATGGGAAGAACCTGGTATGCGCCCTGGAGCACGGCTTCGGCGTACGGTCTTTTGATACCGACGGGCGCCAAGATGATCCAGATGGAGAACAAGATCGTTCTCACCCGCTTCAAGGACGGTTACGGGCCGGTCGGTGCCTGGTTCCTCCTTTTGAAGTCGCATGCGACGAACGCCGCCGGGGAGTTTTACGAGAAGGATCGCTATCCCGAGATCAAAGAGCGCGTCGGCCACTACGTGGATATCCATCCGATGCCGACGTGCCTTCGCAATCACGCGATGCTGGAAGAGATCAAGGCCGGCAAGGGCCCGATCTACATGCATACGCAGAAAGTTCTCGACACCAAGGAGAAGGAGGAGATCGGCTGGGAGGATTTTCTCGACATGACGATCGGGCAGGCGGTGGTCTGGGCCTCGCAGAACATCGATCCCAAGGAAAAGCCCTCGGAGCTGATCACCTCCGAGCCCTACATCATGGGTTCTCACGCCACGTGTTCCGGCGCCTGGGCAAGCGGGCCGGAGGACTGCGCACCGGCGGAGTACCAGTGGGGCTACAACCGCATGACGACCGTCGAGGGGCTCTTCGGCGCCGGCGACACCATAGGCGGTTCCGCGCACAAGTTCTCAGCGGGTTCGTTCGTGGAAGGGCGGTTAGCTGCGAAAGCCGCCGTCAGGTACGTCATGGACCGCAAAGCGGAATCGCCTCAGGTGGAGGACGACCACATCGAGCGGCTCAAGCAAGTGATTTTCAAGCCGCTGGAAACCTACAGAGTGGGCAGGAACGAGATCGTCGCCGGTACCGTGGCGCCGGGCTACATCACGCCGCTCCAAGGCCTGCAGAGGCTCGAGAAGATCATGGACGAGTACGTGGGCGGCTACAGCATGTTCTATGTCACGAACGAAAACCTGCTCAACCGCGGCCTGGAGCATCTCAAGATGCTGACGGAGGATTTCGAGAACGTGGGCGCCGAGGACCTGCACCAGCTCCAGAGGGCATGGGAGCTCCAGCACAGGATCCTGACCGCGGAGTCGGTGACCAGGCACACCCTGTTCAGGCAGGAGACCCGGTGGCCGGGTTACTACTATCGTGCCGACCATCCGAAGCTGGACGACGCCGATTGGCATGTGTTCACCGCATCTCAGTACGATGCGAAGACGGGTAAGTGGCAGATGTCCAAGCTTCCCGTCCACCACATCGTCGAGGGCTTCGAGTTATTGCTACCCCGCGAAGCTTGAGCGCAGTTGCGCGGCCCAGCGGCCGTTGATGCACTCCGGTTATGCCCGGTGGCTGGGCTACTACGATCGCGCCCACCATCGCCGTTCAAGGTAGTCCCGGTCAGGAAGAAATAGAATCAGCGGCAAAAGGAAAGGGTGGCCCGCGGGTCGCCCTTCTTGTTTGCACGCAGGCCCCCGACGCTCGTCACGGACCGGTTTGTGAACCAGCGGCCTATAATATCGATCCGCTCTGGCGCGCGCAGCATTGCCGGAAGCCTGGCCTGCCTGAGGTACCGACCATCAGGAGCAACCGAGATGAGATACCTTGCCTGCCTTCTCGCTGTCTTCCCCTTCCTGGCCCATGCCGGCGGCTCCAATTACGGCGTGGCGCCGGGCGCGCACCCCAACCTTGCCGGAAGGGTGAGCGAGTGGCCGGTGCCGACGCCGCGCTTTGCGCGGGATCCCGCTCCCGCACCGGACGGCAGCATCTATATCGCCGTGATGAGCGGGAACAAAGTGGCGCGCTTCGATCCCAAGTCGAAGGCGTTCAAGGAATGGGACCTGCCACCGGGCCATCGCCCGCACGGCGTGCTGGTGGACAAGAAGGGCATCGCGTGGACCACCGGCAACGGCAACGGCACGATCGGCCGGCTCGATCCCGCGACCGGGAAGATGACCGAGTACCCGACGCCCTCGGGGGGCGGGGGGCCGCACACGCTGGTCATCACGGATGACGGCGGCACCATCTGGTTCACCCTGCAAAGCGGCAACAAGGTCGCTAGCCTCGACACGAAAACCGGCGCGATCAAGGAATACCCGAGCTCCGGCGGCCCTTACGGCATCGCGCTCGACAAGGCGGGCAACGTCTGGTTCTGCCGCATGGGCGACAACAAGATGGGCAGGCTTGATCCGAGGACCGGGCAGATGAGCGAGGTGGACATGGGGCGCGGCTCGCGCCCGCGCCGCGTTGCCACCGCGCCCGATGGCATGCTGTGGGTGACCCTCTACGGCAACGGCAAACTGGCTAAGCTCGATCCCCAGGCGATGAAGGTGGTCCGCGAGTACCCGCTGCCGGGCGGCGATGCGGGGCCGTACGCCGTGACGGTGGACGGCGGCGGGATGGTGTGGGTGAACGAGATCAACACCGACACCGTCGTGCGACTGGACCCGAACACAGAGCAGATGCGCGTCGTGCAACTGCCCTCCTCCAACGTCGGCATCCGCAAGATGGTAACGGATGCGAGCGGCCGGCTTTGGTACATGGGCTCGCACAACGGGCGGCTGGGCGTGGTTGAGTGAAAAGACCACGTCTCACCGCAGGGTACACAGAGGATGCCTGCGCCGGAACCCGAGTCTGCCGCAGACACCATCGCTGAGTTCCAACGGCGCAAGCGCGAGTTCCAGCCGCGGTGGAATCGGAACTTTCTCGCTTTGGCCCTCCCTGGCTTCGCGCTATTCGCAGTCGGAGGGTCGCTTGATGAGCCTCTCACCCTCGCGGGCCTTGGCCTCTTCCTCATAGCAGGCATACGTGGCGCGCACTACGTCTTCCGCTACCGCCGCTGTCCGGTGTGCGCCAGGGTGCAGCTTCCCGCATGGCATTTCCCGTATCGTAGCTGCGATGGGTGCGGTGCCAGATTGTCATCGGGATGGAAAGACTCCGCCTGACGTTGCACCGAACGACCGGGCGGGGGCATACATTGAAGCGCTGCCGATCCGTGTCAGCCAACCGCGCGATCCACGCCGATCGAGGGATGAAGGAAGCCGGTCACCGGTCGCTGGTCACTATTTGCAGTAGCCAGCGCGCCGGCCAGGCTGTAATATTTTTGCCCTGGAGTGTCTTAAGCTCCCTACCGATAACCGAGGAGGAATTCCCGTGCGCGCCCTGCTCACCTGCTTCACGGCGGTTGGCCTTACCCTGTTCGCGGCCGCAGCCCCCGCCCAGCAGCAAGTCTCCATCGTCACCTCATTGCCCAAGGACCTCACCGAGGTCTATAAGCGCGCCTTCGAGGCGAAGAACCCCGGCGTGAAGGTCGAGGTGCTGAACCGCGGCACCTCGGCGGCCATCGCCTACGTGCGCGAAGCGCCGGCCAGCGCGAAGCCCGACGTATTCTGGGCTTCCGCCCCGGACGCCTTCGAAGTGCTGGCGAGCGAGAACCTGCTCCAGAAGTTCGACGGCAGAAACCCCGCGGTGCCGGCCAAGATCGGCAACTATCCGATCAACGATCCGGAAGGCTTCTACTACGGCCAGGCGCTCGCCGGCTACGGGCTCATGTGGAACACGCGCTACCTGAAGGCCAACAAGCTGCCCGATCCGAAGGAATGGGCGGACCTCGTGAAACCCGCCTACCACGGCCACGTGGCGATCTCTTCGCCCTCGCGTTCCGGCACCACTCACCTCACGATCGAGACCATCCTGCAGGGTGAAGGCTGGACCAGGGGCTGGCGGCAGATTCTCATGATCGGCGGCAACACGGCGGCGATCACCGAGAGAAGCTTCGGCGTGCCGGACGGCGTCAACAACGGGCAGTTCGGCATCGGGCTCGTGATCGATTTCTTCGGCCTGTCGGCGAAGGCGTCCGGCTTCCCGGTGGAGTTCATCTATCCCACGGTGACCGCCATCGTGCCCGCCAACATCGGCCTCGTCGCCAACGCGAGGAATGCCGAGCTCGGGAAGAAGTTCATCAGCTTCGCGCTGTCCGAGCCCGGCCAGGAGCTGCTGCTCAATCCCAGGATCAGCCGGCTCCCGGTGCTGCCGGCCACCTACGCCAAGGCGCCGCAGGGCTATCCCAATCCGTTCAGCGGCAAGATCAAGCCCAAGGTCAACTTCGACTCCGACCTGTCGCGCTCCCGCTACTACGTGGTCAATGCGTTGTTCGACCAGACCGTGAGTTTCCGCCACCGGGAGCTGGTGGCCGCGACCAAGGCGATACACGAGGCGGCCGCGAAGCTCGCGGGCAAGAGCAACGCGCAGGCGCAGAAACTGCTCGCGGAGGCGCGCGAGCTGGTTTACACGCCGATCGTTTCCGAGGAGAAGTCCAAGGACAAGGAGTTCCTCGCGCTCTTCAGCCAGACCAAGCGCGACGCGCTCAAGATCAAGCAGCTGACGGGGCTCGAGGAATACTGGAACTCGAGCGCGCGCAAGAACTACCTCAGGGCCGCGGAGCTCGCCAACCAGGCTGCGGCGATGGCCAAATAACTTAGCAGCCGATGCACGCCGATAGACGCCGATAAGAACCCCATCCCTTTCACCAGGGGGTCACCAGGAGCCGAAGGTTTCGACCTCTGAAACTCGTATGGCCCCTCCTTCGCGTCCTTTGCGTTCTTCGCGTTGAGAGCTTTAGCCCTTAAATCCCTGCTTGCCGGCGGCTTGCGGGCCCCCGCGGGCTTCACGTGGGCCCAAGCGGCGGTTGCGCTCGTGATCGCGGCGTTCCTGCTCGTCTTCCTGATCATCCCGGTCGTCACCGTCGTCTACGTCGCGTTCGCGGACGGCGCCGGCAACTTCACGCTCTCGCACTTCGGCTCGTTCTTCGGGCTCTCGCTGATGCGGGAGTCGTTCTGGAACAGCCTCTACGTCGGCCTGTGGAGCGTCGCGATCGCGACCCTCATCGCCGTGCCGCTCGCCTATTTCACCGTGCGCTTCGAGTTCCGCGGCGCCCTCCTGATCCAGACGCTCGGCGTGCTTCCGCTCATCATGCCTCCGTTCGTAGGCGCCGTCGCGATGCAGCTCATCTTCGGGCGCAGTGGCTCGGTCAACCTGATTCTCAACGACTGGTTCGGCTTCACGCTCCCGATCATGGACGGGCTGAACGGCGTGATCTTCGTCGAGGCGCTGCACTACTTTCCGTTCATCCTGATGAACCTGGTCGTCACGCTCAACAACATCGACAGCTCGATGGAGGAGTCCGCCCAGAATCTCGGCGCGAGCGGGCTGCGGCTCTTTCGCCGCATCGTGTTCCCGCTCGCGATGCCGGGCTACGTCGCCGGCGCGGCGCTGGTGTTCATCAAGGTCTTCGACGATCTCGGCACGCCGCTGGTGCTGCACCAGACCAACCTGCTCGCGCCGCAGGCGTATCTGCGCATCACCGCGATCGGCATCGAGGACCCGATCGGCTACGTGGCGAGCGTCATCATGGTGATCGCCTCGCTCGCCGCCCTGTGGGTGGCGACCTGGACCATGCGCGGCAAGGACTACGCCACGATGCAGCGCGGCTACGCGGGCCTCGCCAGGCGCAGGCTCGGCCCCGGCCAGACGGCGCTCGCCTACGGCTGGATCGTACTGGTTCTGCTGGTCGTGCTCGCTCCCCACATCGGCATCCTGCTGCTCTCGCTGGCCAAGGTGTGGAGCTTCAGCGTGCTGCCCGACGCCTACACGCTCGACCATTACACGGCAGTGTTCCAGGATTCCCCGCGGATGATCTGGAACACGGCCCTCTACTGCGGCATCGCCGCGACGCTCGATGTCGTGATCGCCACGGCGATCGCCTACCTCATGCTCCGCACGCGCGTGCCCGGGCGCAACGCGCTCGACTTCACCGTCACGATCGCGCTCGCGATCCCCGGCGTCGTGCTCGGCATCGGTTACCTGCGGACTTTCAGGGGCATCGAGATCCCGTTCACCGGCGAGCTGCTCACGTCGTCCTGGATCCTGATCGCGATCGCCTACACCGTGCGGCGGCTGCCCTATGCGCTGCGCTCCTGCGTCGCGGCGCTGCAGCAGCTGCACGTCTCGCTCGAGGAAGCGGCGGAGAACCTCGGCGCCTCCAAGCGCCGCACGATACTGCGCGTGGTCGTGCCGTTGATGGCGGGCGGGATGCTGGCGGGTTTCATCACCAGTTTCATGACCGCCGCGGTCGAGCTTTCGGCGACTCTCATGCTGGTCTCATCCCAGAACGACGCACCGATGTCCTACGGCATCTACCTCTACCTGCAATCGGCGGCGGGCCGCGGCCCGGGCGCGGCGCTCGGCATCCTCGCGGTGGCGCTCGTCGCCGTCGGCACCTATCTCTCGCACCGGCTGCTCGGAGCCAGGGCCGTCAGCGCCAAGGACATCCAGAGAATGGGGGCCTGACGACGGTGACGAAGTGACGAGGTGATGAGGTGACGGGCAACAACTGACGAGTGACGAGTGACGAAAACCGGTCTCAAAAATACCCCCTCTCCCCGCGGCAGCGGGGAGAGGGTTGGGGTGAGGGGCAGCGAAGTCGTTGGATTGCCGAGTAAGAGGAAGACTGCCGCGCTACCCCCTCACCCATCCCTCTCCCCCTAAACAGGGGGCGAGGGGATTGTTGAGATGGCTTCGAGTGACTTACGAGGTTTGACTGTGGAGCCGCTGCAGAAAGTCAGTGTCGAGTTCTCCGGCGTCTCCTTCTCCTACGGGAAGACGCAGGTGCTGCGCGAGGTGAGCATCGCCACCGAGCCGGGCGAATTCTTTGCGCTGCTCGGCCCCTCCGGTTCTGGGAAATCAACGCTGCTGCGCCTGCTCGCCGGCTTCCTGCACCCGCAATGGGGGACGATACGGGTCGGGGGCGAGGACATCACGCGCGTGCCGCCCTGGCAGCGCGACATCGGGATGGTGTTCCAGAACTATGCGCTGTGGCCGCACATGACGGTCGCGCAGAACGTGGCGTTCGGGCTGGAGGAGCGCAGGCTGCCGCGCGCGGAGATCGATCGCAGGGTCGCCTCGGCGCTGGACCTCGTGGGTCTCGGCGACCTCGGCGCGCGCCGGCCGGGCCAGCTTTCGGGCGGCCAGCAGCAGCGCGTCGCCCTCGCCCGCACCATCGCGATCGAGCCCAAGGTGCTGCTGCTCGACGAACCGCTGTCCAACCTGGACGCCAAGCTGCGCATCCACATGCGGGTGGAGCTGCTCGCGCTGCAACGCAAGCTCGGCATCACCACCATTTTCGTCACGCACGACCAGGAGGAGGCGCTCTCGATCTCCGATCACGTCGCGGTCCTCGATGGCGGCGTGATCCAGCAGATCGGCACGCCGCTCGAGCTCTATGACAACCCAGCGAACCGCTTCATCGCCACCTTTGTCGGCACCATCAACCTCCTGCGCGGGACGCTGGAGCAGGCAGACGGCGGCAGCGTGTTCAAGTCGACGGGGACTGGCCCCATCGCGCTCGGACGTATGGCGGCGCCCGCCGGCGCCGCGGAGATCGCGATTCGTCCGCACGCGCTCATGCTCGCCGCGCCCGAGCGCGCGAGCGAGCCCGGGCGCGCCTGGGTGAGCGGCACGGTGGTAAGCCGCGAGTTCCTGGGAGAGTTCGTGCGCTACACGGTGAGGGTCGGCGACACCGATCTCGTCGCCGACCAGCCACACCACACGGGAGAGCCCGGCTTCGCGCCGGGCGCCGCGATCAGCGTTGGGATCAACCCCGCCCAGGTGCGGCTGCTACGCGCTTAGCCCCGTAGAGTTCGAAAAGCGGTGGGCAAGTTAAGCAAAGTGTCCGAGAAAATGGGGGAAGCCCATACAGAGCGCATTTTGAAATTGAGCCCCTTAATTCCTTCGTTCAGGCTTCCTCTGGTCAGAGCTCTTGCCCCCTGGCAGGTTGCCCACGGAGCAGGAAGGTCTTCCGCCGTGATCTTGCGCTCGCGCAGCCGCTCGAAGAGGTGGTCGCGGAGCGCAGGAGGCAGGCCAGTCCACTGAATTTTCGGCATCTATTCGCCGAACGTCATCCGCGCCAGGTCTTCCTTGAGACGCTTCTGTTCCTCTGGATCGCGCGAGCGCGCCAGGCGGTCGGCGAGATCGAAAAAGCGCTTCTTCTCCTGCTCCCGAGCTTCGAGACCGGTCTCAATCAGTTCGACGAGCACCCGGGTCGCGCTGGTGCCGCTGTTTCTTGCCAAAGATTTCACCCGGCTTGCGACGCGCGCGGGGAGGCTGACGCTCTGGCGCACTGGTTTTTCAGCGGTTGACATGGCACCAGAATACACCATTTCGCACCAATGCGCACCAAATGTATGGATAGACAGGGTCAGAGCGGTGGCTGGTGCGGCTTGCGGGTCGGGATCAACCCCGCCGAGGTGAAGCTACTTGCCTCCTGAGGCGCCGGCGAGCACGCCAAGCGGGAGTTTTGAACTCGGCGACTGCGTCGCCCATTGCCGGGGGGCGGCCCCGGGCGCCGGTGACTTTCTTTGCTCCCCCAAAGAAAGTCACCAAAGAAAGGGGAATCCCCGGTTCGCCGCCGCTATCTCATGAATTCGTAGCGGTATCCCTGTGCTGCTCGCCAAGGCGGGGCGGCTGCGCAACTCGCGCACAGTTTCCGAAACTGTCGCCGACATTGGGCGGGCGATCTTAGGGGGAATGCAGGCGTACTCGAGGCTCGCCCAGTGCTCGCCGACGACCCCCCGCCTTGGCTGCGACTGCTCGGCGGCGAACAGGGGCCCCAAGATCAAAATCCGCAACCCTTAGCCCATCACTCCTGCTTGTTTTCAGCCCATAAGCAGTTTCACCCCTACCCCCTCCCGGCTAAACCCGCCGACGTCTTTACTCTATTGGTAACAACCTTGTGACCAGGCAATCAGCGGAACTCATCTCCTGTCAATCATGTCTATGCGGCAATTGCACTGCATTGCATCGCGATCTAATTAATTGAGGAGATAGAGTGAGCAAGCTTCGCTGGGACGACCCGCCAAGGGACTTGACGCATATCCAACCACCCGTGCTCGGACGGAAGGAGAGGAGCAGGCGCCGGAAGTTACCAGCCAATTCGAAACGGAATCCACCTGTCAATAGCACGGTATTACACGAATTCAATCCGTGTTCTCGTCCATACTCGGGATATTCGGATTCAGTTCTGAACAATCTAGCCAGGGATGGCTGGGTTGAAGCTACACGCGAATTGCTGCGCAGATGCCAAGTTAGCCATTAGGTTCGGCTAGTCCTGACCCCGGTTCCCGATGGCTTGCGCCCATGGAGGTGCAATTGGACCGGTTTTATGCGGCAGTTCCTGCAAACGGTCCTGCGGCTAAACAGTCACAGCCGCCCCCCTTCTTCGCTGCCACCGCAAACCGGGGACAGACCACGGTTTCCGCAGGTTTCAACTATCAGTAGGGCAGCTTCCCTCCCCGCCCAAAATGATACGGCGCGCGGCGGCGGGAGGCCAGCCAGCGGAGGGATGAGGGCGGAGGGAGATCCCGAGGGATGAGGGATGAGGGCGGAGGGCGGAGGGATGAGGGATGCGGGAACCCCCGAGTGCTGAGTGCTGAGTTTTGAGTGCTGAGAGTCAGGAAAAACCCTACAAGAAATCGCCGTGGGGCGATTTCTGAGGAATGAGAGAAACCCGAAGCCCTTCCCGCGGGATGAGGGCCGAGGAGCGACCCGGTAGCTATCGGCGTGCGTGCAAAGCCCTGACCGCGGTTTGCGGCTCCTTCGCGACGATGTGAAGCAGCGCGGCCGCGGGGCCTGTCGGGGACCGGCGCTTCTGCTCCCAGTTCTGCAAAGTCTTGACGCTCACCCGTATCATGCCGGCGAACTCGGCTTGCGAAAGCCCCGTCTTCTTGCGGATCGCCTGGACGTCGGGCTCGAGAAACTCGAATTCGCGCGAAGCTTTCGCCTCGCCGCGCATGTGCTTGCCCATCCAGCGGACGCTTTCCGCCAACTCCTGAAAGGCCTTCTTATCCATCACGCACCTCTCTTTGCATCAATCCTGCCAGTATCCGGGTCTGCTCGCGCGTCAGATCACCTTTCGCGCTCTTCGAGTACGCAAACAACAGGTAGATCCGCCTCCTGACCACCCAGTAGTAATAAATCATCCGCGCCCCGCCGCGCTTGCCTCGCCCGGGAAGCGACCAGCGGATCTTTCGCAACCCGCCGGACCCTACGATGACGGCGCCGGCTTCCGGGTTCGCGAGCAGCGCGGCCTGCAGCAGCCGGTACTCATCGTCATCCATGAGCTCCGTGATGGCACGGGTAAACTGCGGTGATTCAACGAAAATCATTATACGCCATTGGCGGATAGCGGACAATCTTGCCCGGTTCCCTGCCTAAACGCCCCGCGAGAAGATGCGTTGACCCGGCGGCCGGAGGCCAGCCGCGTGCGAGGGATGAGGGCGGAGGGAGATCCCGAGGGATGAGGGCTGAACCCCGGCCCGAAGCGTCAGTCGCCGGAAATAAACCCGATCCGCCGCTTCTGCGACGGCTCGACGGGCGCCGTCAGCTCCCGGATCGCGTCGAACACGACTTTGTTAAGGTGCCAATTTGGTACCTTAAACGTTCGGCCTCTTCCATGGTGAGCTGGAACATGAAATCGCCCGTGGGGCGATTTCTTTTGGGGAGGAAGGATGAGGGCCGGATCCCCGGCGACGAGTAACGGGAACGTCAGGCGAGGGCCTTCAGGCCCTTGCGCTCCACGAGGTTGAGCAGCTTCAGCGCCGGGCCGCCCGGCTTCTTCTCGCCGATCTCCCACTTCTGCACGGTCGAGACGCTCGTATTGAGGTAGGCCGCGAACACGGCCTGGCTGGCCCGCTCCTTCAGCCGTAGCCGCTTGATGTCCGCGGGTCCATAAGCCTTCAGCGGCGGCAGCCGCAGCGCGTCGAACTCGCGCATCGTCTGCGCATCGATCGCGCCGAGGTCGTACAGGCCCCGCGCGGTTTCCATCAACTCTTCACGCAATCTCTTGTTTGCCACAATCGATCTCCACAAGCTCGCCTCGCTTCCTGGCTTCCTCAATGCCCAGATCCTTCATGCCGAGCAACGCAGCAGCGAGTTGCTTCAGCATCTTCAGTTCTTCCTCGTCAACGTTGTCACGCTCGTTTTTCGCGAATCCGAACATGAAAAACCACCGCTCCCGGAAGTTTGTCGCAAGAATAACCCGGTAACCTCCGCGCTTGCCCTCGCCTGCCCTCGCCACCCGCTTTTTGTAAACGCCACCGCCAAGTTGCGCATCGACCAGGCCTTTCTGCATTTCGGCAACGGCTTTGCATAGCTCCTCGTCTGCAAGACTTTCCCGCCTTGCCCAGCGATTGAAAACCCTGGTCTTGAAGACCCGCATATATTCATGCCTGTAATTATACCACTAAGTGATATAGTGCTCCACGGGCTTAACGCAGCCCACAGGGAACGCAGGAGCAGGTCGCAAAGCGGGACCCATTCGATTATTCGAACGCAAGCTGCTCCAGAACGTAAACGCCCCGGGACACCGGGCGTTGACCCGGCAGCGTGCAGCCCTGATGCCCGCTTACGGGTGACGGCTTTTGATCTTGGGGCCCCTGTTCGCCGCCGAGCAGCGCAGACCGGCCCGGGGTTTCGGGCGAGCACTGGGCGAGTTGGGTAGACGCCAGGCGGATCGCAGGAAATTCGCGCCTGATGAACGTGCAAGAGTCGAGCCGGTGCGCGAGTTGCGCAGACCGCCGGGCCGGTCGAGCAGCGCAGGGGGACCGAAAATCCGGGACAGACCCACACCCCAGGTCTGTCCCGGTTTTCGGCGGCGAACCGGGGCGCCCTTCTTCTCAGGAGCCTATAACACCGTAAAACGCGCGATGCGCTGGCACGATTTTGGCTCAGGGCGCGAAGCAAGGCCCGCCGCTTAGACCGACTAAGCAAGGGACTTGCGACAAAGCCATGGGCCAAAACTCGCGCCAGCCCCGGTGTTATAGACTCCCTAACTTTCTTCTTGGGCGCGCAAGAAGAAAGTAACCGGCACCCGGGGCCGCCCCCCGGAATCCGCGGCGTAGCCGCGTACGGCAAAAGGAAGAGGATGACGTGCGCGGGGATGGCGTCGCTCAGCCCGCCTGCGCCGCGCGCCTCTTGGCCCACATCAGCACCGGCACGCCGGACGCCAGCATGGCGATCCCCACCATCGCGCCGATGCTGCCGGGGTCGAGGCTCATCGTGTAGTTGAAACTCGCGTACAGCATGTAGGCGCAAGCTCCGCAGAACAGCAGCGGCGTCACCGGATAGAGCGGCACGCGGAACGGATCGGCGTTGGCGGGCGTCTGCCGCCGCAGCGGGAACAGCGAGAACCCGGTCAGCATGAAGAACAGCCAGAACGCCGGCGCGGTGTAGGCCACCATCGTCGTGAACCCGTCGGGCGTGAAGGAAGCGAGCCCCACCAGCGCGAGCGAGATCGCGCCCTGCGTGAGCAGCGCATTGACCGGAGCGGAAGCCTTGTCGTTCCACCGTCCCAGCGCGCGAAAAATGATGAAATCGCGGCCCAGCGCATAGTTGGTGCGCGCGCCGGTGAAGACCGTGGCGTTGAGCGTTGAGAGTGCGGCCGACACCACCACGACGCCCAGCAGCCACGCTCCGCCCTCTCCCCATGTTGCCTTCATGAGATCGGACGCCACCGCCTTGGAAGCCTGCATGCCGGCGAGTCCCAGCGCATTGAGGTAGGCCAGGTTGAGCAGCAGGTAGAGCACGGTGATCACCACGATGCCGATCACCAGCGAGCGCACGATGTTGCGCCGGGTGTCGCGCATCTCCGCGGTGAGATACGCGGCTTCATTCCAGCCGCCGTAGGTGAGCAGCACGAAGATCAGCGCCAGACCGGAAAACCAGGAGCCGCTTTGCGCCGGAGCCGGCGCAGGCGCCGCGGGCGTAGCGGCCAGCCCGCCCGACACCGCGGCGAGAATCGCGACGGCGGGCGCGATCGTGAGCGCGTTCTGCACCCACTTGCTCTGCGCCGTGCCGATCACGTTGAGCGCGGTGATCGCGATCACGGCGAGCCCGGCGTAGATCGCGGAGCTGTTCTTGCCCAGAGGGAGCAGCGTGGAGGCGTAATCGCCGAACACGAATGCGATCGCGGCGATCGCCCCGGTCTGGATCACCGTCATCCGGGCCCAGGCAAACAGAAACCCCAGCCAGTCGCCGTAGGCCCGGGCGAGGAAGTAGTACTCGCCGCCCGCGTTGGGATGAGCGCTGCCCAATTCGGCGTAGCACAGCGCGCCGATCAGCGAGATCACGCCGCCGGCGAGCCACAACGCCATGAAGGCGGTCCCGCCGCCCACGTTGCCGGCGACGATCGAGGGCGCCTTGAAGATGCCGACCCCGATGACGATGCCGACGATCATCGCCACCGCGTCGAACACCGACAGCGTCGCGCGCGGCTGCCCTCCCGCGCTCGCCTGCTGTGCCTGCGGGGCGCTCACGGCGCGGCCACCGCGACCGGGGTGCCTACGGCGCCCATCTGCATCTCGCCGCGCGCCGTCTGCTTCGCTCTCCACGGCATGACGCGCTGGCCCGAGCCCTCGCCTATCGTCACGGTGCCCGCGATGGTGTCGCCCTTGACCCAGCCGCGGAAGCGGTGGCTCACCATGCCCCCGCCGATCGGAACGGTGAGATTGAAGCTCAGCTGTTCGCCGTCGAGCTTGAACTGGGGAAGCCGGGATTCTCGGTCATCCACGCGCACGGTGCCATGGACCACCTGAAATTCCTGCTCGAAAGTGAACCGGTAGGACACGGTGCGGGCGCCGACGGGAAGCCGGGATTCCCAACTCCCGGCCAGCCGGGCGGGGACGATCCAGAAGAAGATGTAGCTCTTGCCGGGGTCGCCGACCGTCTTCTCCGGCACGATCAGCATCTTCTCGTCGTCCGGGCTCCACTCCCCCATGGCGTAGTCGTGGGCGACGACGCGGGTGCCGGGCCTGAGATTGAGCAGCTTGGGCAACAGCTTGAGGTTCATCTCGGGCAGCAGGTAGCTCGTGACCACCGTCGCGGCGCTCAAGTCGGTCTCGAACAGGTTCTGCTCGAAGAAGCGCGCGCGGTCCGCGACGCCCTCCTTGCGCGCGCTGTCGTTCGCGAGCTTCAGGAGGTAGCGGTCGAGGTCCACGCCGAAGCCGCGCGCGCCGTGCTTCTTGGCCGCCGTGATCACGATGCGCCCGTCTCCCGAGCCGAGGTCGATGACGTAGTCGTTGGGACCGACCTTCGCCATGCGCAGCATCTCGTCCACCACGATTTGCGGGGTGGGAACGTAAACCACATCGCCCGCCCCTTCCTGCGCGAGCGCCGCTGGCGCGAGCAACGCGAGCGCCACCGCGAACATCCTGTGCATCCGTGTGACCCAGTTCATCGCAACTCCTTTCCAGACATCGAAACCTTTCACCACAAAGAAAAACCAAGAGCAATGAATTAACCGCCAAGGCGCCAAGAAAACCCAAAACAAGAACTAAAACAAACCATAAGACCCAACATGTTTGTTTTCCGCACCCCGCATAGATAGATTCGCCATACGGTCGACCCCTGCTGTTAATTTCCTATTCTCTTCTTGGCGTCTTATATGGACGCCCCCCGCTTGGCAAGTGATTTTCTCGATGGTGACAGAGTGGTAAGGGCTGCAGTCTTATATCCGGCCTCGTGGTGCAGGCTCAGTGTATAAGCCTGCGGGCACATGATGGAATTCGCCG
>JACPEF010000163.1 GCA_016183675.1 Betaproteobacteria bacterium
GGTACTCACAGGCGACCGGCGGATTCTCCGCGGCTTATAACGAATGAATATTATCGAAGCTTATCGGCGTTCGACCCTCACCCCCGCCCCTCTCCCGAGCGGAGAGGGGAGGCTCGAGCTTGCCCTTCTCCTTGGGGAGAAGGGGAAGGGATGAGGGATGGGCGGCTAATTGTATTTACGCATCGCGGCGCGGCTTGCGCGGCGCGTCTGCGAAGAGCCGGTCGTAAAGCCGGTTCGGCAGCACGCGCAGGACCCGCGCGACGATCGCCATCTGCCACGGGATCACCGCGTAGGTCTTGCCGCGGGCGACGATCGAGGCGATCTTCGCAGCCGCCTCATCCGCGTTCATCAGGAACGGCATCGAGTACGGATTCTGCTCCGTCATCGGGGTGGCGATGTAGCCCGGGCAAATTGTAATGACCTTGACCCCGCTCGCGGCCAGCTCCACGCGCAGAGCTTCGAGGTAGGAGATCGCGGCGGCCTTCGATGCCGAATAGGCTGCCCCTCCGGGCAGACCGCGGTAGCCCGCGACGCTGGCGATCCCCACCAGGGTGCCCCGCCCCGCCTCCCGCATGCTTGCGAGGAAGGGCTGGAATACTTTCACCATGCCCATGACGTTCACGTCCAGCACTTCCTGAAATGCCGGGATGTCCTCGGCACACTCGGTCAGTGTGCCGAGGCTGATCCCGGCATTGGCGATGACGATGTCGGGGCAGCCGTGCCGAGCGACAAAGTCGCGCCCCGCCGCAGCGAGGGCTGCCGCATCGCGCACATCCAGCGGATAGGTTTCGCAGCGGACGGAGAGCTGGCCAGCGAGCTCACGCCGAGCGGATGCGCGCCGCGCGATGAGGCCCAGGACGGCGCCCTCGCGGGCGTAGCGCCGGGCGAGCGCGGCGCCGATGCCGCTCGAAGCCCCGGTGATGACGACGCGTTGCGGCTGCTGCACGATTTCCTGATCCGCGCAACCCGTGCGGGCCGCGACGGACTCGACCTACCGCCTCACGCGTTGCTGGCGCGCGAGGCGGATCAGGTCCTCAAGCACGGGAATCATCCCGTTCAGGCTGGGTGCCAGGGCGCCCGATGTGAGGTAGCGGCCGTCAACCACCAGGGTCGGCGTGGCCTCGAGGGTATAGGCCTCGGCGAGCCTTTTCGCCCGCTCGACCTTGGCGTCCACTTCGGGCGAGTAGTAGGCGTCGAGCCATCTTCTGCGGTCGATGCCGTTCCTGGCCGCCCACTCGACCACCACGTCGGGCTTGCTCATGTGCCACAGCTCGACGTGATAGCTGTGATAGACCCTCTGATGCAGGCGCTCGACTTCGTTCAACCGTTCCAGTGTGTAGTAGATGCGCGCGTGCGGCGCCCACGAATCCCGGAGTATCGCCGGGACGCGGCGCAGCGCCACGTCGGCCGGCTTGCGCTGGATCCAGGCTTCGAGCGCCGGCTGCAGGTCGTTGCAATGCGGGCAGCCGTACCAGAAGAAATCGATCACCTCGATGCGCTCGCGGGTCTCGACCGGCTGCTGAGCGATCAGCCGGTACTCGACGTTCTGGCGCGCACGCACGATCTCCTGTGCTTGCGCCGGGGGCGCAAAGCAAGCGAGCGCGAGCAGCGCGAGCCCGCAGCGATTGGCAAGATCAGCCATGGCTATTTCTTTCCGGCACGCGCCTTGCGCGCCATCGCGATCACCTCGTCGAGCACCTTGAAGTAGCGCTCATAGTCGATGCCCTTGTCGCGCCCGAGCGTCCAGGAGGGAGCCGTTACGTACCGGCCGTCCACCACCACCACCGGCGTGAAGGGGACGTCGTAGTTGCGGGTCATGTCGATCGAGCGTTGCACGCGGCTCTGCACCCCGAAGGAGTTGTAGGTGTCGGTGAACTTCTGGCGGTCGACGCCGCGGTTGGCGACCCAGTCGAACAGCACTTTCGGGTCCTGCAGCCGGACCTTTTGCTCGTGGATGGCCGCAAACACCTCGTGGTGGAGCTTGTCCGTGAGCCCCATCGCATCGAGCGCGTAATAGGCACGGGTGAGCGGAACCCAGGAATCCTGGAACACCGCGGGCACGCGCCGAAACTCGACGTCGGCCGGCTTTTTCTTGAGCCAGGCCCTGAGCGAGGCCTGCATGTTGCTGCAATGCGGGCAGCCGTACCAGAAGAACTCGATCACCTCCACGTTCTTGCCAGCGGCAGTCGGCTGCGGCGGATCGACCAGCTGATAGTCCCTGCCCGGCGCCAGTTGCGCGGCGGCGCTGGCGCTCACCGCCAGCGTGGTGAGCAGCATCGCGAGCGGGAATAAGCTTCGGGTCGGGGCCATCTTGTTCTCGTCTCCGGTTATTTTTTTGCGCCGGCGTCGCGCACCTTGATGAGCGTGGTCTCGACGCCGTTCTGCTTCAGTGTGTCGCGCGTGCGGTTCAGTTCCTCGATGCTGGTGTACGGCCCGACCCGCACGCGGTGCCACACGCCCTTGTCGGGCAGCGCGGTGGCCTGGACCGTGGCCTCCACGCCGAGCAGCGCAAGACGCGCCTTGAGGTTGTCGGCATCGGGCGCATTCTGGAAGGCGCCTGCTTGCAGGAAAAACGCTTCCCGCTCGGCCGCGGTTGACGCCTTTTGCGCGTCCCTCAACTGCTGCTCGGTCGCCGGCTCCTCGGCGCCCGGAAGAATCTTATAGAAATCGAAGCGCGGCTTGGCCTCTGCGGCCTTGCCCGTCTTCTCCGCCGGCGTCGCGATGCCGGGCGCGCCGTTCTTTGCCGGCTCGCCCTTGGCCGGCGGCGCGGGGCGGATGACGAACGGGCTCGGCATCTTGTTGATGTACCACGCGACGCCCAACGCGATGCCGAGCCCGAGCACGAGCCCGATCAGCATGCCGACGAGAAACGAGCTGCCGCCGCCGCGAGATCCCGTCTTGCGCTCCGCTTTCTTGTAGTCCTTCGTCATGCCGGTATGTTACATCCTCTCCGGGGCGGACACACCGAGGAGCGCGAGCCCGTTGCGCAGGACCTGGCGCACCGCGGCCGCGAGCGCGAGGCGCGCGCGCTTGACGCCTTCCTCCTCCACGAGGATGCGCGTCGCCTTGTAGTAGCTGTGGAATTCGCCCGCGAGCTCTCTCAGGTAGAACGCGACGAGATGGGGCGAGAGCTCGCGCGCCGCATTCTCGACCGCCTCCGGGTACTCGATGAGCCGCGCGAGCAGGGCGAGCTCCTGCTCGGTGCCGAGCGCGACCGTGTCCGCGGCGGCGAGGCTCGCCGCATCACCGCCCCACTGCTCGAGGACGCTGCAGACGCGGGCGTGCGCGTACTGCACGTAGTAGACGGGGTTCTCAACGCTCCGCGATTTCGCGAGATCGAGGTCGAAGTCGAGGTGCTGGTCCGAGCGGCGCAGGACGTAGAAGAAGCGCGCCGCATCGTCCCCGACCTCCTGGCGCAACTCGCGCAGCGTGACGAACTCGCCGGCCCGCGTGGACATGGATACCTTGCGGCCGTTACGGTAGAGCGCCGCGAACTGCACCATCGCGATGGTGAGCTGCTCCGCGTTGAGGCCGAGCGCGGCGAGCGCGCCCTTCACGCGCGCCGTGTAACCATGGTGGTCGGCGCCCCACACGTCGATTACGAGGTCGAAACCGCGCTCGAACTTGTTGAGATGGTAGGCGATGTCGGAAGCGAAATAAGTGTACTGGCCGTTCTCGCGCTGGACCACGCGATCCTTTTCGTCGCCGTACGCGCTCGAACGGAACCACTTGGCGCCGTCCTCGTGATAAACGTGCCCGCGCTCCTCCAGCGTGCGCACCGCGCGCTCGACGAGCCCGGAGTCGTGGAGCGAGCGCTCGGAAAACCACTGGTCGAAAGTGACGCCGAACTCCGCGAGATCGCTGCGGCAGTCTTCCAGTTGCTCGTTGAGCGCGAAGTCGTGGATGGTGGCATAGTCCCCGCCCAGCTGCCGCCGCGCAAGCTCGATCAGTCGGTCGAGCCTCAGTTCCTCATCCGGCTCGGCGAGGGCCGTCTGGAAAGTGGCCGCGGTGACGCCGTGGCGAAATTGATCGCGATGCTGCGCGAAGATCGCGCGCGCCATCTGGCGCACGTATGCGCCCTGATAGGCGTTGCCCGGGAAATCCACCGGCACGCCGCACAACTCTAGGTAGCGCAGCCAGGTCGAAAGCGCGAGGATGTCCGTCTGCCGCCCGGCATCGTTCACGTAGTACTCGCGCGCGACATCGAAACCGGCCGCGGCGAGCACGTTGGCGAGGCTCGCCCCGTACGCGGCGCCGCGCCCGTGCCCCACATGCAGCGGCCCGGTCGGGTTGGCCGACACGAATTCCACCTGCAGCCGCTTCTTCTGGCCGAGCGCGATGGTCCCGTAGCGGGCGCCCGCCTGCAGGATGCGGTTGACCGCCTGCTGCTTGAAGGCGGGCTTCAGGAACAGGTTGATGAACCCGGCGCCGGCAACCATTCGGGCAACGCGGCGACCAGACGGTCAGCAATATGGCGCGGCTTCACGCCTAACGCTTTCGCGATCTGAAACGTGGCCGAAAGCGAGTAGTCGCCGTGCTGTGCCTGTCTTGGTTTCTCCACCACGATGGGTGGCTCCGCCAGCTCGGGGGCGACTTTCCGTACCGCTGCGTGGAGCAGCGCCGCGAAATGCGCCCGCAGATCAGGGGAGGCGGGATCGGCCATCGGGGAGCGTAGCAAAAAAGCTGCCTATTATAAGCGACCTCAGAACTCGAGCGGATCGACGTCGATCGCCCAGCGCGCGGGCGAAGAACGCGCCGCGGCAAGCTTCTCGTACCACGCTCGCAGGAATTGCTGCAGACGCGGGCGCGATTCGCTCTGCACCAGAAGCTGTGCGCGCTCGCGGCCGGCGCGGCGCGGCATCGCCGCCGGCACCGGATCGTAGATGGTAACCGGTGGCGCAAGCCGGCGGGCGAGCCGCGCCGCATCGCCCAGGAACCCGAGCGCGGTCGCAAGCCGCGGCGCCTCGGCGCGCAACAATGCCTGGTAGACGTACGGCGGGAAACCCGCCTGGCGGCGTTCGGCCAGCAAGTTCTCGGCGAAGGCGCGATAGTCCTGGTGCTTGAGCGCCTGATACAGGGGGTGACCCGGGAACTCGGTCTGGATCAGCACGGTTCCTTGCGCCGTGCCGCGGCCGGCGCGTCCCGCCACCTGGCTGAGCAGCGCGAAGAGGCGCTCGGCGGCGCGGAAATCCGCGCTGTAGAGAAGGCTGTCCGCGTTCAGCACCCCCACGAGGTTCAAGTGGGGAAAGTCGTGCCCCTTGGCAAGTATCTGGGTGCCGACGAGGATCCCCACCTCGCGCCGCTGGATGCTCTGCCGCATGTCGCGCCAGGCATGGCGCGGTCGCACGCTGTCGCGGTCGATGCGCAGGACGCGCGATTGCGGGAAATATTGCGCTAGCGCCGCCTCCACGCGCTGCGTGCCCTGCCCCAGCGGCGCGAGCTGCGGGTTGCCGCACTGGGGGCAGGCGGCAGGCAGGGGCGACTGGTGTCCGCAGTGGTGGCAGCGCAGCCGCCGGTCCTTGAGGTGCAGCACCAGCTGCGCCGAGCAACGGTGGCAGCCGGAAATCCAGCCGCAGCCATGGCATGCCAGCACCGGGGCGTAGCCGCGGCGGTTGATGAAAACCAGGCTCTGCTCGCCACGAGCCTGGTGCTCGCCGATGGCGTCGAGTAGGCGCCGCGACAACCCGTCCTCGAGCCGCTCGCCGCGCGTGTCCACGCAATCGATCAGCGGCAGCTCAGCGCCGACGCGCTGGCTGAGCGTGCTCAGGCGATAGCGACCGCTCACTGCATTGAAATAAGTCTCGAGCGCGGGCGTGGCCGATCCGAGCACCACCGGCACGCCGCGCTGGCGCCCGCGCACCACTGCCAGGTCGCGCGCCGAGTAGCGGAACCCCTCGGACTGCTTGAACGAGCTGTCGTGTTCCTCGTCGACGAGGATGATCCCCAGCTCCGGCATGGGCGTGAACACGGCGAGCCGGGTGCCGAGCACGATGCGCGCGCGGCCGGACTGCGCCGCGAGCCAGTGCGTGAGGCGTTCGCCCTCGTTGAGCCCGCTGTGCAGGCGTACCGTCGGCACTTCGGGGAACCGGCTCCGCACCAGGGCCTCGAGCTGGGGTGTGAGCGCAATCTCCGGCACCAGGAGCAGCGCCTGGCGGCCGGCGGCGAGGACTGCGGCGATGGCATGCAGGTAAACCTCGGTCTTGCCGCTACCGGTGACGCCGAGCAGCAGGTGGACCTCGAACTGCCCGAGACCGGCTCTCACCGCAGCGAGCGCTCGCTCCTGCTCGGTCGTGAGTGGCGGGGCGGGGGCGCTCGCGACCGGCGCCGGGCTGGCGGGAGGATCCAGCTTCACCAGGCCGTCCGCCATCAGCTTCCGCAGCAACCGGGGCGCCTGGGATGAAAGGGCTCTCGCGGCAGCGTAATCGAGCGGGCCTTCGCGCATGCGCTCCAGCAGGCGGCGCCTGGCCCGCGCGCGCGCCGGCAATGCCGTCATGTCGAGCGCCGAACCGGTTTCGGTCAGGGCGAACCGCCCGCGCGCCTGCTTGCGCGACGGCGGGTCGGGGCGGCGCAACTGCGCAGGCAACGTTCCCATCACCACCGCCCCCAGGGGGTGCTGATAGTAGTCGCTCGCAAACCGGGTGAGTTGCAGATCGGGAGCTTCCAAACCGGGTGCCTCCCGCAGCACCCGCAGCGGGTGCCTCAGCCGCTGCGGCGGGATGCGGGTGGCATGGGCGATCTCGGCGATGACGCCCAGTGCAATTTTCTTGCCGAAAGGCACAACGGCGCGCCGGCCGACGTCGGCCGGGCTCGCATCATCGAGCCGGTAATCGAATAGCGTCGGCACCGGAACGTCGAGCGCGACGCGGACGATCTTCATGCTGCGAGCGCAGTGTGTGGACGCACTACGTTACCGCATACTGCTGAAGCCGTTTCTGAGAGACGCGCTCAACCGGTTTACCCAACGGAGGATTTTCCTGTTATCAACATTGCGCTGTGGATAACTCTGTTGATGGATTCGAGGACCCGGACCCGCCGCGCTACCCGCGGCTCAACACGCGTTTTGGCGCTATCGCCATTCGACATAATAAAACATTGCGTATCAATGGGTTAGAACGACAAACCCCGGCGCAGGGCGCGTTTCTGCAAGACCACGCTGCTCGCAAAGCCTTGCTGTGCATAAGTTTGCGGGGAGCGATCCCCGCAAAGCCAGATCTGGCGCGGGTTTTCAGTGATGGGCCCGGCTCAGCTCGTGCACTGCATCCACCAGCACCGCGACGTGCTCCGGCGGCGTGAACTGAGAGAGGCCGTGGCCGAGGTTGAAGACGTGACCGGCGCCGTGCCCGAAGGCGGCAAGCACCGCCGCCGCGCGGCTTCGGATGGCCTGCGGCCCGGCCAGCAATGCCGCCGGATCGAGGTTGCCCTGCAGCGCGACGCCTTTGCCCACTCGCGCCCGTGCCGCGCGGATGTCCACCGTCCAGTCGATGCCGACCGCGTCGCAGCCGCTCGCCGCGATCGCCTCCAGCCATCCCCCGCCGCCCTTGGTGAAAAGGATGCTGGGAATGCGCTCTCCGTGATGCTCGCGTTTCAATCCTTCCAGCACGCGCTGCATGTAGGCGAGCGAGAATTCGCCGTACTCGGACGTGCCCAGGGTGCCGCCCCAGGTATCGAAGATCATCACTGCCTGGGCGCCGGATTCGATCTGGGCGTTGAGGTAAGCAGTGACCGCGCGACCATTGACCTCCAGTATGTGGTGCAGCAGGTCGGGCCGGTCGTACAACAGCGTTTTCACGGTGCGGAATTCTGAGCTCGCCCCCCCTTCAACCATGTAGCAGGCAAGGGTGAACGGGCTGCCTGAGAACCCGATCAGCGGCACCTCGTTATCGAGCGCCCGGCGCACTTGGCGCACCGTGTCGAGCACGTAGCGCAGGTGCCGGTCGGGGTCCGGCGCTGCCAGACTGCGGATCTCGCGCTCCTCGCGCAGGGGCCGCTCCAGCCGCGGCCCTTCACCTTCGGCGAAGCTCAATCCCAGCCCCATCGCGTCGGGTATCGTGAGTATGTCGGAGAATACGATGGCGGCGTCGAGCGCAAAGCGCGCGAGCGGCTGCAGCGTGACTTCGGTGGCGAGGTCGGGGTTCTTGCACAGCTCAAGAAAGCTGCCGGCGCGCGCTCGGGTCTGGTTGTATTCGGGAAGATAGCGCCCGGCCTGGCGCATCAGCCAGATCGGGGTATAGGGCGTGGGCTGCCTCAGCAGCGCCCGTATCAGCGTGTCGTTTGTGAGCTTAGGCATTCTAACCACAGAGGCACAGAGACACCGAGGTATTCAGAACGGGACCTGAAATCACACACCCGAAGCCGTGAAGGTCTGCTTGGCCGCTTCGTGTTTCGCGCGCCGAAAAACGCCCCTGC
>JACPEF010000164.1 GCA_016183675.1 Betaproteobacteria bacterium
ATCCTCAGGGAGACGGTGCAGGCTACCACCAAGATCACCGCGATGGTGATGTTCATCCTGATCTGCGCGCAGGTGTTCGCGCTCGCTTTCCGGGGGCTGAAGGGCGAGGACCTGATCCGCGACATGTTCGAGTTCCTGCCGGGGGGCGTGAACGCCGACATCTGGTTCCTGATGCTGCTCATCTTCGTGCTCGGCTTCTTCATCGAGTGGATCGAGATCAGCTACATCGCGGTGCCGCTGTTCCTGCCGGTGTTCGTGCAGCAGGGCGTGGACATCGTCTGGCTCGCGATGCTGATCTGCGTGAATCTGCAGACTTCCTTCCTGACCCCGCCCTTCGGCTGGGCGCTCTTCTTCCTGCGTGGTGTCGCGCCCACGACCATCACCACGCGCCACATGTACGTCGGGATCCTCCCCTTCGTCGCGATGCAGGTCCTCGGGGTCGTGCTGGTGTTCTTCTACCCGCAGCTCGCGCTGTGGCTGCCAAAGGCCATCGGCTGGTAGGGCGGCTCGTGGCCCGCCGGAAGGATCAAATCCACGTGAGAGCGTGAGGGCGACAGTATCCGTGAGGGCGTGAGAGCGTCAGAGCGGGAGAGGGAAAATACTCTTCGATCTCCCGATCTCACGCCCTCCCGATCTCCCGGCCTTTACAGCTCCCGATCTCCCGGTCTCACGTAGAATCGAGCTTTCCCGATTGTTGGTGGCACGATGATCCATTCGATCCGCGGCACGCGCGGCATGGCGGTCGCGCCGCATGCGCTCGCCGCGCAATCGGCGCTCGACGTGCTGCGCGAGGGCGGCAACGCGCTCGAAGCCGCGATCGCCGCCGCGGCGACGATCGCCGTCGTCTATCCGCACATGAACTCGATCGGCGGCGACTCCTTCTGGCTCATCCGTTCGCCCCGCCGCGCGCCGCGCGGCATCGATGCCTGCGGCGGCGCCGGGGGCGCGGCGTCCCGCGAGTGGTACGCCGCGCGCGGCATCACGACGAGCATCCCGTTTCGCGGCGGTGTTGCCGCGAACACGGTGGCGGGCACGATCTCGGGCTGGGAACTCGCGTTCAAGCTCTCGCGCAACTGGGGCGGGCGGCTTCCGCTAAAGCGGCTGCTCGCGGACGCCGTCCACTACGCCGGGCATAGCGTCCCCGTCACCAAGAGTCAGGCGGAAAACACGGCCAGAAAGCGCGGCGAGCTTGAGTCGCAGCCCGGCTTCAGGGAGGCGTTCCTTCCGGGCGGCGCGACCCCGGCGGCGGGAAGCCTGTTCAGGCAGCCGCGCATGGCGGCGACGCTCAAGCGGCTCGCGCGCGCCGGGCTCGACGATTTCTACCGCGGGAGGCTCGCGCGGGCCATCGCAGCCGATCTCGCGGCGGTCGGGAGCCCGCTCACGCTCGAGGATCTCGCACGCCACCGGGCGAAGCTCGTAACCCCCCTCGCGCTCGGGCACTCGCTCGGCACGGTCTACAACATGCCGCCTCCGACGCAGGGCTTGGTCTCCCTCCTCATCCTCGGCATACTCGACGCGCTCGAAGTCGGCAGGACCGGACCGCAGAGCGCGGACTACGTGCACCTCGCGGTGGAGGCCACCAAGCGCGCCTTCGGCGTCCGCGACCGTTACCTCACGGACCCGGCCTACATGACGGTGAAGGCGCAGGCGCTGCTCGCCCCGGAGCGCGTTCGCGCGCTCGCGGCGGGAATCGACCTCGGCAAAGCCGCGCCGTGGAGCGCCGCCGGGGGACCCTCGGATACGGTCTGGGTGGGCGTGATCGACGGTGCGGGCCGCGCGGTGAGCATGATCCAGAGCCTTTACCACGAGTTCGGCAGCGGCGTCGTCCTGGCGCGGACCGGCATCAACTGGCAGAACCGCGGTTGCAGCTTCGCGCTCGACGAGGGGGCGCTCAATTTCCTGCGGCCCGGGCGCAAACCCTTTCACACGCTGAATCCCGCGCTCGCGGTGTTCCGCGACGGGCGCACCATGGTCTACGGCACGATGGGCGGCGACGGCCAGCCGCAGACGCAGGCGGCGGTGTTCACGCGCGTCGCGGTCTTCGGCATGGACCCGCAGTCGGCGGTCGCCGCGCCGCGCTGGCTGCTCGGGCGCAACTGGGGCGAGACGGGCGATACGCTCAGGATCGAGTCGCGCTTTCCGGCATTCGTGCCCGCGGCGCTCGGCGGCTGCGGCCACGAGATCGAGATACTCCCGGACTATGACGAGACGATGGGGCATGCCGGCGCGATCGTGCGCCATCCGAACGGCGTGCTCGAAGGCGGGGCGGACCCGCGCAGCGACGGCGCGGTCGCGGCATATTAAAAAACCGCCGGTTTGATCCTGGTCAAAGGTTCTCCGTTTTTTCGCGGGTCATCTTTGAACATCTGGTATAGGTGTCCCGGCGCTGAAGGCATCGCCGCTCACGAGTCGGGCGGCGAGCGCCGTTCAACCACCGCCCGACCCGCATGCGAAAAAAATGACTGCATCCTTTCTGGTTTCCACCGTGGTCGTGGCGGTCGCCGAGATCGGCGACAAGACGCAACTCCTCTCCCTGCTGCTCGCGGCGCGTTTTCGCCGGCCGTGGCCCATCATCGCCGGGATCCTGTTCGCGACGCTCGCGAACCATTTCCTTGCAGGGATCGTGGGCGAGTGGGTGCGCGCGAGCGTCAGCCCCGAGGCGCTGCGCTGGATGCTCGCCGGGTCGCTGTTCGCCATCGCGGCGTGGACGCTCAAGCGCGACCGGCTTGAACACGCGCGCGAGCCGCGCGGCCGCCACGGCGTGTTCTGGGTGACGCTGGTCGCGTTCTTCCTCGTCGAGATGGGCGACAAGACGCAGATCGCGACGGTGGTGCTCGCCGCGCAGTATCACGCTCTGGTCGCTGTCGTGCTCGGCACCACCCTGGGCATGCTGAGCGCCAACGTGCCGGTGGTGCTGCTCGGCAACGCGCTTGCCGGGCGCCTGCCGCTGCGCGCGATCCGGATCTGCGCCGCGCTCGTCTTCGCGGTGCTTGGCGTTCTGGCGCTCGCCGGGACGGGGATCGCGCCGGAATGAAAAAGGGCAGCCTAGACTGCCCTTTTCTTGCGATGCCGGAACCAGGAACTTAGAGGCTCTTAGGCGGCTGCCGGCTTGCCCGGGGTCTTGCGCGCGTACTTCTGGCGGAACTTCTCGACGCGCCCCGCGGTGTCCACGATCTTCTGCTTGCCGGTGTAGAAGGGGTGGCACAGCGAGCACACCTCGACGTGCAGGTCGCGGCTGAGCGTCGAGCGCGTCTCCCAGCTGTTGCCGCAGCTGCAGATGACCGTGATCGTGTTGTATGCGGGATGGATCTTCGGTTTCATACGGCCATGCCGCTGGTTTCCGAGAAAGGGGCGCATTATCCCCAAATCTGCGGTCCCTGGCAAGCGTCAGCGGGGGTGACGCAGTGACGTGGTGACGCAGTGACGGGCAGGTTCGGATTTGAGCTCAAACGCTCCGGGGTAGCTCGTCACTTCGTCACTGCATCACTTCGTCACCGGCCGCTCGAAGTCAGCGGAGAAAGGGCCGCTGGCCGGGCGCCCAGTTCTCCAGCAGCGCGCAGCAGCGCACGATTTCTCGCTTGCCGGCATCGGCGCTGACCAGCCGGAAGCGCGACTGGCCGGAGCTCACGTTGAGCTCGACGAAATGCAGCTCCCCCGAGCGGGTCTCGAGCCTCAGGCTGCCCTGGTCGTAGCCGGTGCCGTTCAGCACGCGCACCCCCGGGCGCACGTCAACCCGGAAAAAAGTCCCCGGCAGCGTCGCACCGATGATGCGGCCGTCCACATACAGCACCGAATCGTCCGATTCGGCCGATCCGAAGTCGTTGCGGTAGGCGTAGATCGTCGCCGAGTTCGGATGCGTGAGGAACTGCTTTGCCTCGGCGTCACGCCCCCGGGAGGCCTGCGGCGTGGACGCGCAGCCGGAAAGAGCGAGCGCCGCGGCGAGCAGCGCAATCCGCGCACGACAGACAAACAGGCGTGCGGCTTGCATCATCGGCCCCCGATGAGCTCGCTGCGCATCACCACCGCGCGGCCGTAGTCCTCACCCACGGGGTAGAAGTACGACTGTTGCCACCTCAAGAAGAGCGAGAGCCTCTGCTGCACGAAGTACACCTTCCCGGGCTCGGTATCCAGCGTGATGACGCCGGAATCGCCGGCGAACCCGGCGATCCGGTGCACGCCCGGCGCGACTTCCCAGCGGTAGTAAGTCCCGGGATAGGTCGTGATGGTCGCAGCATCGTCGAGTGCGATGGTTGCGGGGCGGTCGCTGAAGTCCGGGACGTCGCGCACGAGGTAGATCACCGCTTTGTCCGGCACGCTCTCGAAGCGTTTGGCCCGGAGGTCCTGCGGGCTGGGCGGCAGCTGCACGCAGCCCGCCAGGATGATGGAGAACACCAGGGCTCGCCGCATGATTTCTCCTTGCTTGGCCCATGACCTCGCGCGTTGAGCGGCAGCCCGGCTGTCCGCTCCAACGCGCGAAGTCGAACTGGCGTCTTGCGTCCAGTTTAACAAAGCTTAGACGCGCCCGAGCGGTTGAGGGTTTTCAGTCGGTAACAAAATGTTACAGGTGGTTGCAGGGGTCAGTCAGCCCCGACGCATGGACTCGAAGAAGTAGCCCGTCGAAGGGCGGAGCAGGTGCCCGGCTTTGCCGGGTGCGACCCCGGAGGCGGGCAGGCGGCCGACACGATAGCGGTAATTCTTGCGATGCTCGTTCGGAGGCCGCGGCGTCGGAGGGAGGAGCAGGTGCCCGGCTGGGTTTGCCGGGTGCGACCCAAGGAGGGCGCGCCGGACTCGGACTGCCGCAGGCTGGAGCGGGCAGGCGCGCGAGCAGCCGACACTACTAGATCAGATCCTTGCCACAAACGGTTCGGAGGCTGCGGGGCAGGATTTCGTGTTAGAACCCACGAAACACGGACGTCACCATCCGCGTCTACCCACGCCTCATAGAGTCAAAGAAATCGGCGTTGTTCTTCGTCGCCAGGATCTTGTCGAGCAGGAAGTCGGTCGCTTCC
>JACPEF010000161.1 GCA_016183675.1 Betaproteobacteria bacterium
CGCGTTCTACTTCAATCCCGACTACATCGCGGGCCTCACCCTCGCGCAGGCCCAGTTCGCGCTCGCCCACGAAGCCATGCACTGCGCGCTCGGGCACTTTGCGCGCCGCAGCCACCGCACGCGCCGGCGCTGGGACGTCGCGTGTGACCACGCCGCCAACCTGCTGCTGGTGGGCGAAGGCCTCAAGCCGCCACCCGGCTCGCTCATCAATCCTGAATTCCGCGGATTGTCGGCAGAGGAGATCTACCCGCTGATTCCTCCTGACACCCCGGAAAAAACGCTCGATCGGCACTTGTTTGACGAGCATGTCGTTGACGATAGCGCGGGCGCGGGCCCTGCGAGCGGGGGCTCGCAGCGGCGGCCGCGTGAGGCAGGAAAAGGTGCGGGCGGGATGCCCGACGCCGAAACCGGACACCGCGCCGATTCGCGGGACGACGCCGGTGACGATCGGCAGGGCCGTCCTGGGCACGCTGACTCGCCGCCGCATGAGCCGGGCCCGATCGAGCGCGCGGAACTTGCCCGGCGCTGGCAGAGCCGCCTGGTTTCCGCCGCGCAGCAGGCGCGGCAGGCGGGAAGGCTGGGCGCATCATGGCTGCGGCTGGTTGACCACCTGATCCAGCCCCAACTGCCGTGGCGTGCCTTGCTCGCGCGCTACCTGATGAGCGTGGCGCGCGACGACTACAGCTTCCAGCGGCCGTCGCGGCGCGAGGGCGACGCCTTGCTGCCGCGGCTGGCGAGCGGTGAGGTCGATCTGCATGTCGTGCTGGACACCAGCGGTTCCGTCGGCGACGAGGAGCTGGCGCAGTTCGCCGCGGAAGTGGACGCCCTCAAGGGCCAGGTCCGCGCCCGGGTCACGCTGCACGCCTGCGACGAGCGGCTCGACCCCGGGGGGCCGTGGGTGTACCAGCCGTGGGAGCCGATCGTGCTGCCGCGCGGACTAGGAGGCGGTGGCGGCACCCACTTTGCGCCGGTGTTTGACTGGATCGCGGCCGCGAGACTGCGGCCCGACCTGCTGCTCTACTTCACCGATGCCGAAGGCGAGTTCCCGCGCCACGCGCCCGACTACCCGGTGGTGTGGCTGGTGAAGGGCAGAGCCACGGTGCCATGGGGCGAGCGCATACAGCTCAATTAAGAAAAACGGCGCCCCAAGGCCGCCACGGGGACGCCGTTTTTCTCAGCTGGCGAGCTGGTAGATGGTGCGGTTGGCACGGCGCAGGCGGCTCGAGAGCTCGCGCCCGAGGTTGGTGAGCAGCTTGATGGCGATTTCCGGATGGTCCCGGGTGAGCTGGTCGAAGTTGCCGCGCGTCAGCACGTAGCACACGAGCTCGTCATCGGCTTCCACCGTGGCCGAGCGCGCTTCCTGGTCGAGCAGGGCGAGCTCGCCGAACACCGTGCCCGGCGAGAACGTGATGAGCCGCGTCTCGCGCTCGGTTCCCGCCAGCCGCAGCCTCACGCTCGCGCTGCCCTTGGCGATGACGTAGAGCTCGTCGCTGATGTCGCCCTCGAGGAACACGACGTCGCGCGGCCGGTAGGAGCGCCGCGACAGCGCCTGCTTCACGATCGCGAGCTCCGACTCGCCCATGTTCGCGAACACGTCGAGCTGGCTGAAGGGAAACTCGACGCCGGATTCGACGTCGCCCGTCTGCGACAGGATCACGTGCTCCTCGGCCCATTCGATCGCGCGATCGACGTCGTGGAACAGCCGGCTGCGGGTGAGCGCCGCTGTGACCCCCATGTCCCTGAGGAACGCTGCCAGTTGGGTGTGCTCCTGCAGCGAACTCAGCAGGAGGTACTTGCCTTCCTTGGTGAGGCGATCGTGCGCCTGGAGCAGCATCTTCGCGCCGGTGCCGTCGATCTCGTTGACCCGCTTCAGGTCGAGGATGACGTACGACACGTCGTCGCGCCACGCCGACTCGAGATAGAGCGCGAGATTCTCGGCGGTGCCGAAGAAGATCGGGCCCTCAAGCTCGACCACCAGGATCCTCCGTCCATGCTTCGTGAGGATCTCCATGAGCCTCGGCTCGCGGGTCTTGCGGGAATGCACGGCGTCGCAGCGGTAGAGACGGCGGATCACCGATTTGCTCATCCGGAAGAGGAAAAAGAGAACGGTGACCGCAATGCCGAGCGCGACCGCGATGACGATGTTCATCGTGATCGCCACCGTCGCCACCAGCAGGACCACGAAGAGATCGAGCGTCGCGGTGCTGAGGATGGGGACCTCGCCCTTGAAGAGTTTCCCGAGGATCTGCACCGTCCAGCGATCGACGAGCTGGATCGCCACGACGACCAGGACCGCGGAGATGACCACGCGCGGCACGAGCGCGATCGCTTGCGAGAGCAGCTGGATCGCGAACAGGATCACGACGGCATGCACCAGCACGGAAAATGCGGTGCGCCCCCCGACGCGGTGGTTGGCGAAGCTCGAGGCCAGGTTGATGCCGTTCGCGATGCCCCCGATGCTCGCCGCGGCGACGTTGCCTGCGCCGAGCCGCACGAGTTCGCGGTTGCCGTCGAACTTGTGGCCGGAGTCGCTTTCGATCAGGCGCGCGCACAGCAGCGCGTCCAGCGAGGCGACGACGGCGACGCTTGCCGCGCCCGCGATCAGCACCGGCAGGAACTGCAGGAACTGCGCGTTGGAAAAAAGGTTCCAGAATTCGACCAGGTAGTGCAGATCGGGCCAACCGACCTCGATCCTGCCGACCGTTGGCCCGAGATGCCGCTCCAGGCCCAGTTGTGCGAGCAGGTGGTAGGACGCCACACCGCCGATCAGTCCGAGTATCGTTGGGGGAATCTTCTTGGTCACGCGGGCACCGCGCAGGATGAGGACGCAAGCAAGAATACCGACCGCGAGCGTGAGCGGTTTCGTCATCTCGATGTGCGAGAACAGGGTGGTGAGCGGCGTATACCCTGGGAACCCCAGCATCATGTCGAGCTGCGAGGCGAAGAGGAGAACGGCGGCGGCATTCTGGAACCCTCCGATCACGGGTGCGGGGATGTACTTGACCATTGTGCCGAGCTTGAGCAGGCCGAACAGCGCCTGGAATGCGCCGGTCAGAAAAACGAGCATGAAGGCGAGCACGAGCAGCAGCCCCGGGCCCGCCGAGGCCACGAATGGCGCGGAGGATCGCGCCAGGTCGTGCAGCACGAACGAGCCGATCAGGAAGGTCGTGACGCTGCGGGAAGAGTAGATCATCGTGGTGTTCGCCCCGAGCATCACCGCGACGATGCAGCCGAAAATGGGCGCGTACAACCCCGCCAGCACGGCGTGGGGAACGATGGACTCGCCGAGCGGGGAGAGGGCGAGCAGGCCGTAGCCGATGCTGACCGGGATCGTCAGCAGCGCGGCGATACACCCGCCGAGCAGGTCGCCGCGCAGGTTGCGCAGCAACGGCAAGCGCCCGGCTGCCGCTGCTGCGGGCGGCTGCGCCACCGGTGCCTGGTTGGGGAGGCCGTAACCCCAGCGCTGGTCAACGTTGGCCATCGCGGCCCTGTCCTTCGCTCAATGACGATCCAGAAACCGGTGGTGGCGGCGGCGTCGAGGCGCGCGCGTGCTTGAACGGGCTGCGCTCGTTAAGCTCGTCGATGTAGACCCCCACCCCGCGCGTCTCGCGCGCGAGATAGCGCTCGATGGCGGCCGCGAACTCAGGGTGGGCCAGCCAATGCGCCGAGCAGGTTTCCACCGGCATCAGCCCGCGGGCCATCTTGTGCTCACCCTGCGCTCCCCCTTCGAACACCGCGATGCCGCGCGCGATGCAGTATTCGATCACCTGATAATAGCAGGTCTCGAAGTGCAGCGCGGGGTGGTATTCCAGCGCGCCCCAGTAGCGGCCGCACAGCCTTCTCTCGTTGCGCACGTTCAGCGAGGCCGCGATCGGCGTTCCGTTTCGTTCCGCCACGACCAGCACGACGTTTTTCGGCAGGGTGCGGCCGATGCG
The DNA here is from genome assembly GCA_016183675.1 of Betaproteobacteria bacterium. Lineage (GTDB taxonomy): Bacteria > Pseudomonadota > Gammaproteobacteria > Burkholderiales > SG8-41 > SG8-41. The sequence continues at coordinate 3,936 of JACPEF010000161.1, forward strand.
GCAGAAGAACTCGAGGTTGAGATAGGGCGTCGAGCGGTGCTCGCGGTAGGTGTTCCGGTAGCAGCGGTTGAAGAACGCCCAGTCCCGCTCCGCGATCTCGCCGCCCTCGAGCCACCGGAACGCAAAGCCGGCATCGTGCATCTTGTGCCGCTCCTGTTTGATCTTCTTGCGCTTCGCGTGGTTGAGGCCGGCGAGGAAATCCTCGAAGCCCGAGTAGCCGGCGTTGGTCCAGTGAAACTGCACGCCACGACGGATCAACATGCCGCGCCCGCGCATCTGTCGGGCCTCGTCGCGTGTGGGAAACAGGCAGTGCAGAGAGGACACGCCCAGGCGCAACGCGACATCGAGCGCTCCCGCGATCAATGTCTCGCGCACCGAGGGCTCAGCCGCCAGCACCCGGGATCCCGTGACGGGGGTGAAGGGAACCGCCGAGAGGAGCTTGGGATAGTAGGCGAGGCCGTGACGGTGATAAGCATCGGCCCACGCCCAGTCGAACATGTACTCGCCGTAGGAGTGGGTCTTCAGATAAAGCGGCATCGCGCCGGCGAGAACCCCGTTCGATCTCACCAGCAGGTACTGCGGGGTCCACCCGGTCGCGCTGCTGGCGCAGCCGGTGTCGTGGAGCGCCGACAGGAACTCGTGGGTGAGGAACGGATCGTCGCCCGCGAGGCGGTTCCATTCAGCGGCGGGCACCCCCGCGATCGAAGCGAGGACTTCGATCGTCACCGCCGCTCCACTTCCTCGGGCAGCCGGCCGGTTTTTCCGATCAGCATAGCGAATGGCGCGATGATATATTAGCAATATGAAAATAGCGAGTGCGCAGCTCAACGCCACGGTCGGCGACCTGGCGGGTAACGTCGCGCGCATCGCCGATTTTGCCGCGCGGGCGCGCCGCGCGGGGGCGGATCTGGTGGTGACGCCGGAACTCGCGCTGTGCGGTTACCCGCCGGAAGACCTGCTGCTGCGCGAGGATTTTCTCGAGGCGTGCGGGCGCGCGCTCGGCGACCTCGCGGCGCGCGTACCGGAGGTGACGCTGGTGGTGGGGCATCCGCGCCTGGCCGGCGGCAGGCGCTACAACTCCGCTTCCGTCATCCAGGACGGAAAGGTGGTGGGCGTCTACGACAAGCGGCGGCTGCCGAACTACACCGTGTTCGACGAAGAGCGGTATTTCGATCCCGGCGGCGAACCGTGCGTGTTCGGCGTGAACGGCGTCAGCTTTGGCGTCAACATCTGCGAAGACACGTGGGGCTCGGAAGGGCCGTCCGCCGCGCGGCGGCGCGGCGCCACCCGCGATGAGCGTGTCGGCATCAACATCTGCGCCGATTCGTGGAACGCGGAAGCACCGCGCGCGGCGCGCGAGGCCGGCGCCAGCGTGCTGCTGGTCCTGAACGCTTCGCCCTATCACGTGAGCAAGCAGAACGTGCGCTACGACGTAATGCGCGAACGGGTGGCGGAGACCGGCATGCCGCTCGTCTACGTCAATCTGGTCGGCGGACAGGACGAGCTGGTGTTCGACGGCGGATCGTTCGTGCTGAACCGCGAAGGCGCGGTGACGCACCAGCTGCCCATGTTCGAAGAGGCGCTGGGACTGGTCGGTCTCACCGACGGCGATCCGCAACCGGGCGGGATCGCCGCGCCGCTTTCGCTCGAGGCCGAGGTCTACGGCGCATTGCTCACGGGGGTGCGCGATTACATCGACAAGAACGAATTCCCCGGCGCGCTGGTCGGGCTCTCGGGCGGCATCGATTCGGCGCTGACGCTGGCGGTGGCAGTGGATGCGCTGGGAGCGGATCGCGTGCGCGCGGTCATGATGCCATCGCAGTACACCGCCGGCATGAGCGTCGAGGACGCCCGCGCCGAAGCCGAGGCGCTCAAGGTGCGCTACACCTCGATCCCCATCAAGCCGATCTTCGACGCCTTCCTCAAGGCGTTGGCCGGTGAGTTAAAGGGGCTTCCTGCGGATACGACCGAGGAGAACCTGCAGTCGCGCATCCGCGGCACGCTGCTGATGGCGCTGTCCAACAAGACCGGCGCGCTGGTGCTGACCACCGGCAACAAGAGCGAGATGGGTACCGGCTACGCCACGCTTTACGGCGATATGGCGGGCGGTTTCGCCGTGCTCAAGGACATCAACAAGATGCTGGTCTACAGGCTGGCGCGCTACCGCAACGGCCTGTCGGCGGTGATACCCCAGCGCGCGCTCGAGCGCGCGCCGTCGGCCGAGCTGCGCCCGAATCAGACCGATCAGGACAGCCTGCCCCCGTATCCCGTGCTCGACGCCATCATGGAGGCTTACGTCGAAAACGACCTGAGTCCCAGGGAGATCATCGCGCAGGGCTTTGCGCCGGCGGACGTGGAGCGCGTGGTGCGGCTGGTGCGCGGCAGCGAGTACAAGCGGCGCCAGGCGCCGGTCGGCATCCGCATCACCCCGCGCGGTTTCGGCAAGGACTGGCGCTACCCGATCACCA
>JACPEF010000019.1 GCA_016183675.1 Betaproteobacteria bacterium
TAAGAGCCCCTAACATAATGAAACGCGCGATGCGCTGTCACGATTTTGGCTCAGGGCGCGAAGCGAGCCGCCGCCAATATCGGGAATATGGGCAAGGCGAGCGACAAAGCCATGGGCCAAAACTCGTGCCAGCCCCTGGATTACCATTGGATATTCAAATGCCTGTGCTGGGGTTGCGGCCAAAATCGGCGCTCACTTTGTCGGCCGGCTTGGCCATATTCGCGATATGACCTGCGCCGTCCTTCGCGTCATCACCAATTTTGGCTCGCAACGCACGCGTGTTTCATTATGCTAGGGACTCTAAACCACTTCCCCTTCGGCTATGAACTGCAGCCGCGCGAGGTGCGCGTAGAGGCCGTCGCCGCGCAGGAGTTCCGGGTGCGTGCCGACCGCGTGGATGCGGCCGCGGTCCATCACGATGATGCGGTCGGCGTGGCGCACGGTCGCGAGGCGGTGCGCGATGACGAGCGTCGTGCGCCCGCGCGCGAGGCGCTCGAGCGCCGCGGCGACCTGGCGCTCGCTCTCGGCATCGAGCGAGCTCGTCGCCTCGTCGAGCAGCAGGATCGGCCGGTCGGCAAGGATCGCGCGCGCGATCGAAATGCGCTGCCGCTGCCCGCCGGAGAGTTTCACGCCGCGCTCCCCCAGCTCGGTGTCGAGCCCGTGCGGCAGGCGCTCGATGAATTCCAGCGCATGCGCCGCGGCGCACGCCTCCCGCACCTCGGGGAGCGCGGCGCCGGGACGGCCGAAGCGCACGTTCTCGGTGACGCCCGCGGCGAAAATCACCGGGTCCTGCGGCACGAGCGCGATGGCGCGGCGCAGGTCGTGCGGGTCGCAGTGCCGGATGTCGGCGCCGTCCACGAGGATGCGACCCGAGCGCGGATCGTAGAAGCGCAGGATCAGCGCGAACACGGTGGACTTGCCCCCGCCCGAAGGGCCGACGAGCGCCACCCGCTCGCCCGGATCAACGGAGAACGATACGGGCCCGAGCGCGGTCGTCTGCGGCCGGCTCGGGTAGGCGAACACGACCTCGTCGAAGCGGATCGCGCCCGCCACGCGCGGCGGCAGCTTGATCCGGGGCGCGGCAGGGGCGAGCTCGGGCTTCGTGTCGAGCAGCTCCATCAGCCGCTCGGTCGCGCCCGCGGCGCGCTGGATCTCGCCCCACACTTCCGACACGGTGCCCGCGCCGCTCGCGACGATGACGGCGTAGAACACGAACGCCGAGAGCTGGCCCGCCGTCAGGCGCCCGGCGAACACGTCGTGCCCGCCGATCCACAGGATCACGCCGACGGCGCAGAAGCCGATCAGCATCACCAGCGAGATCAGCCACGCCTTGACGCGGACGCGGTGCACCCCGGCGGCGTAGGCGGCCTCGGTCGCCTCTCCAAAAATCTGCCGCGTGCGGTCCTCGTGCCGGTAGGCCTGCACCGTGCGGATCTCGTGCAGCGACTCGTCGATGTGCGCCGACACGTCCGCCACCCGGTCCTGGTTGACGCGCGACAGGCGCCGCACGCGCCGCCCCATGAGGAGGATCGGCACCAGCGTCGCCGGCACGCCCAGCACGATCAGCGCCGCGAGCTTGGGACTGGTGGTGAAGAGCAGCACCAGAGCGCCCAACATCATCAGCCCGTTTCTCAGGAACATCGAGAAGCCGAAGCCGATCACCTGCCGGATCTGCTCGCTGTCGTTGGTCAAGCGCGAGGCGATCTCGCCGGTGCGCGCCGAGTCGAAGAACGCGGGCGAGAGCGCGAGCACGTGGGCATACACCGCCCGGCGCAGGTCGGCGATGACCCGCTCCCCGACGCTCATCATGAGGTAGAAGCGCGCCCAGGTCGCGCACGCGAGCACCACGGACACGCCCACTATCGCGGCGAGCGCGGCGTTCAGCAGGCGCGGATCGCCGCTGCCGAACCCGGCGTCGATCACGTGGCGCAACCCCTGCCCGAGCGCGAGCACGCAGCTCGCGGCGACGATCAGCGCAACGAGCGCGCCGGCGACGCGCCAGCGGTACGGCATCAGAAATCGCCCGAGCCGCAAGAGGTGGACGAACTCGCCCTTGGGCGGTGAGACGAAAGACGGGGTCATTGCCACGCGGCTATCCTAACACCAGTGACCGGTGGCCAGTGACCGGTGACCTGAAAGGCGTGACGGGTGACTCGTGACTGGTAGAGCGTGGCAGGTGACGAGATCCGGGTCACGAGATGCGGGTTACGAGATACGGGTGACGGGATCAACCTTCATCCCGCATCGCGCATCCCAAATCCCGCATCGCGCATCACGTATCCCGCATCGCGCATCACGGATCCCGAATCACGCATCACGCATCACGGCTCGCGAATCACTGCTTCATCTTCTCCTTTTTCATCGCCTCCTCCATCATCTTGTCCTGCTTCACGGCCTCGATCCCGACCTGCTCTTTCATCATGCCTTCGCGCTTCATTTCGCCCGCCATGGGTTCTTTTCCCTTCATCCGCTTCTTGACCATCGCGGGCTTCTCGCCAGGCTTGGCGGCATCGGCTTTCGCGGGCTCCGCCCCCGGCGCCGTGCCGGCACCGGCCGCCGCGCGCGTGCTGAGGCTCGCTGCGGCGAGCACCGCAACCCCGAGCGCAATGAAGGCCTTGCTCATGTCGTCCCCCTAGGAGTTTGTCGGAGTTTGGTCCGACAAACTCCTAAGGCAAAACCGCCTCCCAGAAAAACGGCAATAAAGGGCTGGGAGGCGTGAGCTCGACATCGCTCCGGTCTCCAACGGCTGCCGAGGTGGGGTCATTGGGTGCACCTTGATCCAAAATCTTCAGGCGGTTTTGCTTTTAGCAGCCTGGCGGACTCCCAGGTCCGACAGGCTGCTACAGGCCGCCGAACCAGCTGTATCCCTGGTCTTCCCAATAGCCGCCGGGATACGCGTCGGTGACGTAGATCGCCATGATGTGCTTCGGGTTCTTGTAGCCGAGCTTGGTGGGCATGCGCAGCTTCATGGGAAAGCCGTATTTCGTCGGCAGGGTCTCGCCGGCGAAGGTGAAAGTGAGCAGCGTCTGCGGATGCAGCGCGGTCGGCATGTCGATGCTGCCGTAATAGTCGTCGGCGCACTTGAATCCCACGTATTTCGCGGTGAGATCCGCCCCGACCCGTTCCAGGAACGTCTTGAACGTCACCCCACCCCATTTTCCGATCGCGCTCCAGCCCTCCACGCAAATATGCCGGGTAATCTGCGAGCTCTGCGGCAGGGCATAAAGCTCCGCCAGGGTCCACGGCTTCTTGTCCCGGATGAGGCCCGACAGCTCGAGGTGGTACATCCGCGCATCCACCACCGGGGCTTCGCTCTCGCTGTAAAACGCGTTGAACGGAAACGGCTGCGTGATGGCGCTCTCCGGATAGGTGGGCGCGAGGCGGTTGAGCCGGAACAGTGCCGCCTGCACCTCGTCGTTCCAGCGCGACATGGCCGAGAGCGCTCTTTGCACCGATTCGGCATCGGTGAAGCCGCAGCCGCTCAGCAGCGACAGCCCGCCCACGCTCATGGCCTGCTTCAGGAACAGCCGGCGTTGCAGCAGCCTGACGTGCGGCGAGTGCGGGGAAAGCACGCTCTGATCGATTCCGGATTTGGGCTTCATGTCGCTTCTCCGGTTGCGGGCGCGGCCGGTTCGTGAGGCTTGCCCGCCCGGCCTGTCAACATCGGCGGGAAAGTGCGCGGGACCAGCGCGACCATGACCACGTGGATCACGATGAACAGCACCAGGGCCGCCATCGCAATGAAATGCACCCAGCGCGCGCCTTCGTAGCCGCCCATCAGCGCGGCGAGCTCCTGGAGCTGCACCGGCTTCCAGATCGCCAGCCCCGACAGAACGAGCACGACGAGCACCGCGATGACCCCGAGGTATGCCGTGCGCTGCGCCGCGTTGTAGATGCCGAGCTCGTGGACAAGCTCGCCCCGCAGCGCCGCTTTCACGTCGCGCAGCACCGAGCGCGCGGTCACGGGAAGAAAATCGCGCCGGAAATGGCCGGAGAAAACCCCGTACAGGAGATAGGCGAGGCCGTTGACGGCGAGCAGCCACATGGCCGCGAAATGCCACTGCAGGGCGCCGCCCAGCCAGCCGCCCAGGGTGATGTCCTTCGGGAACTTGAATTCGAACAGGGGCGAGGCGTTGTAGATGCGCCAGCCGCTCAGGACCATCACGAATACGGCCAGCACGTTGATCCAGTGCGTCACCCGCACCACGAGCGGGTGGATCTCACCGCTTGCGGAACTCTCGACACGCTCGCTCTCATGAGGGAGCATGAGCGCTCTCCTCCTCTGCGCGTCTGCGGGGTCAGATCCCAGAGGGAGCCCTCTTCCGCCCTTCGACGCGCCCATTTTTGGGGATGCGACCGCAAAGGCACGCGTGAAGACCGCGGTTCATACCGGCACGCTACAGCCCGCTCCCGGGTCGCATCCACGCGCCAAGACGCGCGGAACCTGCTCCGCCGTCCGCGGTCTCCTTTGCGACGAGACCGGCGCCCCGAAATAAATGGGGTCTGACCCTGAGGTCTCCCCACAAATCATAGCGTGTTACGAAGCGGTAGCGGTGGACGAATTGGTAGCAGGAGCTGGGGTAGATCACGAGCGAGCAGTTGGTCGGCGGCGCGACGCACGAGCAGGGCGGCGAGGTTGAAGAGGGAGAGCACGGGGCGTGTGCGGCGGGTGTTGCTTTGGTAGTGGAATTGCAGCCCGCGGGCGAGCGCCTGCTGTCCGATCAGCCACAAAACGAAGAAGCTCAGAAGCGCGATGAGCAGCAGTACGGCCAAGCGCTCGCGGGAGCGTGAGAGGCTGAGCGAGAAGCCGAGGCCGTAGCGCATGCATTTGAGGTCGCGGAAGGCTTCTTCGATCTGCATGCGCTTGGCGTAGGCGTTGACGATTTGGGCGGGATCGAGATGCGTGAGCGAGAGGGAGGCGGCGAGCAACCAGGGTTCGCGTTGGGCGCGGGCTTGCTTCAGGCTTTGGTTCGAGCGCACCGGGGCTCCGAAGACCGATTTCCTCACGCGGTAGCGCTGGGGACGTTTGACGAGATAGAGGCCGCAAGCAACGGGGTTGGAGCGCACGATGTCGTAGGCCCCTAAGGCTTGCGGGCGAGCGTGGGCTTGGGCGTAGAGCGTTTTACAGCCGATCCAGGCCCCGGTGCCGTGAGGACGCAGGTAGGTGCGATTGCGGATGCGTCCGATCCAATGCCAGCCCAGGTGATTGACGGCCTTGAACCACGGGGCGCGAAAGCCGGCGTCGGTGATCAGGATCGGCGTCACGCCTGCGGGCAGGAGCGTTTTCAATTTCGCGAGGAACGCCCGGTGCACGCGGGGATTGCCAAAACGGGTGAGCGGATGAACTTCTTCATAGAGCGTGAGGCAGCGCCCGCCGATGGGCAGCGCAGCGCGCAGCAGTTGCCAGCGACGATCGAGTGTCAGGTCCGTCCAGTCCACGACGATCAGCGGTTGCGCCAGCGCGCCCACCACGCGCCGGGCGAGTGCCTGATACAGATCGAAGCGCTCGGCAGCGAGATGCCGGTTGCCCAGCAGTCGATCCACGCGCTTGATGCTGTGCTTGACATACGCCTTACCGATGAGCGCCCGTCCCAGTTCGGTAAGCGTCAGCCGCCGGCTGCGCACCGCAGCGGCCACGGCCGCCAGGATCGCCGTCAAACGCGTGCTGTGGATGCGCGGGCAACAAGATCGGAGCAACTGCTGTACGATATTGAGCGCATGCATGGTGCGGTCTCCTTCGAAGGTTGTGAGCCTCGAAAGAGACGTTAAGCGCGCCATGCATGCGCTGTTTTAGACAGACTCTATCAACTACATCAACGACGTACAAGCCCTGTTCGGGGGGAGTCCTCAGACACTGACCCCATTTTTCGACCCCTATTTTTCCTCACGCTTGCGATGACAGGTTTTGCATCACGCTGCTAGAATCCATGTCGGACTGGCGCGTTTTTGGTTGAAGGCCAGCCCGTTTCCTGCAGGGGGCGTGAATGGCGGACGGGCCAGCGCGTACTGGATGTAGCCTGCGGAACCGGCATCGTGGCGCGCCTGCTTGCCCCGCAAGTTGGCCCAGCCGGACATGTGACAGGTCTCGACTTCAACGCCGGGATGCTGTCCGTCGCCCGCGCCCAGACGCCGCGTTCCGGAGCGCCGGTGGAATGGCGCGAGGGCGATGCGGGAGCGTTGCCTTTCGGAGACGAGAGTTTCGACGCCGTGCTTTGCCAGCAGGGACTTCAATTCTTCCCCGACAAGCTCGCGGCGCTTCGCGAAATGCATCGCGTGCTGGCTGCCGGCGGCCGACTCGGGGTTTGCGTGTGGCAATCCATCGAGCGCAATCCCTGGTCCGCCGCCGTGACGAACGCCCTTGCCCGTCACGTGAACCAGAACGCAGCCGAGAAGTCGCTCGTCGCCTATGCTCTCGGGAACGCAAACGACTTGCGCAAGCTCATCGCCGATGCGGGATTTCGAGCGGTGGAGATACGCGCGGACGAGTTCCTGCGGCGCATGGGACCTCCGGAAGAGTCCGTCCCTCTGTCTCTCGCAAGTTCCGGAGTGGTGGGGACCATCGTCGCGGCCCTCCAGCCGGACGTGCGGGCAGCAGTGGTCGCGGAAATCACCGCAGCCGTGCAACCTTATCGGGATGAGAAAGGTCTGACGATTCCCAGAAGAACACTGATCGCGCTTGCGCAAAAGTAGCGATTGCCAGCGAAACCCGGCGAAACCCGGGACAGACCACGTTTTCTCATTTCACCAAGCGGAAATGGTGGTCTGTCCCCGATTGAACAGTGGCGGGGCGCAGTCCCTACCCCATCACCTCGGCGGAGATGGTCGATACGATCGCCGCGTTCGAGGCGGTCATCCAATCAAAGGAAACCGGCGTACGGGTTTCCATTAACTGACCATGGTTAACCCCTTACATGCTTAAGCTGGGAATGCCCTGCCGAGGGTATAGAACTTCCTCAATCCGATGATACCCACCTGCGTCGCATTTGGTACACTGGTTGTGGGAGAATTGCCGCCCCCCGCGCCGGTGCGGGTTGCCGCCCTTCCACGTATTGACCGAGAAGGAGATCAACATGAAGACGCTGAGAAACATCGCTATTGCTGCGGCATTCGTCGGAACCGTGGGCGTGGCATATTCCCAGGCGATGACCACCGACGAGCTTAAGTCAAAAGGCGCGACGGTGGTCGCCAAGGATGACTTGGCGGCACTGCTCAAAGGCGCCAACGTGCGTTACGAGAGAGCCCAAGGCCCCCGCCAGATAACACTCAATGCCGACGGCTCGTTCGTGGGGTCGCAGCATAAGACCAGGGGAGGGCGGGAGAGAAGCACCGTGACTGGCAATTGGAGAATAACTGACGACAGTCGCTGGTGTGGCACTACGGTCGTAAAGGGCTACGGAGAAAATTACTGTCGGACCGTGTGGAAGCTCGGCGACAAGTACTACTTTTCAGGGGAAACCGAACCCGGCTTGGCGCGTGAGCTTAACATCAGCAAGTAGCACCTGCCTCGCTCTACAGGTTCAGGCCTTTACTTTGTAGCGACTGAAGATAAACTGCCGGCAACTCCGGGTCTGATTCAATGAAAAAAGCGAGCCGGCTGGCTCGCTTTTTTCAGGGGTTCAGATTTTCCTTGAGGAAGGCGATGGTGCGCGCCCACGCCAGCTCGGCCGCCTGCTTGTGGTAGCGGGCCTCCGAAGTGTCGTTATTGAACGAAACCCGGGACAGACCACGTTTTCTCATTTCACCAAGCGGAAATGGTGGTCTGTCCCCGATTGAACCCGCGATTGAACCCGATGGTGGTCTGTCCCCGATTGAACTCGCAAAAGAAAACGGCGAGCCTTTTGGCTCGCCGCCTACCGGTCGTCAGTCACCGATCACTGGTCACTGATTCATAGCGCCCGCTCCATCCGCTCGCGCCGCTGCGCGAGCTCGCGCGGAAGCCGCGCCTTGAGCTTGTCGAAGAGCTCCGCGTGGCCCTTGAGCTCCGCGCGCCACTGCTCGGGCGTGACCGCCATCAGCTTCTCGAAGCGCGCACGGTCGAAGCCTTCCAGCCCCTGCCATTCGAGGTCCTCGTAACGGGGCATCCTGCCCTGCTGGGTCTCGGCCGCGCCGCCCTTGCCTTCGCAGCGCTCCACGACCCACTTGATCACGCGCATGTTCTCGCCGTAGCCCGGCCAGATGAACTTGCCCTGCTCGTCGCGACGGAACCAGTTGACGCCGAAGATGCGCGGCGGGTGCTTCAGCCCGCGGCCGATCTTCAGCCAGTGCCGGAAGTAGTCGCCGAAGTGGTAGCCGCAGAACGGCAGCATTGCGAACGGGTCGCGCCGCACCACGCCCACTTTGCCGACGATCGCGGCCGTCGTCTCCGAAGCCATGGTCGCAGCCAGATAAACGCCGTGCTCCCAATCGAGCGCTTCCGCGACCAGCGGCACCGTGGTGGCCCGCCGTCCGCCGAACAGAAACGCGCTGATCGGCACGCCATCGGGGTTCTCCCATTCCGGATCGAGCGAAGGAATCTGGCTCGATTGCACCGTGAAGCGCGCATTGGGATGCGCCGCCTTGCGGCCGCAGCCGGGCGTCCAGGGCTTGCCCTGCCAGTCGGTGAGCTCGCCGGGCGGCTCCTGGGTCTTGCCTTCCCACCACACGTCGCCGTCGGGCGCCAGCGCGACGTTGGTGAAGATCGTGTTGCGCATCACCGCGGCCATGCAGTTGGGGTTGGTCTCAACGGAGGTGCCGGGCGCGACGCCGAAGGCGCCCGCTTCCGGGTTGATCGCGTAGAGGCGGCCGTCCCTGCCCGGCTTGATCCACGCGATGTCCTCGCCCACCGTCGTCACCTTCCAGCCCTTGAACGCTTTGGGCGGGATGAGCATGGCCAGGTTCGTCTTTCCGCAGGCGCTCGGGAATGCTGCCGCGATGTAGTGCTTCCTGCCTTCCGGCGTTTCGACGCCGACGATCAGCATGTGCTCGGCGAGCCACCCCTGCTCGCGCGCCATGATCGACGCGATGCGCAGCGCGAGGCACTTCTTGCCGAGCAGCGCGTTGCCGCCGTAGCCGCTGCCGTATGACCAGATCTCCTTCGTTTCGGGGTAGTGCACGATGTACTTGTGCTCCTTGTTGCTCGGCCACGGCACGTCCTTCTTGCCCGGCGCGAGCGGCGCGCCGACCGTGTGCACGCACGGCACGAAGTAGCCGTCGCCGCCCAGCACGTCGAGCACCTTGCGGCCGATGCGCGTCATGAGCTTCATGTTGACCACGACGTAGGGGGAATCGGTGAGCTCGACGCCGATGTGCGCGATGTGCGAGCCGAGCGGCCCCATGCTGTAGGGGATGACGTACATCGTGCGCCCGCGCATGCAGCCGTCGAAGAGCTTTTCTAGCGTCGCCGGCATCTCGTCCGGCGCCACCCAGTTGTTGTTGGGACCCGCGTCCTCCTCGCTGCGGCTGCACACGAAAGTGCGCTCTTCCATGCGCGCGACGTCATCGGGATCCGAGCGCGCAAGAAAGCAGCCCGGCCGTTTTTCCGGGTTGAGCTTGATCAGCATGCCGGAAGCGACCATCTCGGCGCACAACCGGTCGTACTCTTCCTGCGAGCCGTCGCACCAGTGGATGTGGTCGGGCCTGGTGAGCCGGGCCGCTTCCGCAACCCAGGCCTTGAGCTTGGCGTGGCTGACGTAGGCGGGCGCTGCTGGAGCCTTCGCGAGATGCGCCGCGGTAGCAGGTTGATTCATAAACATCCTCTCCGGTACGCGGTTGATTTTATGTTTTAAAAACAACGGCAAAGCAACCAACCTGTGGGCTGTGGGCCGCCTTGCCGCTGGGACAAATTTTACATCAAAACCGCGGCGCAAGGGACCGCCCGCTGCTTCAGGCAGCAACCCGAGGCGGCGGCCGGCGCGCGGCGGCGAGCCAGAGAATGCCCGCTCCGGCGAGGATCAGGAAGGGCACGGCGTACAGGTTCATCGTCTGCCAGCCCTGGTAGGTGAAGAGCGCGCCCGCGGAGAGCGAGCTCACGACCATCGTGATGAAGATCGCGGCGTCGTTCACTCCCTGCACCTTCGCGCGCTCGGCCGGCGTGTGGCTCTCGGTGAGCAGCGTGGTCGCTCCCACGTACAGGAAGTTCCATCCCACGCCGAGCAGCACCAGCGCGAGCCAGAAATTGATCACGTCCACGCCCGCGAGCGCGATCGCGACGCAGGCGAAGTTGAGCACGACCCCCGTCAGCATGATCGTCGCGAGCCCGAAGCGCTGGATCAGCGAGCCCGTTACGAACGCTGGAGCGAACATGGCGACCACGTGCCACTGGATCACGAACGCCGCGTCGCTGAACGGATGCTGGTGCCCCATCGCGAGCGGCGTTGCGGTCATGAGCAGGTTCATCACGCCGTAGCCCACCATCCCGCACAGCACGGCAACGATGAATGTCGGCTGTCCCGCGATCCCGGCAATCGGTCGCCCGGCCTCCCTGCGCTCGGCTTCCGAGAGTGGCGGGATGTTGAGCCAGCGCAGCAATAATATGGAGAGCAGCGCGAACCCCATGAGGGAAATGTACGGCCCCGCGAAGAGGTGACCGGCGACCAGGTCATTGGTGAACTTGCTCGTCTCCGGACCGATGAAGCCGCCGACGATGCCGCCGGCCAGCACCAGCGAGATCGCCTTGCTCTTGAAGTCCGCGGATGCCGAATCGGCTGCGGCGAAACGGTAATACTGCCCGGCGGCGAAGTAGACGCCGAGCACCAGGGTGCCCGCGCAAAGCAGCCAGAAATTGCCGGCATACACGCCCCACGCGCACAGAGCCGATCCGAGGATCGCGCCGATCGCCCCCGCGGTGAATCCCGCCCGCCGCCCGATCCGCTGCATCAGCAGCGACACCGGGAGCGTCGTCAGCGCCGAGCCGACAAAATAGGCCGTCACGGGCAGGGTCGCGAGCGCCTTGTCGGGCGCGAGCGCATAGCCCGCCAGGGCGTTTACCGTGATCAGGATCGAGTTGTTGACGAGCAGCAGGCCCTGGCAGCCCGCCAGCACCACGACGTTCTTCCTCGCCTGATCCATCAAACCTCACCACAGAGACACAGAGGCGCGGAGGGAAAAGAAAAACTCAAGGAAACGAAGCTTCTTGTCGTTGTTGCTTGTTTCGGTGCTTGATACTTCCCGAACTGTCTTCTCTGTGTTCTCTGTGCCTCTGTGGTTATTTTTCAGCGGCGCTGGAACTGCACTGTGCCGAACATGATTTCCCACGACTTGTCGTCGTGCGGCGCCTGGTTGGCGGCCTGCACCTCGGCGAGCACTTTCACGCCCCGCTGCACCGCCGGCCGCGCGTTGATCTCGTCGAACCAGCGCTTGACGCGGGGGTACTCCTCGAGGTTGACGCCGCGGTTTTCGGCGCCGCGCATCCACGGGAAGATCGCGATGTCCGCAATCGAGTAGTCGCCGCCGGCGACGTAGGGCGCCTCCCCGAGCCGCTTGTCGAGCACGCGCGTCAAGCGGTTCGCCTCGTTGGTGTAGCGCTCGATCGCGTACTGGATCTTCTCCTTGGCGTAGCGGCGGAAGTGATTGGCCTGGCCGAACATCGGACCCACGTTCCCCATCTGCCACATCAGCCACTGCGCGCACGTCCAGCGCTCGTGGATGTCCACCGGCAGAAGCCTGCCCGTCTTGGAGGCGAGATACAGCAGGATCGCGCCGGACTCAAACAGGGAAAGCGGCTTCCGGTTCGGCCCGTCGGCGTCCACGATCGCGGGGATGCGGTTGCTGGGGCTGATCCTCAGGAACTCCGGCTTGAATTGGTCGCCCGCGCGGATGTTGACGCCATAAACGCGGTACGGGAGCCCTGTCTCCTCGAGCATGATGTGGACTTTGTGACCGTTCGGGGTGGGCCAGCTGTAAACCTCGATCATCGCTTTCTCCTGGAGAAAAGAACGCATCCTACCAACATCGCTGCGGTTGTTAAAGGCGTGACCGGTGACCGGGAAAAACCGCGAGTCGTGAGTGCTGAGGTGTGAGTGGACCGGTTTTTCTTCGTGTCCTTCGTGGCTCAGCTTCGATTTCCCGCGTTCCTCCGCGTCCTTGGCGTCCCTGGCGGTGAGGGGTTAGGCTTTGCGATAAATGCCGCGACTCCCTCGACTGCTGCCGCCCGGCACGCTGCACGACGCCCGCGTTCTGCTGTGGACCCGCGCGCTGCGCGCCTTCGGCGACGGTTACACGAGCCTCCTGCTGCCCTACTACCTCACGCTTCTCGGCTTCGACGCGCTCGAAGTGGGAATCATCATCACCGCGACGCTGCTCGGCGCCGGCGCGATGACGCTGGGGGTGGGCCTCGTCGCGCACCGTTACCGCGCCCGCAGCCTGCTCATGGCCGCCTCGCTGCTGCTGATCGTCGCGAGCGCCGCGCTCACCCGCGCCACCGACTTCTGGCCGCTGCTGGTGATCGCCGCGCTCGGCGTCCTCAACCCCGCGGCGGGAGACGTGACCGCCTTCGCGCCGCTGGAGCATTCCATGCTCGCGCGCTCCGTGACGCCGCAATCGCGCACCGCGCTGTTCGCGCGCTACAGCCTGATCGGGGCGCTCGTCGGGGCGCTCGGCGCGCAGGCCGCCGGCATTCCGGCGCTGCTCGGCGCCTGGCTCGGGCTGGAGCTCAAGGCCGCGGTGCAGGCGATGTTCCTCGCCTATGGCGCGCTCGGCGCGGCGAGCCTGCTGCTCTACCGCACGCTCTCGCCGGCGATCGAGGTGCCGCGGACCGGGCAGGCGGCGCCTCTGCACAAATCGAAAAAGACCGTCTACACGCTTGCGGCGCTGTTCAGCCTCGATGCGTTCGGCGGCGGCTTCGCCGTGCAGGCGCTGATCGCGTTGTGGCTGTTCCAGCGCTTCGAGCTCTCGATCGCGATCGCGTCAACGATCTTCTTCTGGACCAACATGCTCGCCGCGGGGTCGTTCCTCGTCGCCGCGAGGATCGCGGAGCGCTTCGGGCTGGTCAACACCATGGTGTTCACCCACCTGCCGGCGAACGTGTTCCTGATCCTGGTGCCGCTCATGCCGACGCTGCCGCTCGCCATCCTGTTCCTGTGCCTGCGGAGCGCGCTCTCCCAGATGGACGTGCCGGTGCGTTCCTCCTACGTCATGGCCGTCGTGTCGCCCGAGGAGCGCGCCGCCGCGGCGAGCGTCACCGCCGTGCCGCGCAGCTTCGCCGCCGCGATCAGCCCCACCTTCGCCGGCTACCTGCTCGCGCTTTCGCCCTTCGGCTGGCCGCTGGTGATTTGCGGAGCGCTCAAGATCGTCTACGACCTGACGCTGCTCGGGATGTTCGGCAAGGTCAAGCCACCGGAAGAGCGGTGACGAAGTGACGCAGTGACGCGGTGACGGTTACATCGAATGACGAGTGACGAATCACGATTCACGGTCTTTCAGAGGCAGGCGGGCCGCGCGCAGCACCGGCGCCCACCTGTCCAGCTCGTTGTTGATGCGCGTGGCGAACCGCCCGAGCGGCACCGCCGCCGGCTCGAGACCGATGCCGATGAGGCGGAACCGCGTGGCCGGTTCCGAGACGGCGGCCGAGATGCGCTCGTTCAGCCACACGGCCGCGGCGGGCGAGGTGCGGGCCGGGGCGAATACGCCGTACCAGCCCTCCAGTTCGAATCCGGGGAGGCCCGATTCGGCGAGCGTCGGCAGCTCGGGCAACAGCACCAAGCGGCTCGCGCTTGCCACGCCCAGGACCCTGAAGTGCTCGTTCGAAAGATACGGCAGCGCCAGCGGCAGCGCCGCGAACATCAGCGACACCTGCCCGCTCGCAAGGTCGTTCAGGCCGGCTACTCCTCCGTTATAGGAAACATGCACCACGTTGACACCGGCCGCGCGCCGGAAAATCTCGCCCGCGAGGTGCCCGGTGCTGCCGTCGCCGGAAGATCCGTAATTGACCTCCCCGGGGCGCCGCTTGAGCCACCTGACGAGCTGCTGCGGGCTTTCCACCGGCAAACCCGAATTCACCAGCAACACGAACGGCATCGTCGCGAGCGGCGCGACCAGCACGAAATCGCGCAGCGGATCGTACTGCACGCCGTAGAAGTAATGCGGATTGATGATCATGGTGGCGTTGCTGCCGATGAGCAGCGTGTGCCCGTCCGCCGGCGAGCGCGCAACGGCCATCGCGCCGCGCGTGGTGACGCCGCCCGGCTGGCGCTCGAGCCTCACCGGCTGCCGCGTCTCCACGCGGATCGCGTGCGCGACCGTGCGCGCCAGCGTGTCCGAGATCGCCGGCGGCGCGTTCTGCGCGATCATCCTGTAGGTCCGGGTCATCCGCGGGGTGCCGCGGATGTCGGTCGGCCCGCTGATGGGATACGGGACGACGATCCTGACGGTCTTGGATGGAAACGCCTCCGCCTGCGCGTGGGAAAAACAAAAATTAGCCGCCAAGACGCCGAGAATGCCAAGAATTGACTTTGTCCGCTTACCGTTCACCGGATTACTCAGCGAGCTGCAACGATTTCACTTCGAGGAACTCCTCCAGCCCGAAGCGCCCGAACTCGCGGCCGTGCCCGGATTGCTTGTAGCCGCCGAACGGCGCGAGCAGGTTGTACGCTCCGCCGTTCACCTGGACCCGTCCCGCCCGGATGCGCCGCGCCACGCGCTGCGCGCGAGCCTCGTCCTTCGACCACACCGCCCCCGCCAGCCCGTAGAGGGTGCCGTTGGCGATGCGTACCGCATCTTCCTCGTCCTTATAGGTCAGGATCGAGAGCACCGGGCCGAAGATTTCCTCTTGTTCTATCGTCATCCCCGGTTTGACGCGCCCGAAGACCGTAGGTTGCACGAAGTAGCCCCTGCGGAGTCCCGGCGGCGGCTCCGCTCCTCCGAGCAGCAGCTCGGCGCCTTCCGCAACGCCCTTCCGGATGAAGCCGCGCACGCGCTCGCGCTGCGTGTCGGAGATCAGCGGCCCGAGCCGCGTGTCCTCCTTCATCGGATACCCGGGGTCGAACGTCTTCGCCGTATCCACCGCGAGCTGCGCCGCTTCCTCGTAACGCGATTCCGGCACCAGCAGGCGCGTCAACGCGGTGCAGGTCTGTCCGGAATTGAGAAAGCACGAACTGATCGTGCCCTTGATCGCGCGCGGCAGGTCCGCGTCCTCGAGCACGATCGAGGGCGACTTGCCGCCGAGCTCCAGAGCGACGCGCTTTACCGTCTGCGCCGCGAGCTCCGAGACGCGCTTGCCGACACGCGTGGAGCCCGTGAACGACACCATGTCGACGTCCGGATGCCGCGCGATCGCCTCGCCCACCACGGGACCCGTGCCGCACACCAGGTTGAACGCACCGTGCGGCAGCCCCGCAGCGTGCACCACCTCGGCCAGCACATAGACCGAAAGCGGCGCCATTTCGCTCGGCTTCAGCACCACGGTGCAGCCCGCGGCAAGCGCCGGCGCGACTTTCGCCACTACCTGGTGCAGGGGGTAATTCCAGGGCGTGATCGCGCCCACCACGCCGACCGGCTCGTACACCACGAGCGAGTTGTCCAGCCGCTCCTCGAACTGGAACTCCCGCACGAGCTTCGCATAGCTCGCCATGACCTGCGGCGGGTGCGCGGCCTGGATGCGTTGCGAGAGCTTGAGCGGCATCCCCACCTCGGCCGTGATGATGCGCGCGACCTCGTCGGAGCGCGCGGCAAGCGCGTCGGCGATCTTCTGCAGGAACTCCGCGCGCCGCGCGACCGGCGTCGCCGCCCACGCCCCGAACGCCGCGCGCGCGGCGGCGACCGCCCGGTCAACCTCCTCGGGGGTGCCCGCTGGCACGCGCGCCATCACTTCTTCGGTGGTGGCGTTAATGACGTCGATGAGCTGCGAGGACCGCGACGGCACCCACTGGCCGTCGATGTAGTGGCTGCGAAGTTCCTTCATCCGGAAACCGCTCAACAAGCAACAGGATCAACCGCAGATAAACGCAGATGAACGCGGATGAAAACCAAAGATTCGAACCAGGAAAAATCGACAGGATTCACGAGAGCGGCGTCTATCGGCGTGCATCGGCGGCCAAAAAACCGCTTTTCTAGCGCGGGCGCTGCGCGAGGGCGACGCCGATCATGCTGTCGCGCGTGACGAGCCTGTCGCTCATGCCCGCCGTGCCTTCCGGACGCATGGGCAGCACGAGATAGCGCAGGTCGGCGGTGGAATCGTGCACCCTCACGGTGACATCCTCGGGCAGCTCCAGCCCGAACTCCTTGAGCACCACACGCGGCTCCTTCACCATGCGCGAACGATAGGCTCGGCTCTTGTACCACGAAGGCGGCAGCCCGAGCAGCATGCGCGGATAGCAAGAGCACAGCGTGCAGACGATCACGTTGTGCACCTTCGGCGTGTTCTCCACCACGGTGAGCGTCACGTCGAAGAGGTCCATGTCGAAACCCAGGCTCTCGCACGCCTTCCGGGCGTCCTTGAGCAGCAACGCCTTGTACTCCGGGTCCACCCAGGCGCGGGCGACCACCCGGGATCCGCGGTCCGGCGTGCGCCCGTCCAGCTCTTCGATGGCCGCGCGCACGTCGTCGGCCGTGAAGATGCCCTTCTCGATCAGCAACTCGCGCACCGCGATCTCGAGCTTGCGGTGGTAGGTGAGCGTGTCGTCCGCATCCGGCTGCAGCGGATGGCGGTGGCGACGCGGGGCTTCGTGGTCGTGATCGTGGTGCTCGCTCATGGCTTCTCGTCCTTAAAACCCGTCGGAGCAATTGAACCACAGAGACACGGAGTTCACAGAGTGTGATCCGCGATGCGCGATCCGCGATGGGTAACAGGCCTTCCCATCCCGTATCCCGTATCCCGCATCCCGCATCCCGAACCCTGAATTTTCATTCTCTGTGTTCTCTGTGCCTCTGTGGTTAAATCCGCTCAAGCCAATGCTCGTAGATGTCGATGTCCACGGTGTCATGGCGCGGCCCCCCGTAGTCGGGCCAGACGTGGCGTTGCAGGAAGCGCACCCGGTAGAGGGCGCGTTGCTCGCAGTCGTAGCGGCCGTAGGCCAGCTCCTCGGGGTTCCTGAAGAAGCCGCAGAAGCGCTCGATTTCGCCCTCCTTGCCGCGGATGTAGTACGGCGTGCGGATGTGTCCCGGGGCGTCCACTTTGCGCACACGCACCCGGTCGCCGGGATCGAACGCCCGCTTCATGGCAGCGGGTCGGCGCGCCGGTCGATCTCCGCGAGCCGTGCGGAGAGCTCGTCCACCGAGATCACGCCCTTGAGGATCAGGTTGTTCGAAATCGCCATGACGCGCCGTTCGGCGTAGGTCGCATTGTGATACGCGTCCGCGCCCAGCGATTCCAGCGCCCGCCGGTTCTCGTCCACCTTGAGGACGCCGCGCCGGGTGAGCAGCATGAGGAGAGCCTCCACGCGCTTTTCCCAGAGCGTGGGCTCCTTTTCCTTGGTTTCGATCGGGCCGGCGGACTCGCCGCCCAGGTCGTGATAGCCTTTCATGGGCCGGCACGCTGATTGTAGCGAGCGCCGGCGAGCGCGGTCAAACCAGCCCGCGCCGCCGCTCAAGTCGCGCCGCTTGCCGATTCGGCGGCTGTTCGTGCAGACTGTCGCAAGGAGGGGGATGCCATGATGCACAACGGAAACGGGACGGCCAGAGCGCCCCGTTGCGGCGCGCTGCTCGCAGGATGCGCAATCGCGCTCGCCGCGCCGAACGCCCCGGGCGCGTCCGATGAGGTGGCGCGCTATCCGGACAAGCCGATCCGCATCGTCGTGGGGTTCACTGCCGGGAGCGTGGTGGACGTCTCCGCGCGAGTGGTCGGCCAGAAGATGTTCGAGAGATGGAAACAGCAGGTGGTGATCGACAACCGCCCGAGCGCCGGTGGAATCATCGCCGCCCAGATCGTGGCCGGCGCGAATCCCGACGGCTACACCCTGCTCTCGGTTTCGGCCTCGCACGCAGTGGCGCCCGCGATCTACGCCAAGCTCCCCTACGACACGGTGAAGGACTTCGCCGGCATCACCACCACCGTCAATTCGCCCGCGGTGCTGGTGGTCAACCGCGCGATCGGCGTGAAATCGGTGAAGGAGCTGATCGCGCTCGCGAAATCGAAGCCCGGACAGCTCAATTTCGCGTCCGCCGGCATGGGCAGCGCCACCCATTTCTCGGCCGAGCTGTTCAAGAGCATGGCCGGCATCGAAGTGGTGCACGTTCCCTACAAGGGCATTCCCGAGGCGCTTACCGACACCATGACGGGGCGCGTGCAGTACTTCCTCTCACCCATGGCCATCGCGCTGCCCTTCATCAAGGAGGGGAAGGTGCTCGCGCTCGGGGTCTCGCCCGCCCGGCGCGTGTCGGTGCTCCCCGACGTGCCGACCATCGCTGAAGCCGGGCTGCCCGGGTACCGTTGGGACACCTGGTTCGGGCTGCTCGCGCCGGCGAAAACCCCCCGCCCGCTCATCAACAAGCTCAACGGCGAGATCACGCGCATCCTCAACCTGCCGGATGTGCGCGAGCGGTGGACGGCGCTCGGCACGGAGCCGATCCCCAGCACGCCCGCCGGGTTCGACAAGCTCGTCGCGAGCCAGATCGAGGTCCTCACCAAGCTTGCCCGTGCGGCCAACATCAAGGCCAACTGACAAGCAGCGCGGCGGCGCCCCGGCCACCGCGAGTCGCGGGACTTACGCGCGCGGCGCAGCGCGCCTTTCGATCTCGACGAGCTTAGCCGCAAGCTCGTCCACCGCGATGATGCCCTTGAGAATGAGGTTGTTCGCGATCGCCATTACGCGGCGCTCGTCATAGCTCACGCTCTCATAGACCTCTGCGCCGAGGGTTTCCACCGCGCGCCGGTTCTCGTCAATCGTGAGCACTTTCTTGCGCCACAAGAGGGTGAGCAGCGCATCGGAATGCTTCTCGAACAGCGTAAGCGGTGGCTCCTCGCGGTCGACAGGGCCGGCGGGCAAGCCGCCGAGGTCGTGATAGCTTCTCATGCGCGGACTTCGCAGTTGTTCCGATTTTAGCGATGCGCGAGAGCGAGGGTCAAACGCGGGAACGGCAAGCGTCATCCTTGCGTTCGGGCCCGCGTGCCTTCAAACTAGTTATCCCTCCGGCACGGCGTACCGCTCGGTCCGCATCGCAATCGCTTCGGCTATAATTTATCGGTTCCAAGATCAACGGCGGGAAGCGTGACGCAGGACGAACTCTCGTATTGGCTGGTCAAGCGCGGGCAGAACGTCGGCATCGAAGCCGCCAGGAAGCTCGCGGCGCAATCGCGGCTCGGGTGGTACGTCGCTCCCCGCGCCGGCAAAAAATACTCAGTGGGTAAGATCACCGCCGGCGAGAAAGACCTGCGCCAGTTCCTCATGGACGACGCGGGCAAGGTGCTCACGTTCGACAGCGTAGAGGACGCGAAGAGGTTCCTGCGCGAGGAACTCAAGATCCTCACCGTCCAAGTCTTCGACATCTGACCGCCGGCGTCCCGCGCGGCCGCCGCGCAGGCTCCGTCACCTCAACCGGCGCCCTTCCTGAGCGCCCGGTCCACCATCCGGTCGACCTCCCGGTCAACCAAGTCCTTGATTTCGTTGTCGTCCGGATAACAAAGCAGCCAGAGGTCGGCAAACTCCCCCGTGACCCGCGGCTTCGAGCGCAACACCAGCCTGCGGGATTCGCTTGCCACTTCGCCTTTCAGCATGAACTCGTTGCCGCGCTCCCAGTAGACCGAGAGCGTATCGACTTTCACGCCGGAACGGAGCAGGTGATAGATGAACTCGAACCGGATCGCGTGCATGCCGGTCGAGCGCATCTGGATGATGCTGTCCGCGGGCAGCGGTTTCCCTGCCCGGAGCGCGTGTATCTCCTCCTGCCGCGAGGTCACGGGATCACCGCGCTTCTCGGTCCCGCCCAGCGCAGCCACACGCGCAGCCGCCGGAAATCCTGTGCATCCACGTTGTCAGTCACCAGGACCACGTGCCGCGCCAGCCGCTGCCCTTGCGGCTTGAGGTTCACGATCGTGAAATGGCGCGAAACGAAGCTCGATCCGAGCAGCTCGCAATCGAGCCATTCGCCGCGCCGGGTCTGGAACGAGAGGCTCCCGTCGTCCTTCACTTCCAGCGCGACGATCGCATCGGGCGCGTGCAGCGCCGCGTTACGCGCAAGATGGAAGGCGAGGCTCGCCGCGATGGCGACGACGACCGGCGCTTTGACCCACACCGGCGCCGACACGAGCCACACCGCTCCCGCCGCCGCGAAGTGTGCGGCGCAGAGCGCGATGGCGAGCCCTACCGAGGGCGCTATAGAAATTCTCTGGACAAGCATGGGGTCAGGTCGCTAGTTTACAGTCGAAACAGTCTTTCCATCGCACCCTCCGTCTCCGCGGCCCCGAACCCGGCGTGGATCCGGGACGCTCGAGGCGTTGAGACCCCGGCAAGCCGAGCCGCCTGGTTCAGTGCCAGATTGGCCCGTCGGAAGAGGGCCGAAGCGGGCGGGCGCCATGACCTGAGGGGGTAGGTCAGAAGGGCTGAGAACCGACCCCTCTAGAAGCTGCTCCAGGCGGGAATGAAGAAACGCGGCTGGCGCGCCATCGGCACCCTCCTGGATGCCTTAACGCACCGGCCCATTGGATTGTTACAGGAAAATCGAGTCCGACCTATCTCTTTATTGTTTGCAGGCGATGAGCCTTTTCGTGGGCGTCCGTCGCGCTACAGACCGCTCGTACCGTTCCAACTTGTTTCTCCAAAATCGGGCGGCTCACCCATCACCGACAATGGGCCCCAGACGGGTTCCACGAATTGGCACAAATAGTTGGAACGGCACTAGCTCCTGTTGCGGTCCCTTTCGGCTACTCGGCGACGCTCCTCCCGCGCCATGCGCGCTTCGCGCTGGTACTCCTCCCGCGCCTTGTACGCCTGCCGCTCCCGCTCATTCATGCGCCGCTCGGCGACGCGAAGGCGGTCCTCCTGCGCTCCGCGGGCCGCGTGGTTCCGCTCTTCCAGCGCCCTGCGTGTCTCGCGCCGATATTCCTCCCGCGCCTTGCGCGCCTCACGCTCTTGCTCCTCCAGGCGCTGATAGGCCTCGCGACGGCGCTCTTCTTGGGCCTTGCGGGCTTCGCGCTCGTGCTCGGCGTCCTTCACTATTTTCCAGTCCTTGTCCTCAGCCACGACGCGGCTCGGCACGGCGCTGCGCGAGACACCCGAAAAAAACAGGATCACCAGTTGGGTAATGGCCGTCGCTCCGGCACGCTGGCCCTCAGCGACAGCCGCGCTTGGCAAAGCGCTTCCCAGGACACCCGAAACAAGCAGGACCACCAATCGATTCATGGCTGCCCCCGGACAGGTTGATCGATGGAAGGACAGGGCCATGGTAGCGCGGGATCGGCATGTCGGCTCGACGTCAAGCCGGTTTTTCAGGTACTTACGGCACAAAGTCACAGTCGTTTTTTAAGGTTCGCGGCACAAAGTCACATTTTTGGACGGACAGCGCGAGCCTCCTCTCCGAGGGCCCGAATCAGGCGCAAGTCCGCCGCCTGCGCCGGATGAGGGTTGGAGAACCTCTCTGCGGAAAAATCGGCACCTTACCGCTCCCGCCCCGCCTCCGTTCCATTCTTGCGGAATTGGCTGACCAGCCAGTTCCGCACCGCACTTTTCCCCTCGCCCCCCTCAATCCCTCATCCCCGCCCTTCTCCCGAAAGGAGAAGGGAGGCTCGAGCTTTCCTCTCTCCCCTCGGGAGAGAGGAAAGGAGTGAGGGCTGGAGGGGAAAGGGGTGAGGGTCGAGCGGCGTCAAGCACTTTCGCGAAGCTCGACAGGCGACCTTCTGTATGGGCGAGAACGGGTGCTCGAGCACGGTACGCGTGTCGAGGTGCATCCACGACGTGCCAATTCCGCCGCGGTCGCAGCCTGATGGGCGGAGCACAATCCGGCTTATAATCGGCCCGATTATTCACAGACACCTGGGAGGCACGACCATGACGACGCGCCGCAGATTCCTGCAATTTTCAGGAGCCGCCCTTGCCACGCCGGCGCTGCCGCGGTTTGCATCGGCGCAACAGAAGTGGCCGGTCAGGCCGATCCGGGCGATCGTCCCGTTCAGCGCCGGCTCGACCATCGACGTGATCGGGCGCATCGTGCTGGAACCGCTCTCGGCCGCGCTCGGCCAGCCCATCGTGGTCGACAACCGCGGCGGCGCCGGCGGGTCCATCGGGACGGCCCTGGTCGCGAAGGCGGAGCCCGACGGCCACACGCTGCTGATCCACGCCTCCGCCCATTCGGCGGCGCCTGCCGTCTACCCGAACCTCGCCTACGATCCCGCCCACGATCTTTCCGGGGTCGTCATCTTCGGCACCGTGCCCAACGTGACCGTGATCTCTCCGGCGAAAGGCATCAAGACGCTCAAGGAGCTGGTCGAGGCCGCGAAGAAGGGCTCGTTCACTTTCGCATCGGCGGGCGTGGGGAGCGCGACGCACTGGGCCGCCGAGCGGCTGCGGCTCGCCGCCGGATTCAACGCGGTCCACGTTCCGTTCCGCGGCGGCCCCGAAGCCTTAACCGACGTGGCGACCGGGCGCGTGGATTTCATGTCCATCGGCATTAGCTCGGGCCTGCCGTTCATCCGGTCCGGCCGGCTCATTCCGCTCGCGGTGAGCACGTTGAAGCGCTCGAGCGCGCTGCCGGACGTGCCGACCACCATCGAGGCCGGCTATCCCGGGAGCGACTACACCTTCTGGAACGGCATGCTGGTGCCGGCGAAGACCCCGCGCGCCATCGTCCAGCGGCTGCACGCGGAAATGCAGAAAGTGCTGCGCCAGCCGTCCGTGGTCGAGAAGCTCAAGGTGCAGGGAGTGGACGCGCTGCCGCTCACCCCCGCCGAATTCGACGCGATGGTCGCGAAGGAGGTCAAGAACAATATCGCGCTCGTCAAGGCGCTGGGGCTGAAGTTCAACTGATCCGGCCAGGCCTCCTAAACGGACCACCGTCATTGCGCTTTCGGAGCGGGCGTCTCACCGTTCCCGCCCCGCTTCGTGCGCCACCTTCTGTATCGGCGAGAGCAGATACTCCAGCACCGTCCGCGTGCCGAGGTGGATCTCGGCGTTGACCTGCATGCCAGGGACGAGGCAAAAAGCATAAGAGGACAGCCAAGCTGTCCTCTATTGAAGCGTCCGTTAAACCCGGGTTAGCCCGCTCGTCGGCGTAACGGTACCTGGACGGCTGAGCCCGATTACGTTACTTCAACAGCCCGAGATCGCCGAGGACGCCCTTGAGCGGAACGGCGAGGTCCTCCAGGTACTTGCGGGCGTCGCGCCCGCTCATGAGCTGCCGGTCGAGCTGGTTTTGCTCCAGGTACGCCCGCCAGCTCTCGTCCCGGTCCAGCCCGGCGAGCACGCCTTCCCAGTAGGCGACCTGGGCCGCGCTCAATCCCTGGGGGCCGATGAAGCCCCGGTAATTGGAGAAGTCGACCTCCGCGCCCAGTTCCCGCCACGTCGGAAACTGCGCCATCTCCCCGCCAAGCCGGCGCGGTGCCGTTACGCCAAGGACCCGCACCTTGCCGGCCCGGACCTGCCTCAACGCCGCCGTGATGCTCGAGGACACCATGTCCACGTGGCCGCCGAGCAGGGCCGTCATCGCCTTGCCCGCCGAGTCGAACACCACCGTCCGCACTTTCTTCACGTCGATGCCCGCCTGCCTGTACACCAGCCCCGCACCGATGTGATTTGCGCCGCCCGCGACCGACGAGACCGCGAGGCTCGCCGAGCCGGGGTCGTTCTTGAGCCGGGCGAGGAGGTCCTTGCCGTCCTTGATGGGGGAGTCCACGATGACCGAGGGCGCGATGTATTCGTGAAACAGGATGCCGAGCGAGGTGAAATCGCGGTAGCTCCAGGTCGTGGTGCCCGTGAGATGGCCGGCGGAGAGATTGATGTTGGAGACCATCAGGAAATGCCCGTCGCCGGGCCGCTGGCTCAGAAAACTCCACGCGATCGTGTT
>JACPEF010000167.1:0-6462 GCA_016183675.1 Betaproteobacteria bacterium
AAGCCGTGCCATCCTCTTGCACCCAAGGGGGAGGTTAGGGGGGATCGATAGGAAAAAAGAAACCCCTCTTGCGAGGGGTTTCCGGAAACAAGGGCCGGGGACACCGGCCCGAAAGGCGAGCCGCTTAGTGACGGCACTCCGAGGGCACGTACTTGTGCACGGCACTATTGCCGGTAGCGCACGACCAGATGGTCTTGCAGTCCGTCGGGGAGAAGGAAGGTGTCAACGTGACGGTCACGTTGGTGCCAACCGACGTCGAGCTGCCGATGATCATCACGGTGCCGTCAAGGGCTACTGAACCGCCAGCCACCTTGCCGCTAACGGACACGGTCAGGCCCGCGCCCGAGCTACCGAGCGTGCCGTTCGACTGCGCGGACTCCGAGACCGAGGTCTTGAAACCGCTCGCCTGCAAGATCAGTTCCGACACCTTGGCGCGTATGGTGTAGTCCTGGTAGGCGGGCAACGCGACCGCCGCCAAGATGCCGATGATCGCGACCACGATCATCAGCTCGATCAGGGTGAAACCCCTTTGGATTCGCTTCATAGAGATCTCCTGTTAGTTGACTCCAACAACACAAACGGAAAGTTTGCGCCCGATATCCAAAGCAACGTTCATGCCAATGGGCCGCTGATTGCTCTATTTCCTTCGTCCATTCAACGCGGTGCGTACGCCCCTTCCCGCTGGGAACACGATAAAAACGCGAAAACAGGAGGTTGCCAGCCTTTGTGCCCAAGTTCACAGCAACATCGGGCCGCCCCAGTGACGTGTGTCTCCTCGGCCGCCCACCGCCGCAAAAGCGTGTGATTATCATCACATTTCCGTGAGCGTATCGCGCCTTGGGGGCCCGACGAGCGCCGTCACGATGTGACGTTTTTTGTCAGCCCTGCAACCCTCATTTCCCGCCCGCCGACTGGACGGTTCGCGCGGCGCGTGCGCGCAGCGCCCCGACAAGGTCTGAGACCACTGGCGGCCACTCGCCCTGCCTTCGTTGGCGGAAAAGCTTCACGTCGGAATACCATGGAAGCGTGCCTCCGGTTCGCAGGTAGCGCCACTCGGCGACCCGCGGTGCGAGCACCCAGGTCGCGGCGCCCACCGCGCCGCTCAAGTGCGCGATGCTCGAGCACACCGTGATCACCACGTCGAGCGCGCGCAGCAGCGCGGCCGTCTCATCCAGATCCTGGAGCGCTTCCGGAAAGCGTTGCACCGCGGTCCCGGACAAATCGGCAAGCTGCGCGGCCTCGGTTCCGTCATCGTCGTGCTGCAGGCTCACGAAAACATGCTCCGAACCGCGCAGGAGCGGCGCGAGCTCCGGCAGCGCGATGCTGCGCAGTGCGCGTCGCGTGTGCACCAGACCGCCGTTCCACGCGATGCCGACGTTCAAGCGGCCGCCGCGTCCTGATAGTCGGCTGAGCCACGCCTCGACGCGCTGCGGCTCCGGGCGAAGATAGCCGGGTCGGCGCGGAAAGCGTTCGGCGCTCGTGCGGAGCCAGCGCGGCAGGCTCCCGGCGTGGATCTGGCTGCGCAGCGACGGATATTGCTCGAGCCAGCGGCGGTCGTTGCCGCGCGGCGCCCCGATCACCGAGGCAGCCGGAAAGGAGCGTGCGAACAACCCGGCTAGCCGCGGATCGCATTCGATCACGCAGCCGGGCGCGAGCTGCAACGCATCCGGATAGCACGAGGCGAACATGATCTCGTCCCCGAGCCCCTGCTCGGCCATCACCAGCAGCGCGCCCGGCCCAAGCGCGTCGCCGTTCCATTCCGGGAAGGGGTATGAGCGGCGCGGCGACTCGAACGAGCGGCGCAGCCGCGCCTCGTAGAGCGGCCAGCCCTCGGCGAACTCGCCTTGCGAGAGATGGATGAGCGCAAGATTCCACTCAATCTCCGCCTCCTCGACGCGCCCGCGCAACGACTCGATCGCCCGGCGCGCCGCGACGGGATCGCCCACGGCCGCTTCGACGAGCGCCTCGTTCAGCGCAATGTGCTGCGTGTCCATCCCGAGCGTGCGGGCCCGCGCGAACCGCGCGCGCGCTTCATCGAACAGCCCGGCCCGCATGCGCAGGATGCCCACCGCGGCGTGCGCTTCGGCATGGTCCGGATCCAGGCGCAGGACTTCGTTCCAGGCGGCGAGCGCCGCGACCTCCTCGACCTGCCGGCCCAACAGCTTCGCGAGGTTTTCACGCGCCGCGAGCAATCCGGGCGCAATCCCTATTGCCTGCTGAAACGAACGCTTCGCCTCCGCCGGCCTGCCCTGCTCCGACAAGGCGATGCCCAGGTTGCAGTGCGCCTGCGCCAAACGAGGATCCAGTTTCAGCGCGCGGCGGAAATGCCGCTCGGCGAGCGCGAAGGCGCTGCGGGCGAGGTGCAGCACGCCGAGGTTGTTCCACAGTTCCGCCTGCGCCGGCGCGCGACGCACGCCCTCTTCCAGGATCCTGCGCGCGCCGTCGGTATCGCCAGCGGCCTGCATTCGATGCGCGCGTTCCAGCACGTCGCCCGCGTCGGCGCGCGACGGTCCGCTGTGGAAAACACCGTGCCACCAGCTGCTGATCAGGCGCTTCAGCACGAGCGGTCAGATCGCGTCGCGCAGCGTTGCCGCAACACCGCGCAGTTCGCCGGCGACGCGTTCGATGAGGGGCCGCCATTCTCCGAGCCGCTCCTGGCGGAACAGGCGCGCCGCCGGGTACCAGGGCACGGTCTCGCCCCTCGCGAGGTAACGCCACTCCGGCGCCGCGGGCACCATCACCCAGACCTGCTTGCCGAGCGCGCCGGCAAGGTGGACCACAGCGGTGCAAACGCTGACCACCAAATCGAGCGCGGCCACGAGCGCCGCCGTTTCATCATAGTCGCCGAGCGCCTCCGGCCAGTGATGCACGACGAGCCCGTGCTTTGCCCCGAGCTCCGCGATCTCCCGATCGCTCTCCACGTACTGAAGGCTCACGAAATGCGCCCCCTGCGTCGACAACAGGGGTCGCAGTTCCGGAAGCTCCATCGACCGCAATCGACGCCGGGTCTTCAGCGTTCCGCCGGTCCATGACAACCCCACTTTCGGTCCCGGGCCCAGGGCACGCAGCCGTTCATGCCAATGGGCGACCCGGGCAGCGTCGGGGACGAGATAGCCGCCATGTCGCGGAAAATCCGCCCACTGGTTGCGGAACAATGCAGGCAGACCCCCGGTCGCGATCTGCGCGACGACCGGCGGCACGATCTGTTCGAGCCACCCGGACTGCCGCGCGGTGCGGGGGCCCAACACGGTTGCCCCGGGGAACGACCGGCGAAAAATCGTCTCGAGGCGCGGTTCGCACTCGATGACACACGAGGGCGCCCGCTGCAGCGCGTTACCCAAGCATGATGCAAACATGATCTCGTCGCCCAATCCCTGCTCCGAGTAGATCAAAAGAGTGCCGTTCTCGATCAGCCGCCCGTCCCACTCGGGCAGCTCGTAACGCCGGTTGGACGCGTTGCGCCTCGTCTCGCGGCACTCGTAATACTTCCAACCGACATCGAAATGCGCCTGAAGCAAGTGCCGCAATGCCATGGTCCAGCGGGCTTCAACGTTGTCAGGCGACACCGACAGCACGCTCGAAAGGAGTTCATCCGCCTCTTCGAAGCGACCCCGGTCGATCAGAACTAAGGCAAGATGGCAGGTGGCGTCCGGCAGGTCGGGCCGCAACGACACCGCGCGGCGGAGCGATTGCTCGGCTTCCTCGAGCCTCCCGAGTTCGCGCAGCATCAGTCCCAGCTTGTGGTGCCCATCAGGATTCCGCTGATCGAACTCGATCAGGCGCCGGGCACAATCCAGAGATTGCTCGAACTCCCCGAGCTGATCATGCGCGGCGCCCTTTCTGTCGAGGGCCGCCGCGTGCGAAGGATTGAATTGCAGTGCGCGATCATAGTCCTCTATCGCCGCTCCCGGCTTGCTCTGGTGGTCCCGGATCATTCCGCGCACGTAGTAGGCCTCGCCATGGCGGGGATCCACCGCCAGGAGCCGCCGGATCCAATCCTCTGCAGAACCGGCATCACCCGCCGCCGCACAAGTCTGGGCCATCAGAAGATGGGCACCCTTATGCTGCGGATCCTGTGAGAGGATGTTCGCGCCTATGCCTCTGGCGCTGGAGTAATCGCCCTTGAGGAGGCATGAATAGCCGCGATCCAACAGAGCGGGCGCGTCGGGCTCACCGGCGAACGCCATCGCAGAAGGCGTCGCAGCTCCGGCGTGCGCCTTTGAGGATGCCAAGCCGTTGGCTACCGCCTCAGTGACGGGGGTCCAGTCGCCCGGCCGCTCCTGGCGCCACAGGCGGACCGACGGATACCACGGCATGCGCTCCCCGCTTTGCAGGTAGCGCCACTCGGCGACGGTCGGCACCATGACCCATACCGGTTTGCCGAGGGCGCCGCCCAAATGCACGATCGCGGTCTGCACGGATATCACGAGGTCGAGCGCGCAGACGAGCGCCGCCGTCTCGTCGTAGTCGTCGATCGCTTCCTGCCAGTGGTGGATGCGAATACCGTGATCCCGCTCCAGTTGCACGAGCTCGGCACGGCAGTCCGCGTATTGGAGGCTCACGAACGCGACACCTTCCTGGCGAAGGATCGGCAGCCACTTGTCGAGCGCCACCGAACGCACGGATTGGCGCGTCCGTTTCATTCCACCACGCCATGAGATCCCGACCTTGCGCGCGCCCGGCAGCTCGGCCAGGCGCCGGCGCCAAGCTGCGATCTTGTCGGGATCCGCCCGCAGAAAGCCGTCGTGGGCGGGAAACTCAACGGGCGAGCTGCGAAAATGCTGCGGCAGGCTCCCCATGGCGACCTGACAGTCAATCGGCGCGGTGGTCCGGAGCCACGTGAGATCGGTATCGGTTTGCGCCCCCGCGTGCACGGTGGCTGCCGGGAACGAGCGCCGGAAGAGCTTTTCCAGCTTCGGCGCGCAGTTGAGCACGCAGTGCCCGGCGGCCGCGATCAGGTCGGGCAGACAGGAGGCAAACATGATCTCGTCGCCAAGGCCCTGCTCGCCGTACACCAGAACGTTGCAGCCAGCGAGCGGGCCGCCTTTCCAGTCAGGAAATGGAAAATGGCGCGGAACGTATTCCTTCGCGACCCCCTTGCGCGCCTCGTAGTCGGTCCAGCCGCGCGCAAAATCCCCCTGTTTGAGCAGCACCATTGCGCGGTTGAGCCTCGCGTCGTCCGCATTCGCGCCGTTCTCGATCAACCAGTCCCACAGCGCGAGCGACTCGGACAAGTTGCCGCGATATTGGAGCAGCATCGCCCAATTGCACAATATGTCCCGCTCCTCCGGCGCGAGCCGCCACGCCGTCTCGATGTGCTCGGCCCCCTCGTCAAACCGGTCGAGCCGGGTGACGAGCACGCACCCCAGGTTGCTGTGCGGCTGGGCGTAGTCCGGCTTGAGGGCGATAGCCCGGCGGAAGCACGCTTCCGCCTCTTCCAGCGAACCCGATTCGACCAGCACGGCGCCCAGCGCATTGTGCGCTTTCGCGTGGGCCGGATCGCGCTCTTGCGTCTGGCGAAAACATTGCTCCGCCTCGCCGAGCCGCCTCTGAGCCACGGCGATCAAACCGAGCTGAAAGTGCACCTCGGCGAACTCCGGCCTGAAATGCAGGGCGAGCAGCAAGCTGTCGGCTGCGTCCTCGAGCCGCCCCTGCTTCTTGTAGACCACGCCCTGCAGCAGCAGCGCCTCGGCGTGGTCATGCCGGTGATCCAGCGCGCGCGCGAGCACCCCTTCGGCTTCGACTAGCCGTCCCCCTGCCAGGTGCTGCGCCGCTTCGAGGCACAAGCGCTCGGCGGCCGCGCTCGGCTCTTCGGACGCGGACTCCGGCGCGATCACGGTCCCGGACGTCGTCGGTTCCATGTCACGCTGCGGCAGCCAGGTCTTGATCCAACTGCGCATGCCCATGATCCTAGGTTGGCTCCAGGAGGAAGTTCGAAGCCCGGGAATGGGCGAAGACGCGCGCGACTCCGTAATGCGCGCTCTTGCACCAGCTTTCAAATTCCCCGCGGCCGTCATCGCCGACCTTGACCATCAGCTTCGGCCCTCGGCGGCGGATCAGTTGCGCCGCACCATTCAGCACCTCCACCTCCTTCCCCGATACGTCGATTCTGATGAGATCGACCGGAGCGGAAATCGTTGCGTCCAGGCGGGCCGCCTCGTCCCGTGCGCCTGTCGGCCCGAGAAACCCCGTATCGGCTTCCGTCGCGCGGTTGAAGTCGAGGTTCGCCCGCAATACGGGCAACCACTGCGGGTTTGATTCGAACAAGATGAGGCGTCGCGGCCGGAGAAAACGGGAGAAGTACACCGCGTGATTGCCGCAGTTCGCGCCCACATCCACGATCGTCGCGCTTTGCGGGATCCTGTCCCTCAGAAAACGCAGCTCTTCGAGCTCGAAGAAGGTGCCCTTGAGATGGTGGCGCTGCACCGGATCGAACGGATTGGACAGGCGGAACCGGAACCG
>JACPEF010000167.1:6512-16457 GCA_016183675.1 Betaproteobacteria bacterium
TCGCGCACCGGGCGGCGATGATACGCTCGACCGACGCGCGCCATTGCCGGCCGGTCGCGCTGCGCGCCCCGGTCGCGTGCATGCCGCGCCGGTTCAGGAAGAGCGGCACGGGCGCTTTTCGACAACGGAATCGTTCCCACTGCCGCAGGTAATAGTCGAAGTCCTCGCCGCAATCGAGCGCGGTGTCGAAGGGGTTTGCCGCGGCGGCCGCGGTCCGCACGAAATGCCCCATCTGGAGCGTCAGCGTTGGATCGTTGAGGAGGATCGCCTCCGGGCGCTCGATCTCGCGGACCTGCCCCTCCCGTTCGACATAGTCACCTTCATCCGGCGTAAGCTCGCAGATCAACCCCCACACGGCGTCATAGTCGCGATAGTAGGCGCTCATCGCACCGAACGCGTCGGGGTGCATGAGATCGTCCGCATCCAGAAAGAAGATCCACTGAGCCTGGCGTCGCTGGGCCTCCCTGACGCCGCAGTTGCGCGCTTCGGAGCGGCCCAGCAGACCTTGCGTGTCGTCGACCCGGATGATGTCAATGTCGCTGAAGGGGCCCGCGTTGCGGTCGAAGGCGGCGGCGACCGATTCCGCGCTGTCTTCGGCCAGCAGTTCGTGCCCGGGTCCGACCGGCGTCACGACCGCGCAGCGCAGCCGTCCGTCGGCAGCCGAGGGGCCCTTGCCGTAGGAGCTCACCGTTATCTGCATCAGGGCGGCGCGGACCCGGAGCGCGGTTGCAGGAGGAGAAGCCGTTCGAGCTCGGGTGCGAGGCGCGCCGCGACGGCGTCCCAGCCCTGTCCCTGCTCGCGCCGGAACGCCCGCGCGGAAGGGTACCACGGCACGGCTTCCCCGCTCAGGCCGTAGCGCCACTCGGGGCTCGGCGAGAGCAGCACCCACACCGGCCGGCCGAGCGCGCCCGCCAGATGCACGGTGGTGTTGTCCACGCTCAGCACCAGATCCAGCGCGCAGATCAGGGCGGCAAGCTCGTCGAGATCCTCGGTCACGCCGGGAAAGCTCCGGACGACCGCCACCGGTCCCTGCCGTTCCGATGGAACGACCCCATGTTGCAGGCTCACGAAGACGAACTCCGGCCGCAGCAGGCCGTGCAACGCCTCCAGCGGCACCGATCGCAGATGGCTGCGCGTCTTCGCCGTGCCGCCGCGCCAGGACAAACCGATCGCGGGCTTGCCCGCCGCCGCCCCGATGCGGGCCCGCCATTCGCGCACGCGCTGCGCCTCCGCGCGCAGATAGCCCGCTGCCTGGGGAAAGGCCGCGCGCTCGCTCCGAAACCAGCGCGGCAGGCTGCCCACCGGGACCTGATAGTGGACCGGCGGAAACTGCGCGAGCCAGTCCACCGGGTCCTCCTTCTTGCCCCCGTGCACCATCGCCTGCGGGAACGACCGGCGAAACAGCGCCTCCAGCCGCTCGCTGCATTCGATCACCACCCGGCCGGCCACCGCGATGAGGTCGGGCAGGCACGAAGCGAACATGATCTCATCACCCACGCCCTGCTCGGCGTGCACCAGGATCGTCTTCTCCTGCAGCGGCTCGCCCTCCCAGCGCGGCACACCGAAGTCACGGAACCGGGTGCCGGTCGCCGCAAAACGCCTCTCATACTCGGCCCAGCCGGTCCGGTAATCCTCCTTGAGCAGAAACGCGTAAGCGCGGTTGATGACGGCGTCGCCGAATTCCGGAGTCAGCCTGAGCGCGCGGTCGTAGGCCGCGATCGCCTTGTCGAGGTGTCCCAGATCGCGGTAGGCATGGCCCAGTCCCGCGGCGATCTCGGCGAGCGGTTTCAGCTCGAGCGCGCGACGGAAGTGCCGGACAGCCTGTTCGGCCTCTCCCGTCGCCGTCAGCACGAGGCCGAGGTCATGATGCGCTTCCGCCAACCGCGGGTCGAGCCCGATCGCACGCTCGCCGTGTTCGCGCGCTTGCCGGTAATCGGCCGTTTCATAGAGCGCGAAACAGAGATTGCAGTGCGCGGCGGCGTCCTCCGGCTGGTGCTCGATCACGCGCCGGTAGTGCTCGGCGGCGACGGCGTGACGGCCCTGGGTCTTGTGCAGGCCGGCAAGGGCGAAGTGGGCGCGCACGTGGCCCGGCTCGAAATGGACCGCGAGCTCGTGGCAGTCGGCGGCATCTTCCAGCTCGCCGCGTTGCTCGTGGATCTTTCCCAGCCGGAAATGGGCTTCCGCCAGGTCATGCTTGAGTTCGATCGCCTCGCGCAGGAGCGTCGCCGCGGCGTCGAATTGCCCGCGCTCCACGAGCGCGACCGCATCGCGCAATGCCGCCAACGCGCGCGCGCCGCTCGCCTCCCCGGCAACGGCCGGGGCGCTCGTCGCATGCCGATCGCGGGGCGCGGCACCGCCTTGCACCAGCCATCGCAGCAGGCGCGTGAGCATGGAGGCGCTATCCCGCCCACCGCTCGAGGCGCTCGCGGGCCTCGCTCACGACGGCCTGCCAGTCCCCCGGCCTGGGCTGGCGCAGCAGGTGCGCCGACGGGTACCACGGCATGCGCTCGCCCCGCCACAGGTAACGCCATTCCGGACTGCAAGTAAGGAGCACCCACAGCGGCCGGCCGAGCGCGCCCGCGAGGTGCACGTTGGTGCTGGGAACGCTGACGGCGAGATCGAGCGCGCTCATGAGGGCCGCCAGTTCATCTACGTCCGCAATCGCCTCCGGGATGAACACGTTGGACCGCTGTGCGAGCGCCGCGCGCTCGTCCGCGCTGAGGCCGCGTTGCAGGACGACGAAGGTCACCTCACCACCGTCCAGCAGCGGAGCCAGCTGTTCGAGCGCGAGCGAACGCAGGCCGCTACGGGTCCTGAGCGTGCCGCCGCGCCAGGAAATTCCCACTTTCGGCAAGGCGCCAAGCGCCAGCAGCCGCGCACGCCAGCGCGCCTGTGCTTCCGCATCGGCGACCAGGTACCCCTCATGCATCGGAAAATCGGCATCGTGCCTGCGCAGATAGCGGGGCAGCGAACCGACCGCCGACTGCAACTCAAGAGCGGGATAAGTCGCGCGCCAGTCGCGCCCGCGCTCCCGTCCGCGCGCCTCGATCCGCGCGTTCGGGAACGAGCGCCGGTAGAGCGCACCGATCCTCGCGTCGCACTCGACCACGCACCACCCGGCCTGCGCGATCACGTCGGGCAGGCAGGACGCGAACATGATCTCATCGCCCAACCCCTGCTCGCCGTAGGCCAGAAGGGACCGACCCTGCAGCGGAGAGCCGTCCCAGTCCGGCAGCGTGAATTTCTCATGCACGCCGCCCGCGTCGGGCCTCAACTTGCGCAGCTCGTAGTCTTCCCAGCCCGCCTCGAACTTTCCGCGGATGAGGTTGGCGAGTCCGCGGTTCCAGCGGTACTCCACCTCGCGCGGCTGGAAGACCAGCAGGCGCTCGTAGTGTTCGATCGCCTCGTCAAACCGCCCCTGCTCCTGCAATGCCAGCCCCAGGTTCGCTTGCACTTCGATGAGCGTCGGGTCAAGTTCCGCAGCACGCCGGAAAAGCGCCTCGGCCTCGCCGGCATCGCCAAAGTGGCCGAGCCGGATCATGCCAAGGTTCACCAGCGGCGCCGGATCGTCCGGAAACCGCTCGATCGCCGCCCGATAAGCGCCGACCGCGTCGCGGGTATCGCCTTTCTGTTTGAGCCGCTCCGCCAGGCAGCAGAGAACCGCGACGTCCGCGATCTCTTTCCGGACAGCTTCCCGCAGCAGCTCAATCGCTGCATCAACGCCCTGGCTCTCCGCCAGCAGGCGGGCAAGCTCGATCCTCGCCGCGCTCGACAAGGGATCGAAGGCGAGCGCCAGGCCGAAACAATCACGCGCGTCCTCGTTCTCGCCCAGCTCGGCATGCAACTGCCCGGCGTGGAAGATGGCCGGGACGTGGTCATGCTGGAGGGCTATTGCGCGCTGGAATGCCGCCAATGCGGCGGGCTTGTCGCCCAGTTCGCGCAACGCCAGCCCGAGATCGTGATGGAAGCCTGCCCGGTGCGGCGCGAGCTCGGTCGCGCGCCGCAATGCCGAGGCCGCATGCGGGTAATCACGGCGCGCCAGCGCCGCCTTCCCGGCAAGGTAGTGCGCCTCTGGATCAGCAGGCTTGCCCCGGCAGGCGGCCGATGCCTCCTGCTCGACTTCGCGCAACATTCCGACCGCCAGTTTCGCGAGCTGCTCGTCGAGCCAGCTCCTGGGCGGCGGCGCCGGGGCAACGGCCGCCACGCGCTCGCCGTCACCCGTCCCGAAGAATGCACGCAAGGCTTGGTGCAGTTGCCTCAGCATTGCGCGGTCCGCCCGTCGGCCTATGCTGTGCGCCTTCCTGCGTGCAGCATCGCGTCACGCTCCGCGCGCCATTGCGTGGCGTACTCGCAATCCTGGTAATCCGGGAAGTACGGGCCGCCGAGCGTGTAATGCACGAGGGAGGCGTCGCGGCGCGGCGGACTGTAGCCCACCAGATGATTCCACCGGTCCGGCAGGGCGCCGATCAGGCCGTCGCTCTCCAGCCATTTGAACTGGTGCAGCTCCAGGCCGGAAGCGGCATTCACGTAGTCCGGCGTCAGCGCCCGGCATCTGGCGTTGTTGAACAGCATCACGCTCGACCAGTTCTTCTTTTCGTACCGGGTCTGCGGCTCGCCGAGAAACTTGACCGTCTCCTTCGGCACGTGATCGTGCTTCACGACCATCACCGCATAGCGCTCCTCGCGCAGCGTCCACAGCCTCGCGATGTCGTCCAGCACCAGCATGTCGCAATCCATGAACACCGACCAGCCCGAATAGTCGGACAAGTATGGCGTGAGGAACCGCGAGAATGAAAAGTCCGTGCTCTGCAGCGGGTGCCGCTCCCGCTTGAGGACGGCTTTCAGCTGCGAGAGCATCAGGGGGGCGATCGAGACCGGCTCGGAGGCGCGTGCCTGTATGCTGTAGGCGAGCACGTTGAAAGCCACCGCTTCGCGCGGATCGTAGCCGATGAAAACCCTGATCATGTCGTCTTGCTCCCTCTTGGAGGCTCTTTCAACCGCCCCGGGCGCGGCCTAACGGGCGGCGCCGGAAGATTGGCGGCAGTAATCTTCCCACATTTTCGCGTACGCGTCCTCGAGATACCGGGTCAGCCGCTCTCCATGCGTGAGCGGCGAGCCGAGCATGCGCTGGCGCATGCCCGCGCGCAGCTCCTGCAGGAGCCGCACGTCGCCCGCGCGCGCGACCGCGCGCGCGACGTACTGCTCCTCGTCCCCGGCAATGCATTGCGCGAGCCCGACGCTCGAGAGCATCGTGGCGCCGACCCGCGAGACGTGACTGCGGCCGGCGAGCGTGATGACCGGCACGCCCATCCATAACGTCTGGCAGGTGGTGGTCGTTCCGTGGAACGGAAAAGGGTCGAGCGCAACGTCGGCGCGGCCGTGCGCCGCCAGAAACTGCTGGAACGGCAATCTGCGCTGGAACTCCAGCCGCGCGCTGGTGATGCCGTGGGCGGCGAATTCCTCGAGCACGCGCGCGTGCGTGCGGCCCTGGGGCACCGTCAGCATCAGCAGCCGCGACGTCGGCAGGGCGTGCAGTATCTTCGACCAGGTACGCACCACCTGCGGCGTGATCTTGGCGAGCGCGTTGAACGAGCCGAAAGTAATATAGCCGTTCGCCAGTGCCGGCGTCGGGCCGACCCCCGGGCTTGATGCGGGCGGCATGAAGGCCATGTAGATCTCGGGCAGACGGACGAGCTTCTCGGAGTGCAGGTGCTCCGTCATCCCGGGAGGGTCGGCGAAGCTGTCGGTGATCCGGTAATCCATCGTTTCCATGCCGGTCGTGTTGGCGTAGCCGTTCCACGTGACCTGGACCGGCGCCGGCTTCCTCGCGAACACCAGCAGCCGGTGGTTGTCCGTGTGACCGGTGAGGTCCACCAGGATGTCGATCTCGTCGCTGCGCACGAGCTCCGCGACCGCCTCGTCGCCCTGGCCTGCGATGTCACGCCACACGCAGCGGTAGCGCCGCAGCCGCTCGGTGTGGCCGTCGGGTTGCCGCACGTCGGAGTAACAATGGACGGCGACGCGGCCTGGCTCGTGATGCATCAATACCGGCTCGAAGAAATAGGTCACCGCGTGGTCCCGGAAGTTGGCCGAGACGTAGCCGACCCGCAGCACGCGGTGGGGCCGGCGCGAATTCGCGTGCGGGCGAATCCCCGATGCCAGCGGCTTCGCGTGGCGGCGCGCCCATTCGACATGCTCGCCGAAGATCTGCTCCGGAGAATAATCAGCGGAAAAGTTGAGCGCGTAGATGAGGTTGCTGTGCGCGCGCACGAAGTCCGGCTTGAGCTCGAGCGCCTTGCGGTAGCGCCCGATGGCCTCCTCGATACGGCCCTCGCGATGCAGCAGGTTGCCGTAGTTGTATTGGGCCTCGGCCAGCTCCGGCTCGAGTTCGAGCGCGGCGCGGTAACAGTCCTCCGCCTCGTCGAGGTTTTCCCCATCCGAGAGGACGCCGGCGAGGCTGAGCCATGCCGCCGTGAATCGCGCTTGCAGCCGCAGCGCACCGCGCAGCGCCTGCTCGGCTTCACGCGAACGGCCCTGGGCGCGCAGCGCCCGCGCGAGGTTGAAACGCGCCTCGGCGTCCTCCGGGGCAAGCGCCGCGACCCGGGACAGGACTTCGACCGCCTCCCCGAACCTGGCCTGCAGCGTCAGCACGTGCCCCAGTAGATGCAGCGCCTGGAAGTGCCGGGGTTCGCCTCGCAGGATCGAGCGGTAGGCCTGCTCCGCTCCGGACAGATCGCCGCGCTGTTGACGATCCAGTGCATCGGTCAGGCGATCCTGAAGGCCGCGCCCCGGCGCCACCACGCCAGGGGACGGGCCGGTCTCGTGTGCACCGGCCCTTCGACGCGTACCCGGCGTCAGCAATTGCCGGAGAAGATCTTTCAGCATCCGGGGCAAGTGGCGCAGGCCTGCTGCGTGCCTAGCAGCCTGTTCGGACTTAACAGTCCGAACAGGCTGCTAACAGCAAAACCGGCTGACAATTCAGAAATAAACCCAGCCGAAGCGGTCGAATGTGAAGAAAAGCGAGGGTGAATTCGCAAGTCTGCCATCCTCTCTTGCAATGTTTCTGGCGCCGGTTTTGCATTAGGAGTTTGTCGGGGCTAAGTCCGACAAACTCCTAGGCCAGATTGATCTCGATGCGGTAGCCGGCCTGCAGCTCGGCCTTCGGCGCCCTGATCGGCTTGACCGCTTTGAGCTCCACGATCATCTCCTTCACGACGTTGCGCAGGCTGTGGACTTCCGACATGACGTGCGCGGCGTCCTTGCCGGCATATTTCCGCGCATCCACCACCAGCGTCACGACCTCGGTCGTCCAGTCGCCCCGATAACCGTAATCGGCGCGCCAATAGTACGGCTGCGAGAAATAGCCGAAGGATTTGACGAAATACTGCCGGACGTGCGTGGGGTCCTCGAAGGCGTCATCGCTCGACCCGTAGGGGACGCGAAACACCGCCTTCGCTCCGGGCCTCGCAACGCGGTGCAGCTCCTGCATGAAAGACAGCGGGTGCGAAAGGTGTTCGATCACGTGGCTCGCGAGGATCTCGTCAACCGAGTCGCCGGGAAGCGGCAGCGGCGTGTGCCGGCAGTCGTCAAGGTTGAACACCACGTCCACGCCGGGCAGCGGGTGCGAATCGAGGTTCACCCAACCCGCCAGAATGTTCCTGCCGCAGCCCAGGTGCAGTTTCAGCTTACCGGCCTCCTCCCTCCGGGTCTTAGCACTTAGAGCCTCTTAGGGGCTGCCGATGCGCTCTTCGAGCAGCTTCGGCCCCTGCGGGGTGTCCTCGCGCCACTGGATCCAGACCTCCCACACGACGCCCGGATGCCGCGCGGCGATCCCGTTGATGAGGTCGCGCCACCACTCCGCGGGCTTGATGGTGCAATGCGCGTTCTCGCCGGTCGGCAGCCGCTTGCGCGCGGGATAGCAGGCGACATTGGCGAACACGAAGCGGGTGGCGAAGCTGAACATCTCGTCAATGATCCAGGGAACGTCCTCCTCCGGACAGTGCTCGAGAACGTCGGTCGAGATCACGCCGTCGAATTGGCCGGTTGGATATTTGCTGAATGGCGGGTAGCACGGGTCGTAGCACACCACCTCGTCCACGTCCCAGTAATCCATCACGCTCGGCCATTCGCCGCCGGCGCCGTCCTTGATGAGCCACGGATCGTATTGTTTGCCTTTGCCGCTGCCGTAGTCGAGGATGAGGAGCGCCCCCGTCTTCCGTATGAGCGCCTTGATGCGGTGCACCTGCGGCGTGAGGCTCTTGCCGGGAAACGTCTCCTCCGGGGGGACGCCGAGAAACTTCTCGCCCTCCTGGTGCATCGCGCGGTACAGATTCTGCAGCTCGAGATAACGCGGGCTGGGATTGGCGCGACTGTAGCTCATATGACACCTGGGTTGCGCATCGTGTCAGGCGGACTGCGACGTCGGGGCCGCACCGCGCCCCAGTCCGCGCAACTCACGGGCGACCGTGGCGATCACCGGCGACCACTCGCTGAACAAGGGTTGACGAAAGACGCGCACCGAAGGATACCAAGGCATGCCCTTCCCGGCAAACCCGTAGCGCCACTCCGGACAGTACGGCGCCATGATCCACACCGGGCGGCCGAGCGCGCCGCCCAGATGG
The DNA here is from genome assembly GCA_016183675.1 of Betaproteobacteria bacterium. Lineage (GTDB taxonomy): Bacteria > Pseudomonadota > Gammaproteobacteria > Burkholderiales > SG8-41 > SG8-41. The sequence goes on from JACPEF010000167.1 coordinate 15,134, forward strand.
ATGACCGCCGTGCACACGCTCACCACGAGATCGAGCGCGGTGAGCAGCGCGGCCGTTTCATCGTAGTCGTCGATCGCCTCCTGCCAGTGCGTGACGCGCTTCCCGTGTCGGCCCGCGAGTTCGTCGAGAGCGGCGCGGCAGTCGCCGTACTGCAGGCTCACGAACCGCGCCTGATCCGCGTTGAATATGGGCAGCCACTGCGCCAACGGAATCGAGCGCAGCGGGCTGCGGGTCTTGTGCGTGCCTCCCAGCCACGAGATGCCCACTTTCAGCCCGGCGCCGAGCGCGGACAGGCGCTCGCGCCAAGCCGCGACGCGTTGCGGATCGGCCTTGAGATAACCCTCATGCTGCGGAAAATCGGCAAGCGACCGTCGCAGGTGGAGCGGGAGCGAGCCGCTGGGCACTTCGCAGTCGATGGGCTCGGCCCTGATCGGGTCCGGGATCGAGCGGTCCGCGGTCGCCGCGTAGACCTGGGCGCGCGGAAAGGATCGCCGGAACAGGGGCTCCAACTGGGTGCTGCACTCGACGATGGTGCGGCCGGCCGCCTCCACGATCTCCGGCAGGCAGGACGCGAACATGATCTCGTCGCCCAGGCCCTGCTCGCTGTGGACCAGGATGGTACGTCCCACGAGCGCCGAACCGTCCCAGCGCGGATACGCGTGCGGCCGGCGCGGGTTGTCCTCGCTGATCAACCGCAGCTCGTAATCGGGCCAGCCGTTGGCGTAATCGCCCAGGAGGAGGCGTGCCAGCGCCCGGTGGAAGCTGGCGAGCGGAAAATCGGGCTGCAGGGCGAGCGCCTTGTCGTAGGACACAAGCGCCTCGGGTATGCGCCCCAGTTCCTGGAACACGATGCCGAGGTTGTTGAACAACTCGGCGTCCGCGTGGCCGAGCGATTGCGCCCTTTCATAGCACTCGAGAGCGGTCTGCGAGCGGTGCATCTTCTGGTAGACAAAACCGAGCACCGCGTGCAGCTCGCCCGTCTCGGGAGCGCGCCGCAGCGCGTCCTCGAGCAACGCCAGCGCCGCGCCGTACGAGCCCAACTGTACGTGACACAATGCGCACTCCCTGGCAGCGTCGGTCAGCACCGGGGACAGCGCAAACGCCCGCTCAAAGTGTTCCAGTGCCGCATGCACCTGCCCGAAATGGCGCAGCACGAGCGCAAGGCTGTAATGGGCCGCGTGCGAATCGTTGTGGATGGCAAGCGCGCGGCGGTAGCTCGCCGCCGCGGCCTGCGGATCACCGCGCAGCCGCTGCACGTTGCCCAGCCCGAGATGCGCCTCCTCGAGTCCTGGATCGAGCCGCACCGCCTCGCTGAAGTGGGTCA
>JACPEF010000165.1 GCA_016183675.1 Betaproteobacteria bacterium
GAAGCCGAGCCGCACCCAGTAGCGTATCGGCATGCGCGGGTGGCTCGCGAGAAACTCCTCTTCCCGGGTGTGGATGAGCCTCACCGGCCGTCCCGCCTTCCGCGCGAGGATGGCGCAGATGACTGAGGCGTTGTCATCGCCGGATTTGCCGCCGAAGCCGCCGCCGACCTCGGTTTGGATCACGCGCACCCGGGCCTCCGGCACGCCCAGCGCGGTCGCATAACGGCCGCGCGCGAGAAACGGCGTCTGCGTGTTGCACCACATCGTCACGCGGCCGTTGTCCCAGCGCGCGACGCAGCCTATCGTCTCGAGCGCCGCGTGCCACTGGCGCGCGCTCTCCCACGTGCCCTCGACGACGACGTCGCTCGCCTTGAAGCCGGCATCCACCTCGCCGCGCTCGAAGCCGAAGCGGTGCGCGACGTTGCCGGGCGCGTCCTCGTGCACCAGCGGCGCGCCCGGCTTGAGCGCTTCGTCGATGGAGAGCGCAGCGGGAAGGACCTCGTATTCGACGGCGATGCGGTCCACGGCTGCGCGCGCCGTTTCGGGATCCGCGGCGGCGACCGCGGCGACCTCGTCGCCCACGTAGCGCACTTTTTCGATCGCGAGGGGATAGAGGTCGGGGCGGAATGCGCCCCACTTGCGCTTCGCGGTATCGGCCCCGGTCGCGACCACCTTGACGCCGGGCATCGCTGCGGCGGCGCTGGTGTCAACGCAGACGATGCGGGCGTGCGGGTGGGGGCTGCGCAGCACCGCCGCGTGCAGCATGCCCGGGAAGTGGAGATCGGCGACGTACTGTGCCGCGCCGGTCACCTTCGGGACCGCATCGGTGCGCGGCACGTCCTTGCCGACGACGAGCAGCCCGGCCGCGGACGCCGGCTTGGGGTCGTTCATCGCTTGGGGCGAGTGACTGGTGACTGGAAAAGGCGGCGCGCGGCGCACTATTGTGTCCTCGTTGAATCTATCGGCGTCCATCGGCGTCCATCGGCGTCCATCGGCGGCTAATATTGGTTTTGATTTTCGTTATATCCGTGTTTATCTGCGTTTATCTGCGGCTAAATTGAGCTCTTGGCTTTTCGCATGAGCGCGATCGCCTCGCGATAAGCCTGCTCGATGCGGGCGTAGCCCGTGCAGCGGCAATAGACGCTGTCCATGCTCGCGCGGATTTCCTCATCCGTGGGATTGGAGTTTTTTTCGAGCAAGGCGCACGCCGCCATGACGTGGCCCGGAATGCAGATCCCGCATTGCAGGGCGGACTTGTTCACAAATGCCTGCTGCACCGGGTGCAGGGCCGTTGCCCCCGCCAGTCCTTCGACGGTTCGGATGTCGGCGCTGTCGCACAGCGCGGCGAGCTGCAGGCAGGAAGCGACCGGGTAGCCGTCCACCATCACGGTGCAGGTGCCGCAGGCACCGATGCCGCAGCCGTGCTTGGTGCCGGTCAGGCTGAGGTCCTCCCGCAGCACGTCGACCAGCAGGCGGTCACCGGTGCGCAGCCGCACCTCGACCGGGTCGCCGTTCAACCTGAATCTGATTACCGTTTCCGCCAAATTCCGACGTTCCTTCCGCTTGGTTTCGCGGGTTCTGATGAAAACCGCGCGTTGAGCGGCGAGCAGTCCGTCTCGAACGCGCGCGGCCTCTGAACCGTGATCGGCAAGCAACTGACAACATCGAGTCGGCCGCCTGCGCGTCTCCGGGGTCAGATCCCCACGAAATACGTGGGGCCCCTCTTCCGCCCTCCGACACGCTAGTCAAACGGGCCCGACAGGGTCCCGATCTAGCGCTGATTATAGGGCATGAACCTCGGCCCCTCGCCCCCTCAGGTGGCGCCGAAGCGCCGCAACGCATCGCGGTCGAACTTGAGCCCGAGGCCGGGCTTGCGCGGCACGGCGAGCTCCCCGCGCTCGGGCACGGGTGCTTCCTCGAAGAGCTTGAGCGACCACGGCATGTACTCGACCGTCAGCCCGTTCGGCACGGCGGCGACGAGATGCACGTGGATTTCCGGCAGTAGATGGCTCACCACGGGCAGGTTGAAGGCTTCGGCCATGCCGGCGATCTTCATCCATTGCGTGATGCCGCCGGCGCGCAGCACATCGATCATCGCGATGTCCACCGAGCGCGCTTCGAGCATGTGGCGGAACGGCACGATGCCGTAGACGTATTCGCCGCCCGCGACAGGTGTGGCGAGCGCCTCGGTCACACGCGCGAGCCCCGCGTAGTCATCGTGGGCGGTTACGTCCTCGAGCCAGTAGAGATGTACATCCTCGATCCGCTGGCCGATGTCGATCGCCTGGTGCACGCTCCAGCGCTGGTTGATGTCGCACATGAGATCAATGTCCGGGCCGATGCTCTCGCGGATCCGGCGCGCCCGCTCGACCTCGCGGTCGGGCGAGGTGTCGCCGGGCAACGCGAGCTGCATCTTCATCTGCCGGTAGCCCTTTTCGACCAGCCGCGGTGCGGCTTTCGCGACGTGCTCCAGCGGGAAATGGCGCATCAGCGCGCCGCTCGCGTAAGCGGGAACGCGCTCGCGGGATCCGCCGAGCAACTGCCAAAGGGGCAAGTTGTGTGTCTTGCCCTTGATGTCCCATAGGGCGATATCGATCGCGGACAGCGCCAGCGTGAAAGTCCCGCCGGGACCGGCGGAGCCAGCGGCGGCGCGAAGCTTCGCCGCGATCGCTTCGGTGCGCAGCGGGTCTTCGCCGATCACGAGCGCGCCCAACTGATCGACCGCGCTCTTGAGGGTGGCGGTGAGCGCGCCGCCGAAGAATGTGATCCCGATGCCTTCGACGCCCTCGTCGGTCTGCACTTGCAGCGTCACGAAAGGGCGCGTCGCTCCGGCAACAGCGGGCCCGCCGGCAAGCGGCTCGTCGGCTGGCAACTGCACGATTTGCGTGTGGATGCGCGTGACCTTCATCGCTTGTTTGACCTTGTAGTGGCGACTGGACGATCGCCGGGAGCGGCGGTCGGGCGTGTCATTATAACCAGGCGTGAAATCGATCACATTCGGGCCCTTCGAAACCACCCCAAAACCCCCCGCCAGTGCTATATTTCTAAAGCAAAAACGGCAGGTGCCTGTGCTTCGGGGAGGAGGAAAGCTCCATGTTTCGCATGTGGTTGGCTGTTCGCGTCGCCCTCATCGGCGCGATTTTCGCCTCGTGGTCGGCTGCCGCCGTGGCCGCGGACCCGCTCACGCTGTTCCTGCTGCGCATGCTGCGTGATCAGGTGATCTCGTCTTCGATAGAAGCGGGCATCGGGGCGGCACGGGAGCAGTCCAGCTCGGCAAGCGTTCCCGTGATTCCGCGCGCGGAGCCGCCTCCGGCCGCCGAAGGCCAGTGGCTGAAGGGACTGATCGACGAGAGCTTTATCCACCTCGGTCAGCAGCAGCGCGAAGAGCTCCACGCAAGCCTGTTGAAGATCCTCAACGATCCGAAGAATGCCGCGGCGCGCTCCCTCATCATTTCCGAGTTCACGGGCCAGGCGATTGCGATGCGCGACGCACACCGCGCCTTGAGCCGGCTCTCTGAAGCCGACATGAAGGCGATCGTCGCCGAAGCCCGCCGCGAATACGAGAGATTACCTTCCGAGCAGCGCCAGCAGATGCTGCAGGTGCTGCAGCACGGCGTCCCGGGCATGCCGCGGACGCTGAACGACCTGATGCTGGCCGAGTTCAGCAGCGCTCCGGCCGCGCGCTGATGCTGGATGAGGCGTGACGTGGTAGAGCGTGACGTGGTAGAGCGTGACGTGATGAAGCGTGACTCGTGATTCGGTGTGTCTTAGGTCGTTCGTTATGAAACAGCTGCTATTCGCGCTCACGCTGGTCGTGGCACCGGCGCTGGCACAGGCCTGCCCCGGCCTGCTCGATCACCGCTACACCTCGCTGCAGGGCAAGCCCGTCGATCTGTGCGACTACGCCAATCGGCCGATCCTGGTCGTGAATACCGCGAGCAAATGCGGCTATACGCCCCAGTTCGAGAAGCTCGAGGCCCTGCACCAGCGCTACCGCGGCCGCGGCCTGGTGGTCCTCGGCTTCCCGTCGAACGATTTCAATCAGGAGCTCGCCACCAACCAGGAGATCGCGCAGTTCTGCAAGCTCACCTACTTTGTCGAGTTTCCGATGATCGAGAAGGGCTCGGTGACGGGGCAGGGCGCGAACCCATTCTTCCGGCAGCTCGCGGCAACGACCGGCGAAGCGCCACGCTGGAACTTCCACAAGTACTTGATCGCACCCGACGGCAAGACGGTGTACAGCTTCAGGACGCAGGTCGAGCCGGACTCACGCGAGATCATTGGCAAGCTCCTGCCCATGCTCAGATGAAAGTCGTGATTCGTGAGTCGTGAATCACTCTTCCTCCGTGTCCTCCGCGGTGAGAGTTTTCGTGGTACAAAAAAACGCGGCGGGATTGCCGCCGCGTTAAAGGGGCTGCATTGGCGCAGCCCGTAACCGGGGGGAGGAGGGGACCCCGGCTAAAGAAAACCGCTCGTTAGTGCTTCAAGCTGGGCTTCAGGAGGTAGTTGCCCAGTGCCGCAGCCTTTTCCTTCACCCACATGACCGCAGCGGCGAACGCCTCGGCCTGGCGCGTCGCGTTGAATGCGAGCCGGCGGTCGTACTCGCTCATCCGGGCCTGGCGGATCAGTTTGTAAATATCTGATCCAAATGCAATCTGCTTATCTTTTCTCATCGTCTCATTCCTTTCCCGGTTAAAATCCGGAATCGCTTCCTGCAACAATTATGTCTTCTATCCAGATGACTTTGCTCATAACTATAGACCTGGAAGAGGTCGGATTGTTGCAGTGCAATAGGTGATATATAATCATGGATCAACATACATAAAGTAAGTCGAATCAACTATGGCCAGTCGGTTGCCCCCACTTAACGCCTTGAAAGCATTCGAGGCCACCGCGCGGCATATGAGCGTCAAGAAAGCGGCAGCCGAGCTCAACGTGACCCCGGCGGCGGTCAGCCACCAGGTCAAAGCGCTGGAGGACTACCTCGGTGTGCAGTTGTTCCACCGCCGCAACCGGGCGCTGGCGCTGACCGACGCCGCGCGCGCCTGCCTGCCCACGCTGCGCGAGGGTTTTGACAGTCTCGCGCAGGCCGTCGAGCGGCTGCGCGCGCACAAGAGCAGCGGGATGCTCACCGTGAGCGCAGCGCCTTCATTTGCCGCGCGCTGGCTGATGCTGCGGCTGCACCGTTTCCTCGAGGCGCATCCGGAAGTGGACGTGCGCGTTTCGGCGCGGCTGCGCCAGGTGAGCAAGGGCGGGCGGGGCGTGGCCGCGGAGCGCGCCACCATCGATGCCTGGCTCGCCGATTCCGACGTCGCGATCCTCTACGGGCGCGGCGACTATCCGGGTTTCCGCGTGAACAAGCTGCTTGCGTTGACCATCACGCCGATCTGCAGCCCGAAGCTCGTCACCGACCGGCGTCACCCGCTGGTGAGGCCGCAGGATCTGCGCCAACAGATGCTGTTGCACGACGACACGGGCGAGCTCTACGACGGCGAGTCGTTCTGGGAGGTGTGGCTCAAGGCGGCGGGCGTGGAGGGCGTGGACACCACCCGGGGCCCGCACTTCAGCCATGCCGTGCTCGCTTTCGAGGCGGCGGCGGAAGGGCACGGCGTGGTGGCAACCATGCCGGTACTCGCCGAGGCCGACCTGCACGCCGCGCGGCTGGTGACGCCGTTCGCGCTGCGCGCGCCGCTCGTGTCCGCTTACTATCTGGTGTGCAGCGAGGCGGCGGCGACGCGTCCCGCGGTGGCGGCGTTCCGCGAGTGGCTCCTCGCGGAAGCTGCGAAGGAGGTAGAAATTTAGAAACTCAGAATGGGAACCGCCGATGAACGCCGATAAAATCAACCCGCAACAGGATTAGCCACAGAGAACACGGAGAACACAGAGAATTGAGCTACTCGAACCGGTCACGCTTTTCCGGCTAAGCCGGCGTGACGGCGGGCCTGACGATCTGGCGGTCGTTGATCGGCATGTTGATCAAGGCCGCGAGCACGCCCATCGCGATGGTGAGCAGCCACATCAGCCGGTAGGAGCCGGTGGCGTCGAAGAAGTATCCTGCGATCCAGACGCCGATGAAGCTGCCGACCTGGTGGAACAGGAAGGCAATCCCCGTCAGGGTGGAAAAATACTTGACGCCGAAGATGTCGGCGATCAGTCCGCTGGTGACCGGCACCGTGCCGAGCCACAGGAAGCCGATGGTCGCGCCGAACAGGTAAACGCTGAACGGCGTGATCGGGAGCGAGATGAAGATCGCGATCACCACCGCGCGCGTGAAGTAGAGCACTGAGAGCAGGTACTTCTTCGTGTAGCGCCCGCCCAGCCATCCCCACAGGAAGGTGCCGAAGATGTTGAAAAGCCCGATCAGCGCGAGCGCCATCATCCCGGTTTCCGGCGTCATGCGCTGGTCCACGAGATACGCCGGGAAGTGCACGGAGCTGAACATGATCTGGAAGCCGCACACGGTGTAGCCGGCGCACAGCAGCAGATAGCCCTGGTGCACGAAAGCCTCGCCGCGGAGAGCGGCACGATCAGCATCACCGTCACCGCAAGGATGAGCAGCGCGTTGTGCCAGCCGATCTGATTGATCAGCAGCTGGCCGTAGGGCAGCATGACGAACTGCCCGAAGGAGCCTGCGGCGCCGGCGATCCCGAGCGCCATCGTGCGCTTCTCCGGCGGAAACGCGCGCCCCACCACTCCGAACACGATGCTGAAGCCGGTGCAGGAGAGCCCGATGCCGACCATGAGTCCTGCGCTCAGGCTGAACTCCCAACCAGTGGTGGAGAACGCCATCAGCACCATCCCCAACGAGTAGAGCAGCGTGCCCCCGATCAGCACGCGCGCGGTGCCGTACTTGTCGGCGATCATCCCGGCGAACGGCGTTGCCAGCCCGTAGACCAGGTTCTGGATCGCGATGGCGATCGCGAAAGTCTGCCGGCTCCACCCGAGATCGAGGGTCATCGGCTGCAGGTACAGCCCGTAGTTGTGCCGCGCGCCGAGCGAGAGGGTGAGGATGATGCCGCCGCAGATCAGCACTACGAGCGGCGTCCGCCAGTTGGACTGTGTCATCTATGTCGAATCGTAAAGGCCGGCATTGTAGCCGAATGCGCAGCACCTAGGAGTTTGTCGGACTTTGGTCCGACAAACTCCTAAGGCAAAACCGCCTGCAAGAAAACGGCACAAAAGAACTGTAGAGAAACGAGTTCGACCCCGCTCCCGTCTCCAACGATGGGCGACGAGGGGTCATTTGGTTAAGGTTCATCCTAAATCGTCAGGCGGTTTTGCTTTTAGCAGCCTGCCGGAACGCCAAGTCCGGCAGGCTGCTAGAGAGTCGCGGTCCACAGTGCGGATCGCGGTTGACGCTCATGCACGCAAAGAAGGAAAATAGGCGCCTTTGTCTCAGGCGCGTCACCCTCCACGGCGCGCGACGCATTGAGGCAGGGTTTTTGGAACGGGTCACTAGCTCAACTGGTAGAGCAGCGGACTCTTAATCCGTTGGTTCGGGGTTCGAGTCCCCGGTGGCCTACCAAATTTTCGTCCGGCGGCGGAGCACCGGACGAAAATTTATCCCCGAAACGGACGGACTATGAGGTCGCCCGTTTTGGCCTAGAAGGCGAACGCATAGCGCCAGGATAAGTCCTCCGGTTCGAGGCGGACAGTTTCACTGCTGCTCAACCGGCGGGTTTCCCGACACGAAGTGCCGGAATAAGTCCGCCGGTTCGAGCGGACAGTGAGCGATAACGGTAGTTTGGGCCGGTCGCATCGGAATCAGTCCGCCACGGCAGGCTGCCGTTCAACCGGCGGCCCTGAGGCGCAGCACCCGACGAAATCTTTACATTCGAACGGATAATTACACCGTCCCTCCCACGCGGGCACGGACACGGGGCGGCCGGCCAGGCCGACCCTTTCCGGGCGGATAGTTTCCTTCCCTTGGCCCTGTTGGATGACTGTACAATTGATAAATCCGGGGCGGGCGAACCCCGCCCCGGATTTATTCAGGGTGTGGCGCAGCCTGGTAGCGCGCGTGCCTTGGGCGCACGAGGTCGTGAGTTCGAATCTCACCACCCTGACCATTTGTCCCAAGAGCGTGATTCGTGAATCGAAAAGCTCCTCTCCATCTCTCCCGGTTTGGGGGAGAGGGTTGCGGTGAGGGGGGCTCGAATCACGACTCACAAATCACGAATCACGCTTTTTCAAAATGCCCGTAAGGCAAGTCATCGAAGGGGGCCGCGTTCCGGTCAGGATCTACACCGACGACGTGGAGGCCCACGCGCGCCAGCAGCTCATCAATCTCTCGCAGCTGCCGATCATCCACCACCACGTCGCGGCGATGCCTGACGTGCACACCGGCATCGGCACCACCGTCGGCGCGGTAATCGCCACGCACCGAGCCATCATCCCGGCGGCCGTTGGGGTTGATATCGGATGTTTCTTGGGCAATACGAAAATCCCGCTGTTGGATGGAAGTGAAGCCACTTTGAAGGAACTATCCGAACGGGGCGGCGATTATTGGGTCTTCGCCATCGGCAATGATCATCGGATTACCGGTGCCAAGGCCATCGCAAGACTTACCCGGCAATCTGCACCTCTGATGACGGTCGAGCTGGATAATCATGAACGAGTAGTTTGCACTCCTGATCACCAATTCATGCTTAAAGACGGTTCGTGGTGCGAAGCTCGCAATTTGCACCCCGGCGTGTCGTTGATGCCTCTATATCGGCGAATAAACGCGGAGGGCTATACCGAAGTTCTCCAGCCCAATACCCACGGCTACCAGCGTTTCCATTGGGCGCTCGCACGCAGTGGGGTCCTTGGACCGATCCCGTCATTTTCTGGGCAGAAAACGGTCATTCATCATAAAGACTTCAACGAGGCAAACAATGACCCAACAAATCTTCAGTTCATGGGCGATCGAGATCACTCTTCCTATCATCGGTCCCTAGTTGAAAGGAATACCTACTGGCAATCCGAGGATTTCGAGCGACGACGCAAAGCAGCACTCGCCCGCAAAGCGACTACCGCTCAAGGACACGAGTACTTCGCCAAGAGGGGAACCCCGAACATCATTCGCTACATGACAGATAACCGGGACGCATTCCTAAAAGCGGTTTCCGGAAATGGACGACGCGGGAGGAAGTGGCTGATTGCCTATAACAAGAGCGCCAAAGGAAGAGCACAGACGAAGGAGAACGTCCGGCGACTTCTTCAAATCGAGCGCGTTTGCCCGCACTGTGGTGAGAAATTCCTCGGGCACCTACGACTGAATGCGCACAAGCGACACGCGCACGGCTATAACCATAGGGTCAGGCGTACTGAGTATTTGGATCGACGAGAAGACGTGTATTGCCTGAACGTGCCAGGCTATGGAAATTTTGCGCTTTCGGCCGGTGTGTTTGTCCACAACTGCGGAATGATTGCAACACGCACCTCGCTCACCGCCAACGATCTCGACGAGCAGCGGCTGAAGCGCGTGTTCGACCAGATCTCGCGCGACGTGCCGGTCGGGCGCGACCAGCACAAGGAAGGCCGCGCCCTTACTGAGGACGCGAAGCCGTTCGGGCGCGGCCTCAAGAAGATACTTGAGAAACATCCGCAACTAGAGAAACGATTTCCGCGCACCCAGAACTGGGTGTACCAGATGGGGTCGCTCGGCGGGGGCAACCACTTCATCGAGGTCTGCCTGGACGAAGCGAGCCACGTGTGGGTGATGCTGCACTCGGGCAGCCGCGGCATCGGCAACGCCATCGGGACCTATTTCATCGAGTTGGCGCGGCGCGATGCGGAACGCGATCAGTTGATCCTGCCCGACCGCGATCTGGCCTACCTCAAGGAAGGTGCCGAGCACTTCGACGATTACGTGGAAGCGGTGGGCTGGGCGCAGGCCTACGCCGCCGCGAACCGCCGCGCGATGATGGATCTCGTGCTCGCGGCCTTGAAGCGCCACCTGTCGCCGTTCGAGGTCACCAGCGAAGCGGTGAACTGCCACCACAACTACGTCGAGCGCGAGCACCACTACGGCAAGGACGTCTGGGTGACGCGCAAAGGCGCGATCCGCGCGCGCGCGGGCGACCTCGGCATCATCCCCGGCAGCATGGGCGTGAGGTCCTACATCGTGCGGGGCAAAGGCTCGGAAGAGAGCTTCCAGTCCTGCGCTCACGGCGCGGGGCGGCGCATGAGCCGCACCCAGGCGCAGAAGACGTTTACCCCGCAAGATCTCGCCGAGCAGACCGCGGGCGTGGTCTGCCGCAAGGACCGCGGCGTGATCGACGAGATTCCCGCCGCTTACAAGCCGATAGACGAGGTGATGTCGAACCAGTCCGACCTGGTCGAGGTCGTGCACACGCTCAAGCAGGTCATCTGCGTCAAGGGATGAAAAAGCGTGGGCGCCCCCGCTTTTTCATTAATGGGACTTCTTCAGGGCGCTTCTACCTGGGTCTGATTGGTTCCGTCCGGGACTCCTTTCCGAGGCCTCCAGTGCCGTTCCAACTTGTTTCGCCAAGTGGGTTGAGTACGGGGCGTGGGGAATCTCCCCCAATTGAGGCGATCCGGATAGCCGCAGAGAGTTGGAACGGCACTAGTCGCGAGTCGGGTTCTTGCAGTATCGTTACGCTGGCACGTGTAGCTCGCCAGGACGGAACGAATGGAACCCGAAAACATCACCATACTGCAGCACCTGCTGATCGCGCTCGCCGCGGGCGGCGTGATCGGATTCGAGCGCAGCTATCACGGCCGGCCCGCGGGCTTTCGCACCCACGCGCTGGTGTGCGTCGCTTCGAGCGCCCTGATGGTGGTCGCCGTCCACCAGGGCCAGTGGTTCCCGCAGGCCCTTTCCGACGTCGTTCGCATCGACCCGACCCGCATGGCGCAGGGCATCATGACCGGCATCGGTTTTCTCGGCGCGGGCGTGATCTTCAAGGAGGGGCTGACCGTGCGGGGGCTCACCACGGCGGCTTCGATCTGGATCACGGCGGCGATCGGCATCCTCGCCGGCATCGGCTTTTACTTTCCGCTGGCGGTCACCACGGTGCTCACGGTGCTCACGCTGGCGCTGTTCCGCTGGATCGAGGTCTTGGTGCCGGGCGAGTCCTACGCCCACCTCCAGGTGCGGTTCCTGCGCGAGGCGGCGATGCCGGAGGACGAGTTCCGGCGCTTCATCGGCGAGCGCGGCTTTTCGATCGCCAACCTGAGCTATTACTACAGCGCGGACGCGCGCTTCTTCGAGTACCAGATGGTGATCCGCACGAGCGATGCGAAGAACGCCCGCAAGCTGCAGGAAGCGTTGCGCGAGGCGGCCACGGTGCTGGAATTCCGGATGGCCCCGGTCGGCGACTAGAATCGGTGATCAGTGACCGGAACCGCCGATGAACGCCGATCGACGCCGATAAGATCAAGAACGTAACGAGAACGCTTTAGCCACAGAGAGCACAGAGAACACGGAGAATTGAAATGCTCCAGAGCGATCCCCGCCGTTTCTGGTGTTTTTCTCCGGGGACTCTGTGTCCCCTGCGGCTCGGGCCTTTAGCGTGAAAGGATTGAAGTCGGTCTTGCGGTCGTAGTAGTCCTCGTTGGAGCAGAATCGCGTCGTGACGAAGCCCGCCATCACGAAATCGTAATAGCGGTAGCCTGGACGGGACATAGGTAGGTTTTTGTTCTTTACGGGTTTTCTGTCTGCGGTATTAAGTCACAACCGGCCGCTATTCCAAAGGCATTACCCCCACGGACCTGTACCCCCTGCATATTGAAGCGCGAGAGGTGTAGATTATTGAGTGGCTTCGGGAATCTTTGGTCCGGGGCGCGAGAGGAGGGGCGGCATGCTCCTTCGTGAATCCGCGGTTCGCAGCAGCGGGCTTCGCTATTACCACATCCTGGCAGCGTGGCTCTTCGCGCTCGCGACCATCGCCGCGCCGCCTGTCTGTCACTCGTCTGAAACGGCTGATCCCATTACGCGCTGGGCGGAGGAAGAACGGCGCGCGCTTGAAACCGAGAAAGCCGATCTCGATCAGCGCTATCAACAGGCGCAGCAGGCGCTGCAACGCGCGCAAGCAGCGCTCTCCCGTGCCCAGCAGGCGAACAATCCCCAAGCAATCACGATCTCGCAGCAGGCGGTGCAGACAGCACAACAGGCGCTCGAACACCTACAGGCGGCTAAGCAGCGCAACCTCAACCGGATCGTCGGGATGGAACGGGAAAAGCAGTGGACGGGTAATTGGGACGAAAAGGAGAAGAAACTGGTTAACGATGCGCTGCGCGGATTGAAGGATGGAAATCTAAGGAATTGGATCACTGCGAGTGCGCAACTCAACCGATTCAAGGATAACGCTTTTAGTCCATTGACCGCCAGCGGTTCTGTTCTCAGGTTCAAGGATGGTTTCTTCCTGGGCGACATAACCGTTGCCAATCGAGAGAACCTGATCGCGTTTGAAGCGGGCAAGGTTTTCTGGAAC
>JACPEF010000166.1 GCA_016183675.1 Betaproteobacteria bacterium
ACGATACAGGCACTAGCCAAGTAAAGTAACACAAGGCATTCTTTACGGCGCGTTCTCAACACGTCCCGACCCGGTTGGATGTCAGCCAAGTCCGTGCGAAAAGCCAAAGTGATCGCGCGTGCCTTCTTCGCCTTCGCTCTTCTGATGGCCTGCGCAGGCTGCGCGACGCCCCAGCTCGTTGTCATGGAAAGCAACTACCTGACCTACGAGCACGCGTTCACGGACGCCGCCGCCGAGGCCGCTCGCAAGAACGCCGAAAAACAATGCGCACACACGAAGCAGGTCGCTGTCAGGACGAGCGGCGTGTGCTCCCTCACCCGGTGCACCGTGAACTATCAGTGCATGAACAAGGCGGACGCCACCGGGTACCGGCCCTGAGGAAAGAGGGTGACGAGGACGGGAGCTCACCGCCATGAGTCGTGAAATCGGGAGATCGGGAGGGGGTTTCTTACGCCGGCCGCTTCACCAAGCCTAACTGGAACATCATCCCCAGGTCGTCGCGCACGGCGGCGTGCTCGGCGATCTGCCCGTCCCTGATGCGGAAACTGTGGAATTGGAGCACCTGGACCGGCTTGCCGGTGGGCGGGACATCCTTCAGCATGCCGCTGAAGGCCGCCGGCAGGGTCGGCTGGCCGAGATGGGTGCCGGTCATCGTGACCTTGCACACCACGCGGTCGCCCTCGGCCGTGCTCTCCTCGATCCGGTAGTTGAAGTCCGGGAAGGTGCTGAAGAGCGCCTCGAACACCGCCTGCATCCCCGCCCGGCCGACCACCCGGCCGTGGTTCTTCGCATCAGCGGCATAAAACGCCGCCGCCGCGGCAGCATCGTGGCGATTGATGCCCTGGCCGTAGAGGCGGTGGATCAAGGCCTTGTTTTCCTCGGGTGACATATTCGTAGGGGGTGACGAGTGACGGGTCTTTCTCCTCATCCCTCATCAAGCTCGGGATAGTGCCGGAAGACCCCATGCTGATTGAACGGCAGGCGGCGGTCGGAGGCAAGATACGCGGCGATGCGCGGGCGACCCTTCACCCGCTGGTGGAGCGCCATCAATCGCGGGCACTTGCGTGACATGCCTTCCATCGCCCGTGGAAAAGCATAGTTGAGGCCAGCGATCACCTGGAACATCGAGAAGTCCACGTAGGACAGGGACTTACCGACCATGAAGCGGTCGCCGCTCGGATTCTGGGTGAGGACGTTCTCGAAATAGCCCAGTAACTTCGGCAGGCGCTCGGCCCGGAAATTCTCAGCCCGCCGCTTCGCTTCGGGCTTCTGCTCGTCGTAGTAGAGGCTGCCCGCGATCGGGTGATCGTGAGCTGCAGCTGGTGCGCCCATAGCCGGCCCGCTTCGGCTTTCGGCATGAGGCCCAGCCGCGGGCCGAGGAATTGCAGGATGTTGGCGGTCTGCGCGATCACCTTCTTGCCGGCCTTGAGGAAAGGCGGCGCATACGGCAGGCGTCCCGCAGGCGCTTCCTTCATGAGCCGCATCATCGCCGGCACGCCCATCCCCTCCCGCTCCGGCATCCGGGCGACGTCCACGTAATCGGCGGCGCCCTCCTCCAGCGCGAGGCGGACGAATTCCCCGCGTCCTTGTATCGAGGGCCAGTAGTAGAGTTCGTAGCGCATGGATTTTTCCAGTGACGGGAAGAAGTGACGGGTGACGACTGACGAGTGACGGTTTTACCTCATCCCTCCTCCCTCCGCCCTCATCCCTCGGTAGCTGTGGTCTGTCCCGGAATATCCTGGGGTACCCCGACACTTCGGAATCGAATCTCGTCAGCGTTTCGGCCGTCCGCGCGGCCGGTGGCGGCTCCGCGCCACCGGGGCGGCCGCGTAGGTTGCGGCGGGCTCGCGGACGTCCAGCATGAAGGGGCTACGGACCGTCACGCCGCTGAACACCGCGCCGTCCTGAAGGTCCTCGGTGAGCAGCAACACGCAGCCCTGCAATTGCGCGGCGCCCACCACCATGCTGTCCCACCAGCTCAAGCGGTAGTGCTGCTCGACCTCGCGCGCGCGTTGCAGCAGCGCCTGGTCAACCGGCTGGGGCCGCCACGTGAAGAGCGCCGTCACCTCGTCCCAGGCTTCCTCCCGTGGAACGACGCTCGAGAGCTTGCGCGTCATGTTCACGTAATACTCGGACAGGATCTGCACACTCGTGCGGCCGAGAGATTCGCGCCAAAGGTGCGCGAGCCATTCCACCGCGCGCTCCTGTTTGGACGGCTCCCCCGGATCGCGGGCGTACAGAAAGACGTTGGTGTCAACGAAGACGAGCGCGGTCATGCAGCTCTTCGCGTGTCGCGTAGCGCTCGCCCGGCTGCCTGCGTATCACGAGCTTGCTGCTGAAGTAGCGCCGCATCGCTTCCTCGTACTCGCGCGCCTCGCGCATGTGCTGCTGCAAGAGCTCGCCGACGAAGCGCGAAAGGCTCACGTTGCGCTGGGCCGCGTGCACGCGCGCCCAGGCGGCGGTCTCTGCGTCGAGGGTGATCGTGACGTTCTTCATCGGCCTGCAACCTTGCGTGAATTCACACGCAGGCAGTTTAACACGAGATTCGTGTATTTATTTCAGGCCATATGCTTGGACGCGATGAATGAGATCAAGCTGATGAATAATAACGGATTTTAATGGGGTCTGTCCCCATTCATTACGTCGTTCACTGCGGCTGGTAGCCGATCTGCTTGACCACCTTTGCGAACAATATCGATTCTGCTTTG
>JACPEF010000181.1 GCA_016183675.1 Betaproteobacteria bacterium
GAAATCGGGAGCTCGTGAGAGGGAAGAAACCGTGAGATCGGGAGGTCGTGAGGTCGCAAGATGGAATGTCAGGGGATCGCTTTCGCTCTCACGCCCTCCCGCCCTGACGCTCTCACGGATTTTGTCGCTCTCGCGCTCTCCCGCTCTCACGGAATTTGTCGCCCGCACGCTCTGACGCACTCCCGCTCTCTCGTTAATTTTCCGATGTCCTCCACCCCTTAATCGTATGGCTGATCCCGTCCTTCTAGAACGCCCGGCAGAAGGCGTTTGGCTAGTCCGCATCAACCGCCCCGAGGCGCGCAACGCGCTCAACCTCGAGGTGCGGAAGCTGCTGGCGCGGCACCTGGGCGATCTCGGCGAGGACACGACGACGCGCGCCATCGTGCTGACCGGCAACGACAAGAGCTTCGCCGCCGGCGCCGACATCAAGGAGATGGCGGAAGCCGGCACCATCGAGATGCTCCAGCGCGGGATCCACCGCTTGTGGCGGGCGATCGCGGCCTGCCCCAAGCCGGTGATCGCGGCGGTGAACGGCTACGCGCTGGGAGGCGGCTGCGAGCTCGCGATGACCTGCGACATCATCATCGCCGGGGAGTCCGCGATGTTCGGCCAGCCGGAAGTGAAGATCGGCATCATCCCCGGCGGCGGCGGAACCCAGCGCCTCACCCGCGTGGCCGGAAAGTTCAAGGCCATGAAGTACGTCCTCACCGGCGAGCTGTTCGGCGCGCGAGAGGCGTTCGAGATGGGGCTGGTGAGCGAAGTCGTGCCGGACGCCGGCGTGGAGAAGCGCGCGGTTGAGCTCGCGCTGCTGATCGCCGCGCTGCCGCCGCTCGCCGTCCAGCTCGCGAAGGAAGCGGTGCTCGCCGGCATGGACGCGCCGCTCACGAGCGCGCTCGCCCTGGAGGCGAAGTCGCTGCAGATCCTGTTCTCCTCGCAGGACCAGAAGGAAGGCATGAGGGCCTTCATCGAGAAGCGCAAGCCCAAATTTTCCGGGCGCTAGGAGTCTGTCGGACTTTGGTCCGACAGACTCCTTAGGCAAAACCGCCTGCAAGAAAACGGCGAAAAAACTATAGACACAAAAGTTTGACGCCACTCCCGTTTTCAGCGGTGGGCCAGCAGGAGTCATTTGATTCAGCATAATCCCCAGTCTTCAGGCGGTTTTGCTTTTAGCAGCCTGGCGGAGCCTCAAGTCCGGCAGGCTGCTAGGCCGGCCCGGAAAACTCAAACATGGACAATAAGTTGGCGGTCGGTGCGCTGCTCGCCGGCGCGGCGGCGATCGCGACCGCCCCGCTGTTCGTCAAGGTGAGCGAAGCCGGCCCCGTCGCCACGGCGTTTTGGCGTGTCGCGCTGGCGTTGCCCCTCCTGTGGACCTGGTCGCTCATCGGGCAGCGCGGTGGTCACGCGGCGAATTTCGCCGCGGACCGGCGGCTGTTGATCGCCGCGGGCCTCCTCTTCGCAGGCGATCTCGCGGTATGGCACTGGTCCATCGTGCTGACTTCGGTCGCCAACGCCACTCTGCTCGCAAACCTCGCGCCGATTTTCGTCACTCTCGCGGTCTGGCTACTGCTCAGTCGGCGGCCCTCCGGCCTGTTCCTAGTCGGCCTCGCGACCGCGCTTGCCGGCACGGCAGTGCTCCTCGGCGGCGACTTCCGGCTGGGGGGAAGGGAGCTGCTCGGGGATTTCCTCGGCGTGGTGACGGCGATGTTCTACGCCGCCTACCAGCTCACCGTAACCCGGCTGCGCGCGCGCGCGGCAACCTCCACCATCATGGCGTGGAGCGGGCTCGTCACTGCGGCCGCGCTGCTGCCGGTCGCGCTCGCCTCGGGCGAGCAGATCCTGCCGCTCACCCCGGCCGGCTGGGTGAAGCTCATCGCGCTCGCCGTCATCGCGCAAGTCGTGGGACAAAGCCTGATCGCCTGGGCCATGGCGCACCTGCCCGCTACGTTTTCCTCGGTGGGGCTGCTGCTGCAACCGGTGATGGCTGCATGGTTCGCCTGGGTTCTGCTCGGCGAAACCCTGGGCTGGATCGAGATCGCCGGCGGGGTGGTGGTCTTGATCGGCATCTTCATCGCGCACCAGGCCGAGGTGACGCGGGGCGGCGGCGGGCGAGTTCGCAGCGATTGAACGCTAACCCCGCGCATGTCAGTGTCCACCATGTCGGAGCGCGGCGCGGAACCTCGGGCGTAGAATGGAGCTTCCCTTCCCGCCCCGCAGGGCCATCGCAGGAACCGTGCGACATTCGTGTTGGGAGGCGGCACGCGAAGCTTCAGGAACAACGACACACGAGGCAACACATGAACCTTCATTCACAGTACGCCGTTTTGCTCACTTCGCTCGTGGCGCTCGCGCTGCCCGCGGCACAGGCACTGGCGCAGAAAAGCTACCCGAACAAGGCGATCCGCATGATCGTGCCGTTTGCGCCCGGCGGCTCGAACGACATCATGGGCCGGCTGGTCGCGGCCAAGTGGACCGAGAGCATGGGCCAGCAGGTGGTGGTCGACAACCGGCCGGGCGCGAGCGGCATCGTCGGCACCGACCTCGCGGCGAAGGCCGCGCCCGACGGCTACACGGTGCTGGTGATGAGCCTCACGTTCACGGTGAACCCGAGCATCCGGTCGAAGCTGCCATACGACACCGAGAAGGACCTCGTGCCGGTAACCCTGATCGCCTCGGCGCCGCTGATACTGGTGGTACATCCGTCGCTGCCGGTGAAATCGGTGAAAGAGTTTATCGCCTACGCCAAGGCGAATCCTGGCAAGCTTAACTTCGGCTCGGGTGGGCCGGGCTCGACCCCGCACCTCGCAGGCGAGATGCTCAAGACCATGGCCGGGCTGGAGATGACACATGTCCCGTACAAGGGCGGCGGTCCGGCGCTCGCAGACCTCGTCGGTGGCCAGATCCAACTCATGCTCGAGAACATCCCGAGCACGCTGCCATTCGTGAAATCGGGGAAGCTGCGCGTGCTGGCGGTGACGTCGAAGAAGCGCTCGCCGACGGTGCCCGACGTGCCGACCCTCGACGAAGCGGCATTGAAGGGCTACGAGCTCACGGGCTGGAACGGGCTGTTCGTCCCCCGCGGGACTCCGCGCGCCATCGTCAACCAGCTGCACGCCGAGACGGTGAAAGCGCT
Source organism: Betaproteobacteria bacterium (assembly GCA_016183675.1). Lineage (GTDB taxonomy): Bacteria > Pseudomonadota > Gammaproteobacteria > Burkholderiales > SG8-41 > SG8-41. The sequence continues at coordinate 3,131 of JACPEF010000181.1, forward strand.
TGCCGCCCTCGACGTCAAGGAGCGCCTTGCGGCGATGAGCGCAGAGCCGGGAGGCGAGTCTCCGGAAAAATTCGCCGTCTTCATCAAGGCCGAGATCAGGAAGTGGGCAAAGGTCGCCAAGGAAGCCGGGCTCAAGGTCGAGTGAGAGGAGACATCGCATGCCCTTCGCCGATTCAGATAGCGTAAAGCTGTATTACGAGGAAGCCGGCAGGGGCGTTCCCATCGTGTTCGTGCACGAGTTCTCGGGCGATTTCCACAGCTGGGAGGCGCAGATGCGCCACTTCAGCCGGCGCTACCGCTGCGTTGCCTACAACGCGCGCGGCTATCGCCCCTCGGACGTGCCGCCATCGCCGTCGAAGTACTCGCAGAAGCTCGCCATCGACGACATCGTCAGCGTCATGCGGCATGCGGACATCGGCAAGGCGCACATCATCGGCTGCTCGATGGGCGCATACGCAACGCTGAATTTCGGATTGCGCTTTCCCCGCCGCGCGCTTTCGCTCACTGCCGTGGGAGCGGGCTCCGGCTCCGATCCGTACCGCCGCAGGCAGTTCTTGCTCAACAACAGCAAAATGGCGCGACTGTTCGAGGAAAAAGGAATGCCGGCGGCGGTAAAGGCGTACCAAGTCGGCCCCGCGCGCATCCAGCTTGCGGCCAAGGACCCGCGGGGCTACCGGGAATTCTGGGCGCGCTTCGCCCAGCACTCCGCGCTCGGCCATGCGTGCACCCTGCGCGGCTTGCAGCGCCGGCGCCCCACGATCTACGACCTGGAGCCGGGGCTCGCGCGCCTGAAGGTGCCGACGCACGTGGTGGTCGGGGACGAGGACGATGCGTGCCTTGATCCGAGTCTCTTCATCAAGCGCGTGTGCCCGGCGGCCCGTCTCACCGTGGTGCCCGCGACCGGGCACGTGGTCAATGTCGAGGAGCCGGACTTCTTCAATCGCATCACCGAGGATTTCCTGAACCTGGTGGACTCGGGCCGCTGGCGCCCGCGCGACCCGCGCTCTTATAACCCCTCTACGATGGCCAGGCGCTAGAGACACTGCGGGCACCTTCGATTCTGCATGGCAGGGGAAAAGTGACGCGGTGACGAGGTGACGGAGTGACGAGAACCCTCATGCCTGCCGCACGCGTTTGTTACTTTGTCACTTCGTCACTTCATCACTGCTTCACTGCGTCACGCTTCATCAAGTCACGAGCCAGGAGAAAAAGATGCCTTATGTAACGTCCAACGGCGTGCGCCTCTATTACGAGGAGGTCGGGCGCGGCAGGCCGATCGTGTTCGTGCACGAATTCGCGCACGACCTGCGCAGCTGGGAGGGGCAGATGCGCCATTTCAGCCGCCGCTACCGCTGCATCGCCTTCAACGCGCGCGGCTATCCTCCTTCCGATGTCCCGGAAGCGGTGTCGCAGTACTCGCAGGCGATCGCCACCGACGACATCGCCAACGTGATGCGCGATCTCGGCGTTCGCGGGGCGCACATCATCGGCTGTTCGATGGGCGGCTACGCGACGCTGCACTTCGGGCTGCGTTACGCGCGGCTCGCCCGCTCGCTCACCGTGATCGGCGCGGGCTACGGCTCGGACCCCGACAAGCGCGGGCAATTCCTGCGCGACACCGAGGTCATGGCGCGGCGGTTCGACGAACTCGGGACGCCGGAAGCGATCACGACTTACCAGATCGGCCCGGCACGCGTGCAGCTCGCCAACAAGGACCCGCGCGGCTTCAGCGAATTCTGCGAACAGTTCGCCGGGCACTCCGCGCTCGGCTCCGCCAACACGCTGCGCGGCGTGCAGGCGCGCCGGCCCACGATCTATAGCCTGGAGCGGGGCCTGCGGCGAATGAGAGTTCCGGCCCTGATCGTCACCGGCGACGAGGACAACCAGTGCCTGGAGCCCGGCATCTTCATCAAGCGCGTCTGCCCCGCGGCGCGGTTGACGGTGGTGCCCGCGACCGGGCATGCGGTGAACGTCGAGGAACCCGACCTCTTCAACCGCATCACCGAGGGGTTCCTCTCGCTGGTGGACTCGGGCCGCTGGCGGCCGCGCGACCCGCGCTCTCTCAACCCCTCGACCATGGCCAAGCGCTGAAGAGAAAAGGGGCGCCCGCAATTCTGCATGACGGGCGGTAAGTAACGAGGTGATGGGGTGACGCGGTGACGAGAACCAGCGGATCCGTCATATCCGTACGTCACTTCGTCACTGCTTCACTGCGTCACGCTTCTATTTTTTTCTTGAGCCGCTCGATGTACTGGTCCACGTCTATGACGAAGCGCTCGTGCTCGGCCTCGCCCACCTGCTCGACGTCGTCGAAGACCTTCACCTTGAACGTGAGCTTGCGCCGGTCGATGCCTGTCAACTCGACTTCAGCGCGCACTTTCTTCCCGATCGGCGTGGGCGCGAGGTGGCGGATGTTGACGGAAAGCCCGACCTGCCCCTGGCCGGGCTCGAGGTGCGGCGCGGCCAGTTGTTGCGACGCCATCTCCACGAGCAGCGTCATCGAAGGCGTGGAGAAAACTTTGTAATCGCCACGGCTGGTACAAAGTTTTTCAGTGACTTCCCACTCGAGCGTATGCGTCATCCCGACCTTGAGCGTTTCCATTTTCCTCCAGAAATTCGCCTGGGCTACGGTGAATTGTAATCAAGCCGCTACGGGTGAAGAAATCGGGCGCCGGAACAGGCGGCCGATTTTTTCTCACCACGCCGCTGCCAGGACCTCCTCGAGCGCCCCTCGCTCGCGCAGGAATTCGCGCCTGGGGTCGGCGTTGAAGTTTTTGAGTGAATGCTCGACCACGCGGGGCAGCTCCTCGCGCGCGATGCCGATTTCGGAAAGCCGCGTGGGCATGGCGAGCGAGCGGAACACGCGTTCGAGCGCGTCCGCGGCCTTGAGCGGCGCTTCCGACAGGGGCATGGTTTCGTTCCAGACGCCGAGCGCGGCTGCGATGCGCGCCATCGCCTCGGGATCGCGGCTTCCCAGCCGACGCACCACGGTCCCGGTGACCGCGCTGGTTGCTTCGCCCTGCGTAACGCGCGGGAATACGCTGAAAAGCGCCGTGGAAAACGCGTAGATCACCCGCCCGGCCCAGTGGCGCTCGAACTGCGTGCCGCCATCGTCGGCCTCGCGGTTCTGTAAGAGCGTCGCGGCGCACAGCCCGAGCCGCGGCGCGGGATCGAGGGGGTCACCGATGCGCGGAAGTGCGCCCGCGGCCAGGCGGTACGCCTGCAGCCGGTCGCCTTCCACCAGCGGATTCACGGCCACCGCGCCGAGATTCATCACGGCGCGGCAGTACACCGTGGCCGCCGTGGTGCGGATCAGGCCCGGCGGCGCCGTCAGCAGCGCGTCGGAATCCCAGAAGACCGCCATCGGGCGCGTCTTGGGATCGAAGAACTCCATGCCGTGCCCGAGCGCGTCGTCCTTCACCCGCGATCCGGCGCGGTTCTGCGCCGTCGTGGGAGCCGTGAGCACGTTGATGATCGGAAGCTTGGGCTCCATGAGCCGTCCGCTCACCGCCGGGCCGTGCTCGGGATACTGGGTGATGAGCTCCCCGATCGGGCGCTTCTCCGCGAGCAGGATCACCACCACCCGCGCGGCCTGGATTACGCTGCCCGCGCCGACGCCGATCACGAGATCGGCCTGCGCCGCGCGCGCGGCCTCCGTCGCGCGCAGCACGGAGGAAAGCGTCGTGTCCTTGTCGATCTCGTCGAAGACGCCGGCGAGCCGCGCGCCGAGCAACCCGCGCAGGCGGTCAATCAAGGGCGTCTTGCGCGAGACCGTGCGTCCGCAGACGATGAAGGCGCGGCTCGCGGCCCGGCGTGCGACCTCGTCCGGCAGCTTGTCGAGCGCGTTCTTCCCGCTGTAAAGACGGAAGGGGTGACCGACGGCGCGAAAGTGGTAGCTATACATACATGTTCCAAGTTCCAGGTTCCAGGTTCCAGGTTCCAGGTTCAAGGTTCAAGGTTCAAGGTTTAGGGCACGAATCACGATTCACGAATCACGAATCACGCTTCTGGCGGGTCGCTAGAAAGCGCTCATGCCAGTGCAGCGCGGCCAGCGCGCAGCCGGCGTTCGTGATCTCGTCGTAGACCGGGATGCCAAGGGCGACTGCTCTTCCGCGGAATTCGCGCTTGCGCTCTTCCAGCGGCGGATCGCCGTCGGAGCGCAGCACCAGCACGAAATGCGCCTGCCCGGGATAATGCGATTGCACGCGCAGCGCCGCCTGCACCAGGTTGTCGAGCACCTCGTCCTTGGTGCGCCCGACGAAGGCCGAGAGGTTGAGGTGCATCACCAGCGCCTCGGGCTTGCCGCTGCCGTAGATCGCTTCCAGGATCTTCTCCGCAACGCGCCCGTCCTCCTGCTGCAGCGTGCCGACCGGCGCGTCCACCGGATTGGTGATGCTGGTGCCCGGCGGGAGCTTGAGCGCGGCGAGCCGCTCGATCGTGGGCTGCTCGAAGGGGACCACGTCGAGGCCGAGGCGCGCGAAGAAATCGGTCGCGAGCACGCTCGCGCCGCCGCCGTTGCCGAACAGCACGGTGCGCCGCGTCGGGTGCTGCGGTTGCGGCGTGAGCGTCTGGAAGATGAGCAGCGCGTCGATGAACTCATCGAGGGTCTCCACCAGCACGCAGCCGGTCTGCCGCGACAGCGCGACCCACGCCCGGTCATCGCCCGCGATCGAACCGGTATGCGAGGCCGCCGCCATCTTGCCCTGCTGCGTGCGGCCGCCCTTGAGGATCACGACAGACTTCGCCGCGCGCGCATCGCGCAGGATCTCGAACAGCCGCCGCCCGTCCTTCGCGGTTTCGATGTACAGTCCGATCACTTTCGTCTGCTGATCCGCGAAATAGAACTCGAGCAGCTCGTTCGGCCCCAGATCGGCGCAGTTGCCGACCGTGATCAGGCCGGAAAACCGTATTCCGCGCGCATACCCGCGGCGGATAATGTCGGTGCCGAGACCCCCGCTCTGCGAGATGATGCCGACGCCGCCGGCCTCACCGGGCCCGATCTCGGTAAAGGTGACGCGCCCGCGCGGAGTGTAGATCCCGAGGCAGTTGGGACCCAGTAGCCGCATGCCGCCCGCACGGGCCGCCGCAGCCAGCTCCTCCTGCAGCGCTTTGCCTTCATCCACTTCGCCGAAGCCGCTGGAGATCACCTGCGCGTAGCGCACGCGCCCCCGGGCCTCTCTCAGCAGCGGCGGCACCTGCGCAGCGGCGATCGCAATGTAGGCGTAGTCCACCGGCTGCGGCGTTTCCGCGAGGCTGCGGTAGGCGGCGAGCCCGTCGATCTCGGGTGCGGAGCGGTGGATCGGGTAGATCGCGCCCTCGAAGCCGAACTCGCGCAGCCGGCGCATGAAGAGGTTGGGCAGCGCCGCGCCTTTGGTGGTGGAGGCGCCGACGACCGCCACCGTCTTCGGCTCGAACAACGGCCGGAATCTGTCGATTACGTTACTCGTCACTCGTTTCTCGTCTCTCGTCACTGCGTCACTCCGTCACTCCGTCACCGCGTCACTTCGTGAGGACGAAGCGGGCGTCCACCGCGACGGCGCCATGCTCGGAGACGATCAACGGGTTGACGTCGGCTTCGCGGATGTCGGCCGCGTGGGTCATGAGCAGCCCCCCTTCGCCGCCGATCCTGAGCAGCGCGTC
>JACPEF010000034.1 GCA_016183675.1 Betaproteobacteria bacterium
ACACGTGTTTCACCGTGTTATAGGCTCTAAGCCTATGGCAAAGGAGAAGGGCCGCAACCACACGCGCGGCCGCATCGCGCATCTCGCGGCGCGGCTGATGGCCGAAGACGGCATCGAGGATTACGCGCCCGCCAAGCGCAAGGCCGCGCGGCAGGCCGGCGTGCCGGACCTGCGCGCGCTGCCGACCAACGAAGAGATCGACGCCGCGCTCAAGCTGTACCGGCAGATTTACCACCAGGAGGAGCATCGCGACCGCCTGCGCGCGTTGCGCGAGAAGGCGGTGCGGGCGATGCGCGAGCTCGCCCGGTTCAATCCTTATCTCACGGGCTCCGTGCTGAACGGCAATGCCGGCAAGTATGCCGACGTGAACCTGCAGCTGTTCACCGATAACATGAAGGCGGTGGAGCTTTATTTCATCGACCGCCAGATCCCGTACAAGGCGGCACAGAGCCGGCTGTACTCCGGGGATGAGCTGCGCACGGTGCAGGTGTTCACCGTCAGCGACGACGGCACCGAGATCGAGATCACCGTGCTCGCGCCGCGCGACCTGCGCGCGCCGCTCAAGACCAGCTTGGAAGGCAAGGCGATCGAGCGCGCCAAGCTCAACGCGGTCGAGCAGTTATTGGCTCATACGTAGCCAGCGCGCGACTTCGAAAGCATAGTAGGTGAGTATGCCGTCGGCGCCGGCGCGCTTGAAGGCGGTGAGCACTTCCATGACGCAGGGCTGCTCGTCGAGCCAGCCGCGCTCGGCGGCGGCCTTCAGCATCGAATATTCCCCGCTCACCTGGTAGACGAAGGTAGGGGCCCTGAACTCGTCCTTCACGCGGCGCACGATGTCGAGATACGGCAGCCCCGGCTTGACCATCACCATGTCGGCGCCTTCCTTGAGATCGAGCCCGACTTCCCACAGCGCCTCGTCGCTGTTCGCGTAGTCCATCTGGTAGGTATGTTTGTGGCCGCGCGCGAGCGCCTTGGCGGAGCCCACTGCGTCGCGGAAAGGACCGTAAAGGCCGGAGGCGTACTTGGCCGAGTAGGCGAGGATGCGGGTGTGGACGAACTTATGCGTGTCGAGCGCGGCACGGATCGCGCCGATGCGACCGTCCATCATGTCCGAAGGCGCCACCACATCCACCCCGGCGGCGGCACAGGTGAGCGCCTGTTTCTCGAGCACGGCGATGGTCTCATCGTTGAGCACGTAGCCGGCGCGGTCGATCACGCCGTCCTGGCCGTGCGTCGTGTAGGGATCGAGCGCAACATCGGTGATCACGCCCAGCTCGGGAAGCTGCTTCTTGAGGGCGCCCACCATGCGCGGCACCAACCCCTTAGGGTTCGTCGCTTCGCGCCCGTCCGCGGTCTTCAGTTCCTTCGGAACCATGGGAAAGACCGCGATCGCGGGGATCCCGAGCTTCACGCACTGCTCGGCGTGCGCCAGCAGCCGGTCGACCGTGTAGCGGCGAATGCCCGGCATGGACGGCACCGCTTCGGTTCGATTCCTGCCCTCGACCACGAACACGGGATAGATGAGGTCGTCGGTCGTCAGCCGGTGCTCGCGCATGAGGCGGCGCGAGAACGGGTCTCGGCGCATGCGACGCATGCGCCGCCGCGGAAATTCTCCGAGAGCGGACACGGCTTTATAACCTTATGAAAAACAGTTGTATTTTAGGCCGGTCGGCAGGGAACTCTCGGCCATTATAGTCGTCCTAAACTTCAGACGATGTTGAATCGTCTCCCGCTTCTCCTCCCTGAGCGGGCGCCTTAATCCTTATTAAGGCTTTTGCCCCCGGTTTTACTCCCCTTTAACCGGGGGTTTTTTATTGTATCGAGCCGCTGATCACGGTCTGCGCCGCGGTTAAACCTTGCGCGCCGCGCCCGCGAACCGCTGCAGGGACAGCGCGGCATGATCCCGGCGCGGGGCGCCGTGGGCGTGCTCGAGGCCGAGCGCTGCGTGGGACCGCGAGAACCTGTCCGCTTTGGCGCGCAGCACGTGGATCGGGTTTGCGGTCAAAGCGAACCACTCCCTGAGCGGGCGGTCGGGCGGAAGCTCGCTGGGATGGTGGACTGCGCGGTAGAACCCGGGCTGCGCGAAAAGTGACATAGGTTCTTGTTATCGTGCTTGAAACTGGCGCCCGAGCAGGGGCTTACTATACAATACCGCTCCGCCCGATAACGCATTCAACAGGGGAAGAACCGGAATGAATCTCCGCTGGCCCGTGACGCTGATCGGCGGCGTTTTCGCTGTTTCGGCCGCGGTTGCCCAAACCCACCCCAAGCCAGACCCTTCGAAGGCGCAGCCGATCGTGACCAAGCTGTGCGCCGCGTGCCACGCCACGGACGGCAACAGCACCCTGGCCGCCAACCCGATCCTCGCCGGCCAGCACGCCGAGTACACGATGAAGCAGCTGATGAACTTCAAGCTGCAGGGCGGCAAGCCGGCCGAGCGTCCACACAACGTGATGGCCGGGATGGTGGCGAGCCTCTCCGCCGACGACATGCGCAATCTGGCGGCGTACTTCGAAATGCAAAAACCCAGATTGCGCGCCGCTCGCGATGCCGAACTGGTCAGGCTCGGGCAGGCGATCTACCGGGGCGGGGTGATGTCCAAGGGCGTGGCAGCCTGTAGCGCGTGCCACGGCCCGAACGGCGCGGGCGTGCCCGTGCAGTTTCCGCGGCTTGCGGGACAATATTCCGAGTACCTCGCCGCCCAACTGAAGGCGTTCCGTTCCGGGGAACGCGCGAACGACCCCAACCGCATGATGCGCGCGGTGGCCGAGAAGCTCTCCGACAGGGAGATCGCGGCCGTCGCTGAGTACATCGCCGGGTTGCGCTGATCGCGCTCGCCTGAAAGGGGGGATCCTTGTCGGTGCGGGACGAGGGCGAGCCCGAATTCAAGGCTCCGCCGCTGAGCTGCGATGCTCACTTCCACGTGTTCGGCCCAGCCGAGCGCTACCCCTACGGCCCGGACCTGCGCTATCCGCCGCCGCTGGCGCCGCTCCAGGACTATCTCGCGCTGGCCCGCCGTCTCGGCTTCGAGCGCTTCGTGCTCGTGCAGCCGAGCGCCTATGGCCGGGACAACGCCTGCCTGCTCGAGGCCATGCGCGAGTTGGGGGCGATTTGCCGTGGAATCGTGGATGTCGAGGAGAACGTCCCCGACGCCGAGCTCGCGCGCCTGCATGCAGCGGGGGTGCGTGGCGTGCGCATCAACGTCTCTCCGGTGAAGCCGCCCGAGCCCGGCTTTGCGGCAACCCTGCGGCCGCGAATCGAGCGCCTCCACGCGCGCTGCGCCGAGATCGGCTGGCAGCTCGATTTCCTCACCCCGGGCTGGCTGACGAGCGCGCTGATGGGCACGCTCGGAAAGCTCAAGGTCGATTTCACGATCGCCCACATGGGCATGTTCCCGGCGCGCGAAGGGCCCGATCAGCCGGGCTTTCAGGAGCTGCTCGACCTCCTGCGGCACGGAGAAGGCCGCTGCTGGGTCAAGCTCACCGGCGCCTACCGCATGTCGGTTGCGCCCGGCTTCGCCGATACGACGCCGATGGCGCGTGCGCTCATCGAAACGGCCTCCGACCGGATCATCTGGGGCAGCGATTACCCGCACCTCTCCTTTGCCGACAAGGTGGGCTCGGTGGAACTCTTCAACCTGCTCGGCCGCTGGGCCCCGGACGAGGCGACGCGGCGCCGGGTCCTGGTCGAGAATCCGCAACGGCTGTTCGGATTCTGACGCCCCGGCGGCCGCTAGTGCCGTTCCAACTATTTGCGGGTAATCCAGTCAGTTCTGCATGCCCTGATTACCGCCGGCAGGCTAGCCCCGTTCCAACTATCGAGCCCGATCCAACTGCGCCTCCAGGACCGGAAAGTTGGAACGGGGCAAGCCGCCCAAGTTTGGCGAAACAAGTTGGAACGGCACTAGCGCAGCGCCGCGAACGCCTTCTTCGCAGCGCCCACGGTCTTTTCGAGCTCCGCTGCGCCGTGCGCGCTGGAGACAAACCCCGCTTCATAGGCGGAAGGAGCGAGGTAGACTCCTTCGGCGAGCATGCGGTGGAAAAAGCGGTTGAATGCTTCCTTGTCGCACTGCAGGACCTCGGGGTAGCTCACGGGGGCTGTCGCGCGGAAATAGAGGCCGAGCATGCCGCCGACGTGCTGCGCGGAGAAGGCGACCCCCGATTCCCGCGCGGCACGGCCGAGCCCTTCGCAGAGCGCGCGCGCGGTCGCGGCGAGCCGGTCGAAGAATCCCGGCGCCTGGATGATTTTGAGCGTCGCCAATCCGGCTGCGACCGCCACCGGATTCCCCGATAGCGTGCCTGCCTGATAGACGGGGCCGAGCGGCGCGATTCTGTCCATGATGTCGCGGCGCCCGCCGAAAGCGCCGACCGGCAGGCCGCCACCGATGACTTTGCCGAGGGTGGTGAGATCGGGCTTCACGCCGTAGAGCGCCTGCGCGCCGCCGAGCGCGACGCGGAAACCGCTCATCACTTCGTCGAAGATCAGCACCGTTCCGTGCCGGGCGCAGAGTTTTCGCAGCGTTTCGAGGAAACCCGGCCGCGGCGGGACGAGATTCATGTTGCCGGCGACCGGCTCGACGATCACCGCTGCAATTTCGGCCCCGTCGCGCTCGAACGTTTTTTCCAGCGCGAACGCGTTGTTGTAGTCGAGCACGATCGTGTGAGCCGCGGTCTCCGCGGGGACGCCCGCCGAGCTCGGCTGCCCGAAAGTGAGCGCGCCCGATCCCGCCTTGACGAGCAGCGCATCCGCATGGCCGTGATAGCATCCCTCGAACTTGACGATCCTGGCCCTGCCGGTGAAACCGCGTGCGAGCCGGATCGCGCTCATCGCCGCCTCCGTCCCGGAGCTGACAAGCCGTACCTTCTCGAGCGAAGGCACGAGCTTGCAAAGGAGCTCCGCCAACTCGACTTCCGGCTCGGTCGGCGCGCCGAAAGAGAGTCCTCTTTCGGCGGCCCGCTGCACCGCCTTCACCACTTCCGGATGGGCGTGGCCGACCACGAGCGCGCCCCAGGAACCGACGTAGTCGATATAGGCGTTGCCGTCGGCGTCCCACACCTGGGCGCCCTTGCCGCGCTGGATGAAGGGGGGCGTTCCGCCGACCGCGCGGAACGCCCGCACCGGGGAATTGACGCCGGCGGGAATGAAGAGCTGCGCGTGCTGGAACAGTTTCTGGCTGCGTTTCATACCCCATTCCCTATTCATGCCCTGGAAAGAGCGCGCTGAGGCGCTGGGCGGCGGCGCGGATGTCGGGCGCGCCAAAGAGCGCCGAGATCACCGCCACGGCATCCGCGCCGGCCGCGATCAGTTGCGGCGCATTATCGCCGCCGATGGCTACTACCGGCAGGGAAATCCGCCGCCGGGCTTCCCCGAGCAGCGCGAGCGGCGCCTGCGGCGCGCCCGGTTTCACGGCGGAAGGAAAGAAACTGCCGAAGGCGACATAGTTCGCCCCGGCGTGCGCCGCGTCGAGCGCGTTCTCCAGCCGGTTGTAACAGGAGACGCCGAGGAGTTTTTCCGGGCCGAGCCGGGCGCGCGCTTCGCCCAGCGAACCGTCCTCGCGTCCCAGGTGCAGGCCGGCTGCGTCTACCGCGGTCGCAAGATCGAGGTGATCGTTCACGATCAGCGGAACGCTGTACTCGCGGGCGAGGGCGTGCAGCGCGCGCGCCTGCAGGAGTCTCAGCGCTGCGCTTGCGGTCTTGTTGCGGTACTGCAGCAGGCGGGCGCCGCCGGCGAGCGCCGCCTCGACCTTGGCGAGCAGCTCGGTGGTGTCGACGATGTCCGGCGTGACGGCGTAGAGGCCCTTAATCGCCGCCTTCATCGGTGGCTTCGTCCTCGCGCGCCCAGAACAGACGATCCGGGATGTGCTGGCCCATGCCGGGGCGGAACGCCGCCTTGAGCGTCTGCCACGTGTACTCTTGCGCGTCCTTCACGGCGTCGCTGATCTCAAGCCCGTTGGCGATGGTGGCGGCGATGGCAGAGGCGAGCGTGCAGCCCGAGCCGTGAAACGAGCCCGGCAGCCGCTGCCAGGCATCGCTCCTCACCACGCCGTTCTGGCCGTAGAGGATGTTCACGACCTGCGGCGTGTTCTCGTGGGTGCCGGTAATGAGCACGTACTCGCAACCCGAGGCGATCAGCCGCCGCGCGCATTCGGCGAGATCGGGGCTGTCGCCCTCCTCGGCGTCCTCGGCCGCGAGCCGCCGCGCTTCCATGCTGTTGGGCGTGAGTATCGTCGTCTGCGGGATCAGCAGCTCCCGCAGCGCATTCACCATTTCCTCGTTGACGAGCTCGTCGCCGCGGCCCGAGGCGAGCACCGGATCGAACACCAGCGGCACCTCGGGATAATCGGACACGACTTCCGCGATCGCGGCGACCTGCTCGACGCTTCCGAGCAGGCCGATCTTGAACGCGGCGACCGGCATATCTTCCAGCACGCAACGCGCCTGGTCGGCAACCCACTCCGCGTCGATCGCGCTCACGTCGTCCACGCCCATCGTGTCCTGGATGGTGACCGCGGTCACCACGGAGAGCGGGTGGCAGCCCATGCTGGAGAGCGTCATGATATCCGCCTGCAGCCCCGCGCCGCCGCTCGGATCGGTCGCAGCGAATACCAGAACGATGGGTGGAAGATCCGACATGCGCGGGAGAGACCGGGCGCCCGCGCGGTTGGTCGCGGACGGAGTGATTCGTTAAAATCGGATTCTAGCTTAAAACGGATGCGGGCATGACCACCGCCGACACCGAGGTATACAAGACTTATATGTGCCTGATCTGCGGATTCATCTACGATGAGGCCGCGGGGCTGCCGGACGAGGGCGTCGCGCCGGGCACCAAGTGGGAAGACTTGCCAATGAACTGGACCTGTCCCGAATGCGGCGCGCGCAAGGAGGACTTCGAGATGGTGGAGATCTGAGCTTCAATGTTGAATTTTTAATTCTCAATTCTTAGTAGGCCTTGGCAAATTCATTTCGCCTGCTAATTCAACATTCAACATTTAGAACTCAACATTCAGCGTATGCGTATATTGCACACCATGATCCGCGTCGGCGATCTCGAGCGCTCCATCGGCTTCTACACCCAGGTGCTCGGCATGAAGCTGCTGCGCAGGGCGGATTATCCGGGCGGGCGCTTCACCAACGCCTTCGTCGGCTACGACGACGAATCGAAGACGGCGGTGCTCGAGCTCACGCACAACTGGGATACGCGGTCGTACGATCTGGGCGGCGGCTACGGGCACGTGGCGATCGAGGTCGAGGATGCCTACAGGGCGTGCGAGGAGGTCAGGAAGCGCGGCGGCAGGGTAACGCGCGAAGCCGGCCCGATGAAGCACGGCACGACCGTGATCGCATTCGTCGAGGACCCCGACGGCTACAAGATCGAGTTCATCCAGAAGCAATCGTCCTAGGCGGAAGCCGCCCGCGCGGCGTGATCGGCAAGACGCACGAATTCGTCGATTCCCAGCTCCTGCGCGCGCGCACCGCCATCCACCCCGAGCCGGCTCAAGTCCTCGGTGCTGAAATAGCGCTTGAGGGCGTTGCGCAGCGTCTTGCGCCGCTGGGAGAAGGCGGCAGTAACGATTTTCCCGAGCCACGCTTCATCGCGCGCGCGGTGCGGCAGCCGGGCGAACGGAACCATCCGGACCACCGCCGATTCGACCTTCGGAACGGGGTGGAACGCCGCAGCCGGAACGGCGAGGACGGGCTCCATCTCGAAGCGATACTGCAGCATGACCGAAAGCCGGCCGTAGTCGGAGGAGGACGGCGCGGCAACCATGCGTTCCACGACCTCCCTCTGCAACATGACGTGGATGTCACGGAGCGCCGGTGCGCTGTCGGCGAGATGGAACAGGAGCGGCGTGGAGATGTTGTACGGGAGGTTCCCGACCACGCGCAGCCCGCGGCCCAGCGCCGCAAAATCGAACTCGAGGGCATCGCCTTCGTGTATCGCGACGCGCTGCGCGGGGAACATCGCGCGCAGGCGCGCGACGATCTCGCGGTCGATCTCGACCACATGCAGGTGATCGAGCCGCTCGACGAGCGGCCGGGTGAGCGCCCCCAATCCCGGGCCGATCTCGACTACGAGGTCCCGCTGATGCGGCGCCACGGCGCTGACGATGGCGGAGATGACGGCCTCGTCGACGAGAAAATTCTGCCCGAACCGCTTGCGGGGACGGTGGCGCATGACGGTTTCGCCCCGCGGCTCAGGCCGGGCGGCGGATGCGCCGGGCGCGAACCGCCAGGTCTGCGGCGAGCCTGATCGCCTCGAGCAGGCTGCCGGAATCGGCCTTGCCGGTGCCGGCGAGCTCGAGCGCGGTGCCGTGATCCACGGATGTCCGGATGATGGGCAGCCCGAGGGTCACGTTCACACCGGCGCCGAAGCTCGCGTATTTGAGCACCGGCAGCCCCTGGTCGTGATACATCGCGAGCACGCAGTCGTAACCCTTGAGCCGTTGCGGGGTAAAAAGCGTGTCGGCGGGCAGCGGTCCGGCGAGATCGAAACCCCGCACGCGCAGCTTCTCCAGCGCGGGGACGATCACTTCGATTTCCTCGCGCCCGAGATGCCCCGTCTCGCCGCCGTGCGGATTGAGTGCCGCGACCGCGATGCGCGGGCGCGCGATCGCGAAGCGCTCGATGAGGCCGCGGTGCAGGACGCTGAGCGTGCGCTCCAGCGCCTCGCGCGTGATGTGCCGCGCGACCTCGCTCAGCGCGAGGTGGGTCGTGGCGAGCGCGACCCGCATGCCCCCGCCCACCAGCATCATCACGACATGCGGCGCGCCCAGGTGCTCGGCGAGAAATTCGGTGTGCCCGGTGAACGCTATCCCCGCCTCATTGATCACGCTCTTCTGCACCGGTGCGGTTGCCATCGCATCAAAAGCGCTGTCGCGGCAGCCCTCGGCGGCGACCTCCAGGGTGCGCAGCACGTAGGCGCTGTTGGCGGGATCGAGCTGTCCCGCGACCGCCCGCGCCGCGAGCGGGACGTGGCGCACCGTGAGCTTGCCGGCGCCGCGCGCAGCGATCTTGCCCTCGGGAAAATCCGCCATTTTGAGCGCAACACCAAGGCTGCGCGCCCTCGCCTCGAGCAGTCCGCGGTCGGCCACCACCACGATGCGTGCTGGCAGGCGCCGGCGCGCGAGCTGCACGCAGAGGTCGGGCCCGATGCCCGCGGGCTCGCCCGCCGTCACGGCGATTAACGGAATTTTGAAATTTGAATGCTTAATGTTGAGTTTCGAGGCGGTACTGGACGTAGGCCTTGTCGCGCAGCTGCCGCACCCACTCCTGGTAGGACTCGTCGGATTTGCGCGCGCGCAACGCCATCCGCGCCGCGAGCCGCTGCCGCTCGCGCGACATGTCCTCGTCGCGCCGCTCGAGCGCCTGGATAAGGTGCCAGCCGAACTGCGTCTTGACCGGCTCGCTGGTCTGGCCCGGATTGAGCGCGTCCATCGCCCGCTCGAATTCCGGTACCGTGTCGCCCGGGGAAAGCCATCCGAGGTCGCCGCCTTTCGCGCCGCTCGCGTCCTCGGAGTGCAGGCGCGCGAGCTCCGCGAAATCAGCCCTGTTGTCGAGCCGCTCCTTGAGGCTCGCGAGGCGCCTGCGCGCCTCGGCCTCCGAAACCAGCTCGTTGGTCTTGATCAGGATGTGCCGTGCGCGGGTCTGGCGCACGATCACGGGCACCGTGCTGCCGCGCTTGTCGTTGAGCCGGAGGACATGAAACCCGTTGGCGCTGCGCAGGATGGGGCTCACCTCTCCGACCCGCATCGTCTGCAGCGCCTCGGCGAACAACGTTGGTAGCCTGGAGGCATCACGCCAGCCCATCGCGCCCCCCTGCAGCGCGTCAGGCGCCTCCGAAAAACTGGCCGCCACTTGGCGGAAATCGCCGCCGGCCTTCAACCGGGCGAGCGCCTGCTCGGCGCGGGCGCGGCGGGCCTGGATCTGCTCCGGGCTCGCGTTCTCGGGCACGGGCACCAGGATGTGGGACAGGCTGTACTCGTCACCGCGGCCCTCCTGCCCCTGCCGGCTCTTGATGAAGTTGTCCACTTCGCTCTCGGTGACCATGATCCGGTTCTCGACCTCGCGCTCCCGCAGCCGCGTCATGATGATCTCGTTGCGAATGTCCTCGCGGAACCTGGCGAACGGGACGCCGTCCTTTTCCAGCGCCGCGCGCATTTGCGGCAGCGTGAGCTTGTTTTGCTCGGCGATGCGGTTCACGCGCAGCCCGGTCTCCTTCGCGAACTGCAGCTGCACCCGGTCGCTGATCAACCGCTCGAGGACCTGCTTTTCCAGCACTTCGCGCGGCGGCGGCGGCGTGCCTTGCTGTCTGAGCCGCAAGGTGGCGAACTGCGTGCGATCTTCAAGATCGTTGCGCGTGATCACTTCGTCGTTGACCACGGCCACGATCCGGTCCAGCACGATGATGGGCCGCGGCTTCTGTGCCGAGGCAGGCAGCGCCGCGCAGGCGAGGGCGGCGCCGAGCGCCAGCGCGCGCGCGAGGACGGCGATGCGCGGAAATGGCATGTCAGTAATAGGGGGTCTGCGGCTCCCCGGCCCGCGGGGCGCGGGGATCCGGCCTGAAATAGCCACCGATGTTGCGCCGGAGCGTTTCCAGCGGGTTAGAGCCGATTCGCGACACGCCGTTCAGTTCGAGCTGCACGAAGAAGGTGGTTGAGCTCTGCTGGGTGGCGGTGGCGAAGCGATGGGCCACCACTCGCAGCGTCCAGCAATCGCCGTTGTACTCCGCACCGATCAGGCCCTCAAGCGTTCGGCTCTCGCGCAGCGAGTAGTTCCAACGCCCGAGCCCCGCCCAGCCGCGGCCGAGCGGCCACTGGGTGGACACGTCGGTCTGCCGGATGGAGTTGAGCGTCTCGCGGTAGGTCAGGTTGAGCACCTTGCCGGGCGCGGGCTGATAGCGCGTGCCGACGTTGAACTTCTGCGTCTGGGAGAAGTTGGTGCTGTACTGCCATCCAGCCTCGGCCACCCAGTTGCGCGCGACGGTGCCGGAGAGCGCGGCGAGCAGGTCGGAGCTCGAGCTGGTGCGCACCGGCACCCCCGGGAGGGTCACGCGCTGCGTGGCGAAGTAATAGCGCTGCGCCACGCCCGCGCGCAGGCTCTCGGCGCCCGTGTCGGTGTTGAGAAAGCGCGAAGAGACCCCGAGCGTCACCTGATTGGCGTCATTGATACGATCCCAGCCGGAGAACTGATTTTCCGAGTAGATGGTCGCGAAGTTGATGTCCTGCTGGCCGCTGTCGAACACCGGGATGCGGCTTTGGTCCCGGAACGGGATGTAGACGTAGTACACCCGCGGTTCCAGGGTTTGCAGGAACGGCGCGCCGCCGACCGCGGTCGGACGCTCGAGCACCACGCCACTGTCGACGGTGAGTGTGGGCAGGGTGCGGGTTTGATCCGCGAAACCGGTTGGATGGGGATCGATGAAGTAGCGCGTCAGGTTGACGCCCAGCTTGGGCGTGACGTTGGCATACGCCGTCTGCAGCGGAACGCTGAGACTCGGGTAAGCGACCGCCCGTCTGCCGTTCACCAGAGTCGGGTGATCGAACTCGACGAACTGCCCGAAGAAATCGAAATCCGAGCGCAGCACATCCAGATGCGTGGCAGCGAGCGTGAGCTGCGGCGCCCGGCTGTAAGGCGGGGTGACCGGCGCGAGCGGGTCGGGCTGTAGCGTCTGCCAGCGCTGCACCAGCGCGCTGAAGCCGTAGCTGCCGGCGCCGCCCCACGCGCCCCCGCGGCTGAGCGAGCCCTCGCGCGGCAACTGGACCTGGGAGGTCAGCGCGATCTGCGTCGAGAGGTCGGTGAAGTAGGTGTCGTCGGAAACCCCCTGCAGGTTGAGCGCTCCTGACCAGCCGTATGGCAGCGTCTGGTTGTGACGGACGAAATACGCGTGCCGCTGCGCGCCGCCGCGGGCGTCGTCCTCCGGCAGCAGCTCGACGCGCGTATCGCCGAGATAGGTCGGCTCGAGATAACGGAATTCCGTGTGCACCAGCACGCCGCGCTTCGAAATCACGCGCGGGGAAATGGTGGCGTCGCGGTTGGGCGCGATGTTCCAGTAGTAAGGCACGGTCAGCTCCGCGCCGCCCTTGGAGGTGCTGCCGTAGTGCGGGGTGAGGAAGCCGGATTTTCGTTCCTGGTGCAGCGAGAACGAAAGATACGGCGAGTAGAAGATCGGCACGCCCTGGAACACGATGCTCGCGTCGCGCGCGGTGCCCACGTCGCGGGTCTTGTCGATTCTCAGATCGCCCGCGCGCAGGTACCAGTCTTCGTTGCCCGGCCCGCAGGTGGTGTACTCCGCGCGCTGCGCGCGGTACTGCTGGGGGCCTTCGAACAGAATCCGCTCCGCCGTGCCGCGCGCGTCGGCATCCTGGAACAGCTGTTTCTGCCCGGTCGGAGCCGGGCTCTTGTGCAGCGTAAAGCGCGAGTCGTCGATGAAGCCGCGCTCGGTTTCGAGATTGAACCGCAGGCGCGTGCCCTCCATCACATCAGGCCCCTGCTCGATGCGCACGTTGCCGCGAGCGGTCACCTCCTCGTCGGGCTTGTCGTGGCGCAACCAGTCGGCGAAGATCGCCTGTCCGCGCTTGCGCAGCCGCACGCCGCCTTCGGCCTCGGTCTCCTTGTCGTTGTGCCCCTGCACCTTGTCGGCTTCGAGGAATAAGGGCACTTCGTCCTTCACCGAGGGCGGGATCAGGATCAATGTGGGCTGCGACTTGAGTTTGAGCCCTTGCTCCGCGCCGGCCGCGAGCGGCAATGCGCAGAGTACAGCGATCGAGATGCGTCTTATTTCGAGCTTGTGCATCGGGAGGGGCTGCCGGGAGCGAAGTGCTAAAATCGCACAATTCATCGCTCAAGGCAATCGGCTTGCCGGCGACTTCCGATACCCGGTTGGAACAGTTGCAGCAATGGCTCGCCGCTCGTTTCGCGGCGAGTTCGTTTTCGCTGACACCCGCCTCGGCGGACGCGAGCTTTCGCCGCTACTTTCGCGTAACCGTGGCCGGCGCATCGTGGATCGCGATGGATGCGCCGCCGGAGCGCGAGGACTGCCGCCCGTTCGTGCGCGTGGCAGCGCTGCTGCGAGCCGCGGGCGTCAACGCACCGCAGGTCCTCGCGCAGGATCCAAAGCGCGGGTTCCTGCTGCTCACCGATCTGGGTGACACCCCATACCTCGCGACGCTCAACGAGGATAACGCCGATCGCCTGTTCGGCGACGCAATCGAGGCTCTGCTCAAATGGCAGCTCGCCAGCCGCGAAGGAGAGCTGCCCCCGTACGACGAAGCGTCGCTCAAGCGCGAGTGCGATTTGTTCCCGGAGTGGTATGTCGCGCGGCATCTGGGGCTCACGCTCTCCGCCGCCGAGCAGCAGACGCTCGCGGACATGCTGGCGCTCGTCATCGCGCGCAACCTGGCGCAGCCCGCGGTGTACGTGCACCGTGATTACATGCCGCGCAACCTCCTGGTGACCGATCCCAATCCCGGCGTGATCGATTTCCAGGACGCGGTCTATGGCCCGATCAGCTACGACATCGCTTCGCTCACGCGCGATGCGTTCGTGGGGCTGCCGGTCGATCCGGACTTCAGTGTCTTCTACCGCGACTTCGAATGGATGGGGCTGCAGCGCCATTTGAAGGTGCTGGGCATCTTCGCGCGCATCCGTTACCGTGACGGCAAGGCCGGCTACCTCGAGGACACGCCGCGCTTCATGCGCTACGCGCGGGCGGTCGCCGGGCGCTACCGCGAGCTCGCGCCGCTCGCGAGGCTGCTCGATCAGCTGGAGAAACGCCAGCCGGCGATGATGGGAAATGGGAAATAGGTATGAAGGTCATGATCCTCGCCGCCGGCCGCGGCGAGCGCATGCGCCCGTTGACCGATCGCGTGCCCAAGGCTTTGCTCGAAGCCGGCGGCCGGCCGCTCATCGAGCATCTGATCGAGCGCCTGGCGCGCGCGGGCTTTTCGGACCTGGTGGTCAACATCTCGCACCGGGGCGCCATGATCGAGACGCGCCTGGGAAACGGCGCGCCGCTCGGCGTGCGCATCGATTATTCGCGCGAGGAAACGGCGCTCGAGACCGGCGGGGGTATCGCCTATGCGCTGCCGCTGCTCGGTGACGCGCCGTTCGCGGCGGTCAACAGCGACATCTATACCGATTTCGATTTCGCGCGGCTCAAGCCCGCTGCGGCGGCCATAGCGGGCGGGCTGCTCGACGCCCATCTCGTGCTCGTGGACAACCCGCCGCACCACCCGGCGGGCGATTTCTGCCTGCGGGACGGAAGGGTGACGTCTGACGGTGCGCACCGGCATACCTTCACCGGCATCGGTGTCTACGCGCCCTCATTGTTTACTTCGGTTGCGCGCGGAACGAGGGGTCAGCTCGTCGCGCTGCTGAAGCCGGCAATGGCTCAAGGCCGCGTGAGTGGTGAGCTGCATCGGGGCGTGTGGCTCGACGTCGGCACGCCGCAGCGTCTCGTCGAGCTGGGGCGCTCGCTCGCGTCGGGCGCGCTCGGACGCTAGTGCCGTTCCAGCCAGGGACGAGCATGCGGAAAGGAAGGCCTCGACGCTCGATGCGCGGTCGGTCGGGGAGCCGCTCGATTCGCAGTAGCGAGACGGCGGCGAGCCGCGGGCGAGGTTGTTTATAATCCCGTGATCGATGAAGACTCCCACGGACATCGGCGTCTATCAGCGGCGGCGCGCGCGGCTCGCGGCCGCGATGCGCTCCGGCGTGGCGATCGTGCCGACCGCCCCCGAGCGCACGCGTAACCGCGACTCCCATTACCCCTACCGCTTCGACAGCTATTTCTACTACCTCACCGGCTTTCGCGAGCCGGAGGCTGCGCTCGTGATCGTCGCCGGCGAGCAGGCGAAGAGCATCCTGTTCTGCCGCGACAACGACCCCGAGCGCGAGATCTGGGATGGCTTCCGCTACGGCCCGGAAGCGGCGCGCGCCGCATTCGGCTTCGACGAGGCGCATTCCATCGCCAGGCTCGACGCGTTGATGCCGGACGTGATTGCCGATCGCGGCACGCTCTACTGTCATCTCGGCGCGGACCCGGGATGGGACGCGCGCATCACGGGCTGGATCAACGAGGTCCGCAGCCGGGCGCGCAGCGGCGTCACCGCGCCCGGCGAACTGAAGGACGTGCACGCCCTGCTCGACGACATGCGGCTCATCAAGGGGCCGGAAGAACTCGCGGTGATCCGGCGCGCCGCGGCGATCTCGGCCGGCGCGCACCGCCGCGCCATGCGCGCGGCCCGGCCGGGCAAGGCCGAGTACGAGGTGGAGGCCGAGCTGCTGCACGAGTTCCGGCGCAACGGCGCTCAGGCGCCGGCCTATGCGCCGATCGTCGCCGGTGGCAGCCGCGCCTGCGTGCTGCATTACGTTCAGAACGACGGCGTGCTGCGGGACGTCGAGCTGCTGCTGATCGACGCCGGCTGCGAGCTCGACGGCTACGCGTCGGACCTCACGCGGACTTTCCCCGTCAACGGCAAGTTCAGCGGCCCGCAGCGCGAGATCTATCAGCTGGTGCTGGCGGCGCAGGCCGCGGCGATCGCCTCGGTCAAGCCGGGCAACCTGTGGGACGCGCCGCACCGCGCGGCAGTCCACGTGCTGGCGCAGGGGCTGATCGACCTGAAACTGCTCGCGGGCAGCCTCGAGCAAGCGGTGGAAACCGAGGCCTACAGGAAGTTTTACATGCACCGCACCGGGCATTGGCTCGGGCTCGACGTGCACGACGCCGGCGACTACAAGCGCGGGGGTGAATGGCGCGCGCTGGCCCCGGGCATGGTGCTCACCGTCGAGCCGGGTTGTTATATCCGCGCGGGCGAGGGGGTGCCGCAGCGCCTGGCCGGCATCGGGGTGCGCGTCGAGGACGATGTGCTCGTGACCGACGCGGGTGCCGAGGTGCTCACCCGCGATGCCCCCAAGAGCCCTGCCGACATCGAAGCTCTGATGAGCGCTCGCGATGCCTGACTACGATGTGCTGATTGTGGGCGGGGGGCCCGTAGGTGCGGCGCTCGCCCTCGCCCTCCGAGACGGGGGGCTAGCGGTAGGCTTGCTCGAAGCAAGGGGCCCGGGGGTGGCGCAGGCAGATCCGCGCCCGATCGCGCTATCCCATGGCAGCCGGTTGATACTGGAGCGGTTCGGGATATGGGAGGCGTTGCAACCCGTCACCCCGATCGTCCGCATCCACGTTTCCCAACGCGGCGGCTTCGGTCGCGTCGAGCTCGATGCGACCGAAGCGCGGCTGCCGGCGCTCGGTTACGTGCTCGATTACACCCGGCTGGCCGAAACGCTGGCTCAGGCGCTCGATCGGGCGGGCGCCTGCGATTACCTGACGGGCGCGGCGGTGACCGGTCTCGCCTCGGAGCCGGGTGCAGCATCCGTACGGTTCAACCGGGGCGGGGACGTCCGGCGCGCCACCGCCCGGCTGGTCGCGGTCGCCGACGGCGGGGCGATGGCGGCGGTAACGGAGGTGCGCATTCGGGATTATCGCCAAGCCGCGGTTATCGCGCGCGTGGCATCCGGCCTGCCGCACCGCAACGTCGCCTTCGAGCGCTTCACCCCCGACGGCCCGCTCGCGGTGCTGCCCTCGGCAGAAGCGCTGGCGCTGGTGTGGACCACGGCGCCGGAGCATGCACAACGATTGTGCGCGCTGCCCGAAGCCGAGTTCCTGCAACGCCTGCAGCACGCTTTCGGGCAGCGCCTCGG
Source organism: Betaproteobacteria bacterium (assembly GCA_016183675.1). Classification (GTDB taxonomy): domain Bacteria; phylum Pseudomonadota; class Gammaproteobacteria; order Burkholderiales; family SG8-41; genus SG8-41. The sequence continues at coordinate 16,695 of JACPEF010000034.1, forward strand.
AGCCTTTACCTCGGCCGGGGCCCGCGCCTGCTTCCCGCTAGCGCTCAGGGTGGCGACGGACATTGCCGCACCGCGCGTGGTGGCGGTGGGCAATGCCGCACAAATGCTGCACCCGGTCGCCGGCCAAGGATTGAACCTCGGCCTGCGCGATGCCTGGGAGCTCGGCGGCGTGACCAAGGAGTGCGGGCGGGACGAGATCGGCGGGCCCGCGATGCTCGCGGCCTACCGCGCGCGCCGCCGGCTCGACCGTGGCGGGGGCGTGTGGTTCACCGACGCGCTGGTGCGGCTCTTCTCCAATGATATCGCGCCGTTGCGAATCGCGCGCGGTCTCGGGCTCGCGCTTCTCGGCGCGGCGCCGCCGGCCAAGGACTTCGTGGTGCGGCGCATGACCTTCGGCGCGCGCGGCTAGTGCCGTTCCAACTTGTTTCTCCGAATTCAGGTGGCTCGCCTCCCGGGGACAATCGGGCCTTGGAGAAACGTAGGGATTGGCTTAAATAGTTGGAACGGCACTAGCCTGCAAATTCATCAAGTTAACTGCAGAGACGCGGAGTTCGCGGAGAAATTCTCTGCGCGTCCGCGGTGAAATATCGGAGCAGCGGCCGCCCCGGCGCGCCATTTGCCGCATTGCGCATGGCAAGTTACGCGCCGTCGCGCAAGCACTGCTCGAAATTTTTTGAATAAGTGCTTACTCCGGCACGCGGATTGTTCGCGCGAGGCGTGCGCCGCGCCGCGCGCGTGTGGACAGGCCGCAACACTGATCAAGAAATCGGCGGGAATCGCTTTTCTTGCACGAACACAACGATTACAATGTCGCCCTTCCCCGAAAAAAAGCGCGACCGATGCACGTTGGTCCGTATCAACTCAAGAACAACCTGATCGTTGCTCCGATGGCGGGCGTCACCGACCGTCCGTTCCGGCAGCTTTGCAAGACGATGGGCGCCGGCATGGCGGTCTCCGAGATGGTGGCGAGCAACTCGTTGCTGGGGGGCTCGGAGAAAACGCGCCGGCGCGCCAATCACGACGGCGAGGTCGAGCCGGTCGCGGTGCAGATCGCGGGCGCCGATCCGCAGATGCTGGCGGAGGCGGCGCAGTACAACGTCGACCAGGGCGCCCAGATCATCGATATCAACATGGGGTGCCCGGCAAAGAAGGTGTGCAACGTGATGGCGGGGTCCGCGCTGCTCAAGGACGAGGGGCTAGTGGGGCGCATCCTCGGTGCGGTGGTGGGTGCGACGGAGGTGCCGGTCACGCTCAAGATCCGCACCGGCTGGGACCGCGAGAACAAGAACGCCCTGCGCGTCGCCAGGATCGCGGAAGACGCCGGCATCCAGGCGCTCGCGATCCACGGCCGCACCCGCGCCTGCGGATTCTCCGGGGTGGCCGAGTACGACACCATGGCGGCGGTTAAGGCCGAGGTCGGGATACCCGTGATTGCCAACGGCGACCTTTCCACGCCCGAGAAGGTGAGGCAGGTGCTCGACTACACCAAGGCGGATGCGGTGATGATAGGGCGCGCCGCCCAGGGCAGGCCGTGGATGTTCCGCGAGATCGAGCACTACCTGGAAACCGGCGAGCAACTGCCGCCGCCGGAAGTCGAGGAGATCCACCGCGTGCTGGTTGCGCACCTGCACGCGCTCTATGAGTTTTACGGGGAGTACACCGGGGTGCGCGTCGCGCGCAAGCATATCTCCTGGTACACCAAGGGCTTGGCCGGCTCGGCCGCGTTCCGCCACGCGATCAACCAGCTCGAGACGAGCACCGAGCAGCTCGCGGCGGCGGATGCATTCTTCGCGCAGCTCGCGGGCCGGGGACAACGTCTGACCTATGTCGAGGAATTCGCAGCATGATGAACGAAACCGAAATGGCGCGCATGGTGCGCAAGGCGATCGACGGCTACTTCCGCGACCTGGACGGGGAGAAACCCTGCAGGGTTTATAACATGGTCATCAATTGCGTCGAGAAGCCGCTGCTGGAGAACGTGCTGCACCGGGTGCGCGGCAACCAGACTCACGCTGCGAACATGCTCGGGATCAACCGCAACACCCTGCGCAAGAAGATCAAGGTGCACGGCATCAAGTTCTAGGATTCAGGATTCAGGATTCAGGATTCAGGATTCAGGGTTCAGGGTTCAGCGACAATCGGGGCATGGGGTTGCCTCGCAGGCTGTATGCTAATGGCTGAATCCTGACAACTGAATCCTGTTTCGATGGCTGTCATCAAGCAGGCGCTGGTCAGCGTCTCGGACAAGACCGGGATCGCCGAATTCGCGCGCGGGCTTGCCCGTTTCGAGGTGGCGCTGGTGTCCACGGGGGGCACCGCCAAGCTGCTGAGGGACGCCGGCCTCAAGGTGACCGAGGTCGCGGACTACACGGGCTTTCCCGAGATGCTCGACGGCCGGGTGAAGACCCTGCATCCCAAGGTGCACGCCGGCATTCTCGCCCGGCGCGACGTACCCGAGCACATCGACGCGCTCAGGCGGGCGGGCATCCCCGGCTTCGAGCTGGTCGTGGTCAATCTCTATCCGTTCGGCGCGAGCGTGGCGCGGCCGGAATGCACGCTCGAAGAGGCGATCGAGAACATCGATATCGGCGGCCCGGCGATGGTCCGGGGCGCCGCCAAGAACTACCAGCACGTGGCGGTGGTCACCGACCCGGCGGACTACGAGCCGCTGCTCAACGAGATGGCCGCCGCCAACGGCGCGATCGGGGCCGAGACGCGCTTTCGCCTGGCGCAAAAGGCGTTCTCCCATACCGCGGCGTACGACGGCGCGATCAGCAACTACCTCACCGCGGTCGATGCGGCGGGCAAGCGCAGCCGTTTTCCGCGATGGTTCAATCTGCAGTTCGAGCTCGGCCAGCCGCTTCGCTACGGCGAGAACCCGCACCAAGAAGCGGCGTTCTATCGCGAGGCCCGCCCCGCCCCGGGCAGCCTCGGCGCCTACCGGCAGCTGCAGGGCAAAGAGCTCTCCTACAACAACATCGCGGACGCCGATGCGGCATGGGAATGCGTGAAGAGTTTCGAGCAGCCGGCGTGCGTCATCGTGAAGCACGCCAACCCGTGCGGCGCGGCGGTCGCCGCCAATCTCACGGATGCCTACCGCAGGGCGTTCGCGACCGATCCCGCTGCGGCCTTCGGCGGCATCATCGGCTTCAACCGCGAGCTCGACGGCAGGGCCGCTGAAGCGGTGGCGCAGCAGTTCGTCGAAGTGGTGATCGCGCCGGCGGTGGACGGCGAGGCGGCCCGCGTGCTCGCGCAGAAGGCGAACATCCGCGTGCTCGCGGTGCCGCTCGCGCCGGGCGCCAACGCATGCGACCTGAGGAGCGTGGGCGGGGGGCTGCTGGTGCAGACGCCCGACACGGTGAGAACCGGCGCGGATCAGCTCAAGATCGTGACCCAGGCGAGACCGAGCGAGGCGCAGCTTGCGGACCTCGTTTTCGCCTGGCGCGTGGCGAAATTCGTCAAGTCGAACGCCCTCGTGTTCTGCCGCGACGGAGGGACATTGGGCGTGGGCGCGGGGCAGATGAGCCGCGTCGATTCGGCGCGGTTCGCAGCCGTCAAGGCGGAACATGCCGGCTTCTCGTTGCAGGGGTCGGTCGCGGCGTCGGACGCGTTCTTTCCGTTCCGTGACGGGGTGGACGTCGTGGCGGCGGCGGGGGCGAGCGCCATCATCCAGCCGGGCGGGAGCCTGCGCGACGAGGAAGTGATCGCCGCCGCGAACGAGCACGGCATTGCGATGGTCTTTACCGGCTACCGGCACTTCAGGCACTGATCGATATCACCACAGAGACACAGAGGACACAGAGGCCCTAGAATTTTGCCGGTCTCGCAGCGGTCGTTTCGAGCAATAATGCTGGCGTAGACCAGCGCTTTTCTCCGTGATCTCTGTGCCTCTGTGGTGGATTTGATTTTCCCATGAAGCTGCTCGTCATCGGCTCGGGCGGGCGCGAGCACGCGCTCGCGTGGAAGCTCGCCCGCTCGCCGCGCGTGTCGCGGGTATTCGTCGCGCCCGGCAACGCCGGCACCGCGCGCGAAGAGGGCCTCGCCAATGTTCCGATCACCACGATCCCGGAACTGGCGGCGTTCGCGCGCAAGGAGGCCGTGGCGTTCACGGTGGTCGGCCCGGAGGCGCCGCTCGCCGAAGGGGTGGTGGACGCGTTCGCTGCGGCCGGGCTGAAGGTCTTCGGGCCGACGCGGGCGGCCGCACGGCTCGAGAGCTCCAAGGAATTCGCCAAGAGCTTCATGCAGCGCCACGGCATTCCGAGCGCGACCTATGCGGCGTTCAGCGAGCCGGCGCCGGCCCACGCCTACGTGGACAGGCAAGGCGCTCCCGTCGTGATCAAGGCCGACGGGCTCGCCGCCGGGAAGGGCGTGGTGGTGGCGACGGACACGGGTCAGGCGCATGCGGCCGTGGACATGATGCTGACCGAGGGCAAGCTCGGCGCGGCCGGCAAGCGCGTCGTGATCGAGGAGTATCTCGACGGCGAGGAAGCGAGCTTCATCGTGCTCTCGGACGGCCGGCACGCCCTGCCGCTCGCGACCAGCCAGGACCACAAGCGGCTGCTCGACGGCGACCGCGGCCCCAACACCGGCGGCATGGGCGCGTATTCGCCGGCGCCGGTGGTCACGCCCGGCATCCACGCCAGGGTGATGCGCGAGGTCATCCAGCCGGCGCTCGCCGGCATGGAAAGGGAGGGAACGCCGTACCACGGCTTTCTCTACGCCGGGCTGATAATCGGGCGGGACGGGCAGGTCAGGGTGCTGGAGTTCAACTGCCGCATGGGCGACCCCGAGACGCAGCCGATCCTCCTGCGGCTGAAGAGCGACCTGCTCACCCTGATCGAGCACGCGCTCGCCGGCACCCTGGACCAGGTTGGAGCCGAGTGGGACACCCGCGTTGCGCTCGGGGTCGTGCTCGCGGCGCGCGGCTATCCCGACGCCCCTCGCAAGGGCGACGCGATACACGGCTTGCCCGCACCCGAGGACGATTATCACGTGTTCCACGCCGGCACCGCGCTGAACGGCGGGAACGTCGTCACCAGCGGCGGGCGGGTATTGTGCGTGACCGCGCTCGGGCCCAATGTACGCGCCGCGCAGCGCCGCGCCTACGAGATCGCCGAGCGCATCCGCTTCGAGGGCATGCAGTACCGGCGCGACATCGGTCACCGCGCGGTGGCCGGGGGCCGCAAATAGCGCGCAGCCTCGCTGCGCTCCGTTTCGCCCTCCGGCGGGCCTGATGCGGGATGGTAGAATCGTCCGCGCCTGGCGTAAGGTCGGTGCGGCGGGACCGCCCCCGCGGATTCGATCGTGGCGAGGGGGAAGAAGCCATGAAATCATGCAAGAGCAGCCTTCGTCGGTGCGGCGCCGGGACGGCGCTCGGCCTCGCGCTCGCGCTCAGCCCGGCTGGCGGGGGCGCGGCGCAGAGCGAGTTTCCGGGCAAGCGGCCGATCCAGATGACCGTGCTTTTTCCGACCGGCACGTCCGCGGACCTGACCGCCCGCATGCTGGCCGAGGGCATGTCGAAGCACCTCCATACCAACGTCGTGGTGGTCAACCGGCCCGGTGGCGGCGGCGCCGTGGGATACAAGTATGCCGCGGCGCAGACGCCCGACGGCTACAACATCGTCTGGAACTCGAACTCGATCTCGACGACTTATCACACCGGGGCGCTTTCCTTCGACTACCGCGCCTTCGAACCGGTGGCGCGCGCCCTGGTGGAGTCGCCGCTGCTGGTGGTCAAGGCCGATACGCCGTGGAAGAGCCTGCGCGAATTCGTCGTGGAGGCGAAGCGCGCGCCGGGGAGGCTCACGGTGGGCAACTCCGGTACCGGCAGCCACACCCACTTTTCGTCGGTGGCCCTTTTCAAGGCGGCCGGCGCCGAGGTGCTGGATGTGCCGTTTGCCGCGGCGCAAGTGGTGCCGAGCCTGCTCGGAGGGCACGTCAACGCGGTGGTGCAGCTGCCGGGCGCGCTCGCCGGCCACATCAAGTCGGGCACGGTGCGCGTGCTCGCGGCGCTCAGCACCCGGCGCGATCCGTCGTTTCCCGCGGTCGCGACGGCGATCGAGCAGGGCGTGAACGTTGCCGCCGAGCTTTGGCGCGGCGTCGCGGCGCCGAAGGGCACGCCCCAGGCGACGATCACGCGGCTGGAAGCGGCGGTCCGCGCGGCCGTTGAGAGCGAGGATTTCCACAAGTCCGCGGAACGCCTTTTCGTGACCCCTGCCTATCTCCCCGGCCGGCCGTTTGGCGAGGTCATCGCCAAGGAGGACGTCGAAATCGCGCGCGAGCTTCAAGGCCTGGGACTGAAGAAGAGCGCGAACTAGCCCGCCGCGCCCGCGCGGCGGGCCGGCCTCGAGACGCGGCGGCGGCGCAGCGCGCGCACGTCGGCAGACGTAGGGCTCTTAATGAACGGTCAGGCCGTCAGGCAGTATTTCACCGGATTGCAAGAGAACATCGTTGCGCGGCTTGCCGCGCTCGACGGCAAGCCATTCCTGCGCGACGAATGGAGCCGCGCCGAGGGCGGCGGGGGCATCACGCGCGTGCTCGAGGAGGGCGGCGTATTCGAGCGCGCGGGGGTCAACTTCTCGCACGTCTTCGGCCGGAGCCTGCCCCCTTCTGCGACCGCTAACCGGCCCGAGCTTGCCGGCCGCTCGTTCGAGGCGATGGGGGTCTCGCTCGTGCTCCACGCCCGCAACCCGTACGTGCCCACCGCGCACCTGAACGCGCGTTTCCTTTCCTCTGAGAACGGGGCGGCGCCGCCCGTGTGGTGGTTCGGCGGCGGGATGGATCTGACGCCGTACTACGGCTTCGCGGATGACGCCCGGCACTTTCACCGCTGCTGCCGCGACGCGCTCGCGCCGTTCGGCCCGGACCTTTATCGCCGCTTCAAGAAATGGTGCGACGAGTATTTCTATCTGCAGCACCGCGGCGAGCCGCGTGGGGTCGGCGGCATCTTCTTCGACGATCTCAGCGAGCCCGATTTCGACGCCTGCTTTGCGCTGGTGAGGAGCGTCGGCGAGAGCTTCGTGCCCGCCTACCTTCCGATCGTCGAGCGGCGCCGGAGCCTTCCCTACGGCGAGCGCGAGCGCCGGTTCCAGGCCTATCGCCGCGGCCGTTACGTCGAGTTCAACCTGGTGTACGACCGGGGAACGCTCTTCGGCCTGCAGTCGGGCGGGCGCACCGAATCCATCCTGATGTCGCTGCCACCGCAGGTTGCCTGGCGCTACGACTGGCGCCCGGAGCCGGGCAGCGCCGAGGAACAGCTCTACACCGAGTTCCTGATCGCGAAGGAATGGGTCTGACGCGCCCGCCGCTCGCCTGGCGCAGCCGCTACGTCGCTTCCGGACCGAGCCAGTTCTTCAGCGAGCGCATGCGCTCGAGCATTTTCTGCGTCACCGACTCGTCCGCGAAGTGCGGCTGCGCGACCTGGTGCTGGCGCAGGAGTTGCGGCGTCTGCTTGTAGGCCTGGTAGCGTGTCAGCGCCGCCTGTGCGTGCTGCTTCAGCAGGTCGCGGTCCACCGGCCGGTTGAGGAAGCGGAAGATCTGCGCCTCGTTGATGAGCTCGATCACCACTTCCGAATCGGAGGCCTTGGCGAGTGCGATGGCGAGAATCTCCGGATGCACCTGCTTGAGCAGCTTCAGGGCGGTGATCACGTCGTCGGCTCCCCGTTCGACGTCGGCGAGGATCAACGCGATCTCCTGGGACTGCAGCACCCCGAATGCGTCGTCGAGCGTGCGCGCCCAGACGACCGGACAGAACGAGCCGAAGAGCTCCTCGGTGGTGCGGAAAACCTCCTGCCGGCTGTCGACCACCAGGATGCCGGCGGTCATGGGATCGGGCACGATGGCGAGAGTGGCCGCAGTGTCGGCGAGCGCGAGCGCGACCGCGACCGCTTCGCCGATGGTTTTCTGGATGTCCTTGTTGTCCCACGGCTTGCTGATGAAGCGGAATACCTCACCGTCGTTGATCGAGCCCAGGATGGCCGCAAGGTCAGAGTACCCGGTGAGCAGGATCCGCACCGCATTCGGCGCGACCTCTTTCACCTGTCGCAGCAGCTCGATGCCCGCCATCTCCGGCATGCGCTGGTCGCTCACCACCACGTGCGGGTTGAACTTCCTCACGAACTCCAGGGCCTCGGGACCGTTTACGGCGGTAAACACGTGGTAACCGCGCCGGAAGATCGAGCGCAGCGCCGTCAAGATCCGCTCTTCGTCGTCGACGAACAGGAGGCGCGCTTTCTTGCCCGCGGCCCGCGGCGCTGCCGCCGCCGGTGCCGCGGCGGGGGCTTCGGCCCGGCCCTGGTGCGCGCCCGCGAGCGCGCGCGCGGCCCGGACCAGATCGGTGTCGATGCGCTGGGTGGTCACCTCCGCGGGACCGGCGGGCGCCGCGGGGGGCGCGCTGTGCCGGATGCTCGCCTCGATGCCCCTGGTGAAGGCCTCCGCAAAATCCTTGGCGCTCTGGAAGCGCTCGTCCCGCTTCTTGGCAAGCGATTTTTGCAACGCCCAGTCGAGCTGCGCCGACATCTTCGGATTGTGCTCGGAGGGATTGACGGGGCGATCGTTCAACACCTGGCGCATCACCTCGGCGTCGTTGCCGATGAACGGGCGCCGGCCGGTGAGGAGCTCGTAGGCGATGATGCCCACCGAGTAAATGTCGCTGCGGGCGTCGATCTCGGTGCCGAGGAACTGCTCCGGGGACATGTAGCCGGGCGAGCCCATGACCTCGCCCACGTTCGTGAGCTTGGAGGAATCGAGGCGCGCGATGCCGAAATCGCTGATCTTGATGCGGCCCTCTTCGTTGACCAGCACGTTGGACGGCTTGATGTCGCGGTGCACGACGCCCTGCTCGTGCGCGTAGCCCAGGCCGACGAGCAACTGGCGTACGATCTCGCCGATCTCCTTCAGCTCGAACCGGGCTTCGCCCTGCATGTGCTGGAACAGCGACTTGCCGTTCACCAGCTCCATCACGATGAAGGCGATCTCCACATCCTCGCCGTAGTCGTAGATGCCGGCGATGCGCGGGTGGGTGAGCCTCCCCACCGCCTGCGCTTCGTGCCGGAACCGCGTCAGCGCGTACTGCAGGTCCGCGGGATCGAGCGCGGATTTGGCGATGGTCTTGATCGCCACCTGGCGCCGGATCGCGGGATCGAACGCCTTGTAGACGGTGCCCATCCCTCCCTGCCCGAGCACGCCCTGGATCTCGTATTTGCCGATAGTGGTTGGAATGCTCATGTTCTCTTGTCGGGAAGCGTGCCCGCGCTCACGCCGCAACTTCGGCCGGTTCGGGCGGCGTCAACGGTAACACCATCGTGAATCTCGTGCCAACTCCGACGGTGGAGTTCACGCTGATCCTGCCGCCGTGCTGCTCGACGATCTTGTAGACGATCGCGAGCCCCAGACCGGTGCCCTTGCCAACCTCCTTGGTGGTGAAGAACGGATCGAAGATTCGGGGCAGGATTTCGGGCGGGATGCCCTTGCCGTTGTCCTCGACGTCCACCGCGACATGCCCGGCGCCTTCGCGGCGCGTGGTGAGCGTGATCACGCCCTGCCCCGACTCGATCGCCTGCGCCGCGTTGTTGATGAGGTTGAGAAAGATCTGGTTGATCTGCGACGGCGAGCAGGTGACGGGCGGAATGTCGCCGAAGTTCTTCTTCACCGCGTGCCGCTTGAGCTCGTGCTTGGCGAGCAGCAGCGTGCTCTCGAGTCCATTGTTCAGGTTGAAGCTCGCGACCTTGCTGCGATCGATGCGCGCAAAGCTCCTGAGGTTGGTCACGATCTCGGAGATTTGCTCGATGCCGTAGAGCCCGTCCTTCGCCAGTTCCTGGAGCTCGCCGAGCACGTGATGCTCCCGCAACTGTGCGACGAGCTTGTGGGTCAGCGCAAACTGCTGCGCGAACTGCTGGGGGTCGGCCGCGCCCGCCCTGAGCAGCGCGAGCAGCTTCTCCGATTCGACGATGAGCTGGGTGAGCTCGGGCAGCTTCCCCGTCACCGAACCCAGGCTGTTCTTGACGTAGGCAAGCGGCGTGTTGATCTCGTGCGCCACCCCGGCCACCATCTGACCGAGCGAGGACATCTTCTCCGTCTGGATGAGTTGCATCTCGGAGTCCTGCAGCTGCTTGAGCGCCTCGGAGAGCTTGTGCGTGCGCTCGGCGACGCGTTGCTCCAATCCCTCGTTCGCGGTTACTAGGGCAAGGTTTGCGGTATTGAGCAGCCGGTAGCTCGCCGCGAGCCGCGTGGCGAGATAGGCGAGCAGGATCAACAGCGCGCCGGCGTAGGCGATCAGATAGACGCGGTGGAGCTCGCCCTCGCCGAGCGTGGCCTCCAGCTCCCGCGAGAACGCGCTGGTCAGGCTGTCAACGCGCGGACCCGCCGTCAGGAACGAGAGCCTCGCGAACAACTCCTGCTCGACCGGTTTTGCGCCGAGCAGGTGCTGCACGTTGCCATCGAACCGGAGAATGCCCTCGCGCAAGGCCGGCGGCAGCCGGCCGGCCGATGCCCGCAGCTCGGAGGCGAGAGCCTCGACGCTCCTGTGCTGCGCCTCGGTCGGCGAGAAATAGTACTTCTGGGTCTCGGCGAGCAGCTGCACCACCGCGCTCTCCGTCGCGACCAGGCGCTCGCGATCGCGGGAGTCCTGCCACGAGCCGCGCACGAGCCCTGCGATCTCCGGCTCGGCCGACAGCACCTGGGCGAGCGCCTGCTTGGTCGCGGTATTGGCCTTCCTGAACTTGTCGATCAGCTCGGCCTTCTGCACGAACGCGTTGCTCAAGTCGGGGAACCCCATCCTGAGCACCGGGCTGTCGATCTCCTGCACCGCGGCGGCGAGCTCACGCTGGATGCGCGCAAGCGGCGGGCCGTAATCCACCGCGGGGACTTGCGACGGGGGGAGCTCGTTGCGCGCGCGCAGCACGTCCACGTCCCAGCGCGCGTCGATCTCCTTCAGCTCGCGCAACAGCGCGAGCACTTCGTTGTGGGGCTTGAAGGCCGCGCCCTGGGTCTTGTGATAGAGGTAGCCCAGCGCGGCGGCGAACACGACGGTGATCACCGCGATCAGCGATCCGCGCGCGGCCTTCGCTGCCGGGATGCGCCTGAGCGCCGAAGTGATCCTGGTGAGCCCCGGCGCGCTCATTCGCCGAGATAGGCCTGCCGCACCTGCGGATTGGCGAGCAACCGCGGCGCGCTGTCGGCGAGCGCGATCACTCCGCTTTCCATCACGTAGCCACGATCGCATGCTTCGAGGGCGAGCTTCGCGTTCTGCTCCACCAGCAGCAAGGTCACTCCTTCGGCGGCGATTCGGCGTATGGTTTCGAAAATCCTCTGCACCATGAGCGGCGCGAGCCCCATGCTGGGCTCATCGAGCAGCAGGAGGCTCGGCCGGCTCATCAGCGCGCGTCCGATCGCGAGCATCTGCTGCTCGCCTCCCGAGAGCGTTCCGGCGAGCTGTCGGCGGCGCTCCGCGAGGCGCGGAAACCGCTCATAGACGCGGTCGAAATCGGCGCCGATGCGCGCCCGGTCGCGGCGGCTGTAGGCGCCCATCGCGAGGTTTTCCTCCACCGTGAGCCGCCCGAACACGCCCCGTCCCTCGGGCACCAGCGCCAGTCCCCGCCGCACGAGCTGGAATGCCGGGAGCGCCGTTACGTCGTCGCCATTATAGTGGATGCGACCCGCCGCCGGCCGCAGCAGTCCCGCGAGCGCCTTCAGCGTCGTCGTCTTGCCGGCCCCGTTCGCGCCGATCAGCGTGACGAGCTCCCCGGCCGTCACCTCGAGGTCGATGCCTTTGACGGCGGTGATGCCGCCGTAGGAGACCTTGAGACCTCTCACCTCAAGCAAGCGCGCCTCCCAGATAGGCTTCGATCACCGCCGGATCGCGCTGCACCTCAAAGGGCAGGCCCTCGGCGATTTTCCTGCCGTAGTCGAGCACCGCCACGCGGTCGCACAGCCCCATCACCAGCTTCACGTCGTGCTCGATCAGCAGGAGCGTCACGCCGTCGCCGCGGATGCGCTCGAGCAGGCGCTTCAGCTCCGCCGTCTCGGTCGCGTTCATGCCGGCGGCGGGCTCGTCCAGCGCGAGGAGCTGCGGATCGGTCGCGAGCGCCCGGGCGATTTCGAGGCGCCGCTGGTCGCCGTAGGGGAGCTCGCGCGCGAGTTCCGCGGCGCGCCTGGCGATGCCGACGTAGTCGAGCAGCGCGTAGGCGCGGCTTGCGATCGCCGCTTCCTCCGCGCGCGTGGCCGCATCGCGCACGACGGCGCCGAACACGCCGGCGCGCGTGCGCACGTGGCGCCCGACCATCACGTTCTCGAGCGCACTCATTTCGGCGAAGAGTCGGATGTTCTGGAAAGTGCGGGCGATGCCGCACTCGACGACGCGGTGCGGCTTCATGCCGGTCAGGCGCACGCCGTCGAACACGAACTCGCCGCCGTCGGGACGATAGAGGCCGGTGAGCGCGTTGAAGAGCGTGGTCTTGCCGGCGCCGTTCGGGCCGATCAGGCCGAAGATCTCGCCGCGCTTGACCGTGAGCGAAACCTCCGCCAGCGCGGTGAGCCCCCCGAAGCGCTTGCTGATTGCGCCGGCCTCGAGCAGCACGGAGGGGTCAGCGGGCGGCATCGTAGACGCTCTGCTTTCCGTGCCGCGCCTCCTCGCCCTTGGCCGCGAATTCGCGGCGGCGGGTGCTGGATGGCCACAGGCCGGATGGCCGCAGCATCATCACCAGGATGAGCGCCAGCCCGAACACCAGCAGCCGCAGGTCGGCGGGGTCGGCCAGCACGCGCCCGAAGAGCGCCTGCTGCCAGGGTCCCAGGTGGCGCAGCGCTTCGGGCAGCACCACGAGCAGCACGGTGCCGAGGATGACGCCCGGTATGTGGCCCATGCCGCCCAGCACCACCATGCACAGGATCATGACGGACTCGATGATCGTGAAGCTCTCGGGGCTGACGAAGCCCTGGAAGCCGGAGAACAACCCGCCCGACACACCGCCGAAGCTCGCGCCCATGGCGAAGGCGAGCAGCTTCACGTTGCGGGTGTTGATGCCTGTGGCCGCGGCCGCCACCTCGTCCTCGCGGATCGCCACCCATGCGCGCCCGATGCGCGAGTCCTCGAGCCGCAGCGAGACGAAGACCACGGCGAGCGTGAGCACGAGGAACAGGTAGTAGTAGTTGTAGACCGCGGGAAAGCTCGCGCCGAGCAAGGAATGGGTCTGGGCGAGCGAAAAGTCGCCCAGCCGGACGGGATCGATGAGGTTGATGCCCTGCGGGCCATTGGTGATGTTGACGGGCGCGTTGAGGTTCACGAGGAAGATGCGGATGATCTCGCCGAAGCCGAGCGTCACGATCGCGAGATAATCGCCGCGCAGCCTGAGCGTCGGCGCGCCGAGCAGCACGCCGAAGACGCACGCAAATGCCGCCCCCAGCGGCAGCAGCAGCCAGAACGGCAGATGGACGTCGAAATGGGGCGAGGCGAGCAGCGCGTAGAAGTAGGCGCCCACGGCGAAGAACGCGACGTAGCCGAGATCGAGCAGCCCGGCGTAGCCGACCACGATGTTGAGCCCGAGCGCGAGCATGACGTAGAGCAGCACGAACGCGGCGATGCGCACCCAGGTGCGGCCGAACGCCCAGTCGGTGACGAACGGCAGGGCGACGAGCAGGAGCGCGAGCGCGATGTACGCCGCCCACACGACCCGCCGGTCGCGCTTGAGCTGCTGCCAGCGATCAAGAAGCGAAGGCATATTCAGCCGCAGATGAACGCTGATAGACGCCGATCAAAGAGCAAGAAAACCTTCATCGCCAAGGACGCTAAGGGAAACAAAATCAAACTAGAACGAAAATATTTGTTTGCACTCATTTCCTTTGCGTCCTTCGCGTGCCCTCTGCGTCCTTTGCGTTAAGAGCTTTTAGGGTTGATATTATCGGCGTTCGACCCTCACCCCCGCCCCTCTCCCGAGCGGAGAGGGGAGGCTCGAGCTTGCCCTTCTCCTTGGGGAGAAGGGGAAGGGATGAGGGATGGGCGTTTATCGGCGGTTTCATCAAGATCGCTCCGCGACGCGCTCGCCGAGCAGACCGGAAGGACGGAACACCAGCACCAGGATCAGCACTAGGAAGGCGAACACGTCCTGGTAGTGGCTGCCGAGGAAGCCACCGGTCAAGTCCCCGATGTAGCCGGCGCCGAGGCTCTCGATTATGCCGAGCAGGAGACCGCCCAGCATCGCGCCGGCAAGATTGCCGATGCCGCCGAGCACGGCGGCGGTGAACGCCTTCAAGCCCAGCATGAAGCCCATAAAGTAGTGGGCGACGCCGTAATAGGCGCTGATCATCACGCCGGCGACCGCGGCGAGCGCCGAGCCGACCACGAAGGTGATCGAGATCACGGTGTTGATGTTGACGCCCATGAGCCCCGCGATCTCCGGGTTCTCAGAAGTGGCCCGCATCGCGCGCCCGAGCCGCGTGCGGTGCACGAGGTAGAGCAGCACGAGCATGGCGGCGGCGGCGAGCAGCACGATGAAGATCTGCAGGTCGTTGATCGTGGCGCCGGCGAACTGGTGGGGCGTGGCCGGCAGCAGCGCCGGAAACGAATGGTACTGGCGTCCCCAGATGATCATTGCGGCGTTCTGCAGCAGTATGGACATGCCGATCGCGGTGATGAGGGCGGCGAGCCGCGGCGCGCCGCGCAGCGGCCGGTAGGCGACGCGCTCGATGCCGTAGCCCAATGCCATGCACACCGGCATCGCTGCGAGGAGCCCCAACGCCGCGATCACGGGCCCGGGCAGCGCGATGCCGCTCGCCACCAGCATCTGGATCACGCTGAGCGCCACCATGGCGCCGATCATCACCACTTCGCCATGCGCGAAGTTGATCAGGCCGAGGATGCCGTAGACCATGGTGTAGCCGAGCGCGACCAGCGCGTAGATCGCGCCCAGGACGAGCCCGTTGATGAGCTGCTGAAGAAAAATATCCACGGGTGCGGTTTACACGCAAAAACGGCACCCGAAGGTGCCGTCTGCGTGAGGACGTGACCGGCTCATCCCGCCATGTTCACTTCTTCTGCGCTGCCGGGGCGGCGGCGGGCGCGGCCGCTTCGCCACCGACGGTTTCGAGCGCGTCCCACTTGCCGCTCTTCACGACGTAGAGCGTGATCGGGCCGTTCCTGAGATCGCCCTTCCCGTCGAAAGCGATCGGCCCGGTCACTCCCTGCCGGCTGATTCTGGCGAGCTCGGGGAGGTACTTGGCAGGCTCGGTGGAATTTGCCTTCTGCATCGCCTCCACCAGCGTCACCGCCGCGTCGTAGGCGAAGGGCGCGTAAATCTGGATCTGGCCGTACTTGGCGGTGTAGCGTTCGGTGAAACCCTTCCCGCCCGGCATCTTGTCGAGCGGCAATCCGGGCGACGAGGCAACCACGCCTTCGGCAGCGGGCCCGGCGAGCTTGATGAACTCGGGGCTTTGCGCGCCATCGCCCGCCAGGAACTTCGCCTTCACCGCGAGCGTCTTCATTTGCGCCACCATCGGGCCGGCCTGCGCGTCCATGCCGCCGTAGAACACGAGGTCCGGCTTCCTGGCCTTGACGTTGGTCAATATCGCGCGGAAGTCGGTCGCCTTGTCGCTGGTGTACTCGCGACCCACGATGTTCGCGCCGGAGGCCTTCGCCGCCTTCTCGAATTCGTCGGCAAGGCCCTGTCCGTAAGCGGTGCGGTCGTCGATGATGGCGATTTTCCTGGCGCCGAGCCGGGCGACCGCGTACTCGCCCAGCACCTTGCCCTGCTGCACGTCGTTCGCCATCACGCGGAACGCCCCCTTGTAGCCCTGCTCGGTGTACTTGGGGTTGGTCGCCGAAGGCGAAATCTGCGGAATGCCGGCATCGTTGTAGATCTTCGAGGCCGGGATGGTGGTGCCCGAGTTGAGATGTCCGATCACGCCGGCGACCCTGGCGTCCACCAGCTTCTGCGCGACGATGGTGCCGGTCTTGGGATCGGCCTGATCGTCTTCGCTCAGCAGCTCGAACTTCGCCTTCGCGCCGCCGATCATCAGGCCCCTGGCGTTGATTTCCGCGACCGCCAGCCGCGCGCCGTTGTCGTTGTCCTTGCCGAGATGCGCCTGCGGTCCGGTGAGCGGCGCGACCGAGCCGAGCTTCACCACGATCTCGGGCGGCGGCTTGGGCGCCTCGGCCTTGGAGGCGGGCGGCGGCGGGGGGGCTTCTCTGCCGCAGGCGGCGAGGAAGGCCGCCGCCACGAGGCCCATACCGACGCTCAGTAGGTGTCTGCGAACCATGTGGCCCCCTTGCGATAAACTATTGTTGCTGCGGAAAAAATCATTATCCGCAGGGCCTGCGAGGTTGTCAATTTTGCAACCCGGCCGCGCGGCGCCCTGGTGAAAAAAAAGCCGGCGCTTGCCGGCTTTTTCCTCATCGATCCGGGGTTACTTGACCGACATGATCCACTGCACGATGGTCTTGATGTCCGCGTCCTTCACGTGCGCGTTGGGCGGCATCGGCACATCGCCCCACACGCCCTTGCCCCCCGCTTTCACCTTGCCGATCAGGTTGGCTTCCGCCCCCTTCTCCTTGCGGTACTTGTCGGCGATCTGCTTGTAAGACGGCCCCACCAGCTTCTTGTCCACGGTGTGACAGGCGAGGCAGCCGCTCGCCTTGGCCAGCGCTTCGGCGGCCTTGGCATCGGCGGCGTGCGCGCCGGCGGCGAGCGAGGCTCCGGCGGCGGCGGCGAGGATGGTCGCGATTGCTTTCATCATTGTTGGCTCCTTGGGCGGTTTCAGTTCGGGGTCAAAAAACCCGCGCATTTTACCTCACATTAAAGCCGTCAACTACCGTTGACGGTTTACTTGCGCGCGTTGGCGAGGGACGGCATGCCCGCCCCTTAACGCGCGCCGTCTGCGGCGAGCACGCGCTCGAGCTCGGCGAGGTCGCTTATGGGCGGCAAGCAAGTAACGCCGCGGCATACCCAGGCGTTGACGCCCGCGCTCGCCGAAGGCGGCGGCTTCCCGAGCGCCGGGGGAAGCCCACCGGCGTCGCCCCCGATGCCGACCACCAGGGTGGCGGGACGGTAGGTGCGCGCGAGTGCGCGCTGCCATTCCGCCATCCGCTGTTCGCCCCCGCGCAACACGACGATCTGCGGCGGGGCGAGGTGTTCATCGAGCGCAATGGCGAGGCTCGCGAAGGCGCTCGGCTGGCGCTCGAGCGCCGGATAGAAGAGCCTCACCGCGCGCTCCGCGGCCTCGAGGTAGCGCGGCTCGCCGGCGAGGTGTCCGAGCCGCTGCAACGCGCATGCGGCGATGCCGTTGCCGGAAGGCGTCGCGTTGTCATGCCCCGGCTTGGCGCGGTGTATCAGCTGTTCATGGTCGTGCGAGACGAAGAAGAAGCCGCCCGCCGAGCGGTCCTCGAACCGCGCGAGCAGGATCTCGGCGAGCTCGCGCGCAAGAGCGAGCTCCTCGGCCCGGAATTCGGTTTGCATCAGCTCGAGCACCGCGTCGAGCAGGAAAGCGTGGTCGTCCAGGTAGGCGTTCAAGTGCGCGCGCCCGTCCTTGTAGGTGGCCAGTAGCCGCCCGTCGCGCCACAGTGTGCGCCGGATGAAGTCGAGCGCGCGCCGCGCGGACGCGAGCCACGCCGGCTCGCCGAACACCCGCGCGGCACGCGCCATGCCGCGCACCATGAGCGCGTTCCAGCTCGCGAGCACCTTCTCGTCTCGCCCCGGGCGCGCGCGCTTTTCGCGCGCGGCGAGGAGCTTGGCGCGGGCCGAAGCGAGCCGCGACTCGCATTCGGCGAGCGGCAGATCGAGCTTTTTCGCGAGGAAGGCGAGCGGCTTCATCGCGCGCAGATGCCAGTGCCCGCCCTCGAAGTTGGGGGAGCCGTCCAGCCCGTAGTGCGGCTCGGCGACCGCGTACTCCCCGGCCGTGAGGAGGCTGCGCACTGCGTCCGGCGTCCACACGTAGAACTTGCCTTCCTCGTGCTCGGAGTCGGCGTCGAGCGAGGAGTAGTAGCCGCCCTCGGGCGACTGCATTTCGCGCGTCACCCACTGCGCGGTGTCGGCGGCGACCTGCTTAAAGAGCGGCTCGCGGGTGACGAGCCACGCATCGCTGTAGAGCGCGAGCAGCGCCGCATTGTCGTAGAGCATCTTCTCGAAGTGGGGAATGCTCCAGTACTCATCCACGCTGTAGCGGCAGAAGCCCCCGCCGAGCTGGTCGTAGATGCCGCCCTCGGCCATCTTGGTGAGCGTGAGCTGCGCGATCGCCAGGCCGGTCTCGCCGCCCTCGAGCGCGTGGCGCCGCAGGCAGAACGCGAGCTCGAAGGGGTGCGGGAACTTGGGCGCGTGCCCGATGCCCCCGTGGAGGTCATCAAACACCTGCGCGAGCTCCCGCACCGCCGCGTCGAGCGGCGCGCGCTTGAGCTCGCGGTCGGACCCGGGCGCCGGAAGCGTGCGCTGTAGAGCCTCGAGCAGCGCGACGTTCTGCCTGGCGATCTCGTCGCGCTTGTCGCGGTAGGCCTCGGCGATCCGGGGTAGCAGCTCGAGGAACCCGGGCATGCCGTGGCGCGCGTGCTTCGGGAAGTAGGTTCCGCCGAAAAACGGCGCGCCGTCCGGCATCAGAAACATCGTGAGCGGCCAGCCACCGCTGCGCTGCGTCAGCATGGCGTGCGCGGTCTGGTAAATCTGGTCGAGGTCCGGGCGCTCCTCGCGGTCGACCTTGATGTTGACGAAGTGCCGGTTCATCTGCGCCGCCACTTCGGGATCCTCGAACGACTCGTGCGCCATCACGTGGCACCAGTGGCAGGCGGAATAGCCGACCGAGAGCAGGATCGGCTTGTCCTGGCTGCGCGCCGCCGCGAGCGCCTCCGCGCCCCACGGGTACCACTCCACGGGGTTCTCCGCATGCTGCCGGAGGTAGGGGGAGGTCTGTGTGGCGAGGCGGTTCGGCATGCTACACCCATGAAACGCACGAGCGCGCCCAAACTCGGCGCCCAATTTGCATTCTGTCATAGGATGAAGCCATGCGGAGAGCTCGTGCTACGCCCTATCCGGCGTGCCCCGCAAATTCCTCCGCTGCCGATAAGGCGGGATGGGCTCTCGGTTCGACCATCACCCTGCCCCTGCACCCTTACCGCACGGCTGCTGCCGGCCACCACCATGCGAACAAAATCCCCCTAGCGTCATTACGGGTTTATTGGGGATTGCCTCCCCTTTACCTCGAAAGCGTTACGCATTACGCTAAAGGAAGAAAGCATTTTTCGCCCATTCAGCCGAGAGGGGGAAACGTCATGGCCAAAGCGATCAAGCGGAAGCTCACGGTCGAGAGCGCGGAAGCGGTACTGGGCTTGCACTGGTTCGTCGCTCAGGGCGACGGGCTCTTTGCGGAGGAAGGGCTGGAGGTGGAAATCCTCAAGCCCAAGGCCCCGCCCAGGTTCGGCCCCAATGATCCTCGACGGTTCGATCATCACTTGGTCAACGCATTCAACTACCAGACCCTTTTCGAAGAGCGCAAGTGCGACATCTATCGCGCCTGTGAATGGGGTCAGATCCGCCGCTCCTACGACAGCAAACGCGGGGGGCCGATCGTGGGCAAGCGGCCCGCCGTCGTCTGTCAGGGAGTCTACGTGCGGCCGGAGTCGCCGGTGAACGCCCCGATCCAACTTGCGAACAAGACCGTCGGGATCCAATTCCACCAGGGCTCGCACTACTCGACGATTGCGATGCTGGAAGGCTTCGTCAGTCCGCAGGAGATGAAGATCGTCCACGCCGGCCCCGTCGAGGAGCGCTACGACGCGCTGGAGAAAGGCGAGGTCGATGCCGCCACCCTCATGGAGCCGTGGATCACGCTGGCCGAGAAGAACGGCTTCAAGAAGATCATCGAGACTTTCTACCTCGGCGTCGAGAATATCGCGCTCGATCTTGAGCCCGAGACCTTCCAGGCCCTCATGCGCGCGGTCCGCAAGGCGGTCAAGCACATCAATGCCGACAAGAAGCGCTACATCCATTACCTCCTCGCCGAAATGCCGGACCAGTACCGGAAGCAAATCACGCCGGAAGATTTCTACCTGCCGCGCCTGCGATACGTGGATCCTGCGCCGTACTCGCGCGAGGAGTTCGAGCACGCGTCCGAGTGGATGAAGAAGTGGGACCTCGTGCCCAAGGACGCCAGCTACGAGAAGCTGGTGGCGAATTTAATCACCTGATCATGGCGCATCGTCGGTGCGGATGAAGAGGAGGGGCTTCAGCATGGAGCCGCAGCGCTCGAGCCGCCCGGTCTGCCGGGCCGTTGCTTCCGGACTCGTCTTCGCGTTCCTCCTCGCGCTGATCGCGCCGGTGGCCGGGGCCGCTTCCTTCCCGACGAAGCCGATCACCTTCGTCGTCCCCTTCCCGCCGGGCGGGCGCACGGATCTCACGGCCCGCCTTATCGCGCAGTTCGTGGAGCGGCATCTCGGCGCTCCAGCTGTGGTCATCAACAAAGCAGGCGCAGGCGGGGTGCTGGGCGCCAAGGAAGTCAGCCAGGCACGGCCCGACGGGTACCTGCTCGGGTTCTTTTCGACGGCGGTGCTCACCGCGCAGTACACGGTTCCGGCTCCGACCGACCTCAAGGACTACGAGATCATTGGCATCGTCAACGTCGATCCCGCCGCCCTCGCGGTGGGCGAGAAAGCCCCCTGGAAGACGATCGCCGACCTGGTCGAGCACGGCCGAAAGAACCCCGGGAAACTCCGGATCGGGATGATCCCGGGGGCGTCTGCCCAAGTTTTCGCAGGCGGGTTCGCGAAGGCCGCCGGGATTCAGGTCACCTACGTGCCGTTCAAGGGCGACGCCGACGGCGCGGTCGCGCTCGCGGGCGGCCACATCGAGGCGCACGTGGCGGTGCCTGTCTCGTACAAGTCGCTGGTGGAGGCGAAAAAGGTGCGCATCCTCGGCGTCGCCGCCGACAGGCGCTCGCCCCTCTACAAGGACGTCTCCACCTGGAAGGAGCACGGCGTGGACGTGGTCATCACGTCATTCCATGGCGTCTTCGCGCCGCGCGGTACGCCGCGCGAGGTGCTCAGCGTTCTGGAGGGCGCACTCGAGAAGACCATGCAGGAGAAGGAAGTCGGCGACCAGATGACCGCGGCCGGGCTCGGGGCCATTTATCTCGGCCGCCAGGACGCAGCCGCCTTCATGGCTCAGCAGGACGCCATCTACCGGGCGCTGATCCAGGAGCTCGGCATGATGGTGGCGCCGAAGAAGTGATCGGCCACCGAGCCGGTCGAGCACCACCGAATGGATGACATGACGCGCAAGCTCGGTGCCCTGCTGCTTGCAATGGCGATCGCGCTGGGCGTATCGGCGCCGACCGTAATCGCGCAGACCTATCCATCCAAGCCCATCATGCTGGTGGTGCCGTTCCCGGCCGGGGGGCGCACCGACCTCACCGGCCGTGTGGTGGCCCAATTCCTTCGGAACGAACTGGGGCAGCCTGTGGTGGTCGTCAACAGACCGGGGGCGAGCGGCGTCCTCGGCGCCAAGGCGGTGGCTGGCGGCAACGCTGATGGTTACACCTTGGGCATATTTTCCACCGGCTTCCTCACCACCCAGTACACGGTACCGACGCCCACCAACCCGCGCGAGTTCGAATTCATCGCGCTGATCAATAAAGACCCGGCGGCGGTGGCGGTTCCGGTCGCGCGCGGCTGGAAGAACCTCGAAGAGGTGGTGAGGTGGGGCCGCGCCAATCCGGGCAAGCTCCGGGTGGGGATCAATCCGGGCAGCTCGGCCCATGTCTTCGCGGCCGCCTTCGCGCGGGCTGCGAACCTCGACGTCGTGTACGTCCCGTTCCGCGGCGGCGGCGAGCGCGCCCCCGCGCTGGCCGGCGGTCACATCGATGCCGACTTCGACATCGTGGCGCCGCTGCGGCCCCTGTCGGAAGCGGGCAAGGTCCGCATCCTGGCCGTGGCGGCCGGGCGGCGGGTCGAGCTCTATCGCGACATCGCCACCATGCGCGAGCAGGGCGTCGACCTCGTCATCTCGTCCTGGCACGGGGTGTTCGCGCCCAAAAACACGCCTCAGCAGGTGCTTGCGGCGCTAGAGGCGAGCCTGCAGCGCATTTCGCGCAACCCAAAATTTCTCGCCCACATGGAGAAGCTCCTGCTCGGTGTGCGCTACCTGAGCCGCCAGGAATTCGCGAACTTTTTTGCCGAGCAGG
>JACPEF010000171.1 GCA_016183675.1 Betaproteobacteria bacterium
GGTGCGCGACATCATCAAGGCCAACCCGGACGCCATCCTGGTCAACGAAGGCGCCAACGCGCTCGACTTCACCCGCAGCATCGTCGACATGTACCAGCCGCGCAAGCGCCTGGACGTCGGCACCTGGGGCGTGATGGGCGTCGGCATGGGCTTTTCAGTCGCGGCCGCCGTGGTCAGCGGCCAGCCGGTGATCGCGATTGAGGGCGACAGCGCCTTCGGCTTCTCCGGCATGGAAGTCGAGACCATCTGCCGCTACAACCTGCCGGTCTGCGTGGTCATCTTCAACAACAACGGCGTCTACCGCGGCACGGACGTCAATCCGACCGGCGGCCCCGATGTGGCACCCACCGTGTTCGTCAAGGGCGCACGCTATGACAAGCTGATGGAGGCCTTCGGTGGTGTGGGCGTGCACGCCACGACCCCGGCCGAGTTGCGCAAGGCAATGGAAGAAGCCATCCGCTCGCGCAAGCCCACGCTCATCAATGCCGTCATCGATGAAACCGCCGGCACCGAAAGCGGTCGCATCACGAGCCTGAATCCGAAAAGCGGAAGAAAGAAATAAGTCAAACAGTTGAGCGTGGGCAGGTAGCCTTTCATCTGCCGCAGAGTTTTTGGAGATCACAATGGAAGCACTCAAGGGAATCCGCATCCTCGACATGACCCACGTCCAGGCGGGGCCTACGGGCTCGCAACTGATGGCGTGGATGGGTGCGGACGTGATCAAGCTCGAGCCGCCGACGGGCGACATCACGCGCGTACAGTTGCGCGATGTGCCCAATGCGGACAGCCTCTACTTCACCATGCTCAACTGCAACAAGCGCTCGATCACGGTCAACCTGAAAAGCGACGATGGCAAACAGGTTTTCATCGAGCTGCTCAAGAAGTGCGACGTCGTGATGGAAAACTTCGGCCCAGGCGTGATCGAGCGGCTCGGCTTCCCGTGGGAGAAGGTCCACGAGATCAATCCGCGCGCCGTGATGGCCTCGATCAAGGGCTTTGGCTCGAGCAGTCCGTACGCCAACCTCAAGGCCTACGAGAACGTTGCACAGGCGATGGGCGGCGCGATGAGCACGACCGGCGTGCCGGAAGGCCCGCCGTTCGTCACCGGCGCGCAGATCGGCGACACGGGCACCGGGCTGCTTCTCGTGATCGGCATTCTCGCCGCGCTTCACCACCGCAACCATACCGGGCAGGGGCAGTACGTCGAGGTGGCGATGATGGACGGGGTGATGAACCTGTGCCGCGTGAAGTTCCGCGACCACCAGCGGCTGACGCGGGGCGCGCTGGGCGAATACACGGTGCCGACGCACCAGGGCATGGGCGCCGCGCCGCGCTCGGGCAACGACTCCGGCGGCGGGCAGCTCGGCAACGCGGTCCGCTGCAAGCCGGGCGGCACGAACGACTTCATCTACATCGTGGTGCAGGAAGCCGTGTGGGATGCGCTCGCCAAGCGGATCAGCGTCGAACTCGGTTTGCCGGGCCTCGTGACCGACCCGAAGTTCGCCACCATCGACGAGCGGCGCAGGAACCAGGCCGACATGTGGGAGCTGATTGGCGAGCTCGCCCTGAAACACGACAAGCGCGAGTTTATGCAGATCCTCAACGAACTCGACGTGCCGTGCGGGCCAGTCATGAGCACGGAGGACCTGTTCAACGACGAGCACGTCAAGCTGCGCAGCATGTGGGTCGAGCTCGATCACCCGCAGCGCGGCAAGTGGTGGAACGTCGGCATGCCGATCAAGCTGTCCAATTCTCCTGCCGACATCAAGCGATCGCCGCTGCTCGGGGAGCATACCGAGGAAGTCCTGCGCCAGGTGCTGGGCTACAGCGACGAGAAAATCGCGCAATTGAGGCAAGCCGGCGCTTTTTCCGCGTCTCCCAAGAAAGCCGCTTGATATGAAAATCGCAATCATCGGACAGCAGGATTTTGGAAAGGCCGTTCTTGATGCGTTTCTGGCGCGCAAGGACGAGGTGGCTGGCGTGTTCTGCGCTCCGGAGAAACCCGGCGCCAAGATCGATCTGCTCAAGGCGGCAGCGCAGGAGCACGGACTGAAGGTGTTCCAGTTCGCTTCGTTGCGCGCGGCGGAAGCGCACGAAGCGATGAAGGGGCTCAACGCGGACCTCGGCATCATGGCCTACGTCTTGCAGTTCGCGCCCGACAGCTTCGTGAAGATCCCGCGCCTCGGCACCATCCAGTTCCACCCCTCGTTGCTGCCGAAGTACCGCGGGCCGTCCTCGATCAACTGGCCGATGATCCGGGGCGACACCCGGACCGGGCTCACCATCTTCCGTCCCACGGAGGGGCTCGACGAGGGCCCGGTGGTGCTGCAGAAAGAATGCGACATCGGCCCCGACGAGACCCTCGGCGACGTCTACTTCAACAAGCTGTTCCCGATGGGCGTGAAAGCGATGCTGGAGGCGGCGGATCTCATCTTCGCCGGCAAGCAGAAGGAGACGGTCCAGGACGAGTCGAAAGCGAGCTACGAGGGGTGGTTCCGCGAGGCCGAGGCGCGGATCCACTGGGCGCACCACGTTGACTTCGTCTACAACCTGATCCGCGGTAGCAATCCCGCTCCCGGGGCGTGGACGACGCTGAACGGCCAGAAGCTGCAGATCTTCGATGCGCGCAAGCACCTCGCACGCCGCTTCGCCGACGTGGCGGGCAAGATCGGCGAGGTTTCCGACGTCACCGACGCGAGCTTCAAGGTCATGGCGCAGGGCGGAATGATCGAAGTGCTGCGCGCGCGCGGTGCCGACGGCAAGAAGCTCTCGGGCGGCGAATTTGCCCGCGCCGCCGGGCTCTCCGCGGGCGCCATCCTCGGCAACTAGGCCGATCCCGCCGTCATAATTTCCAAGCCTGGTCGCGCACGCAAGAGCGCCGGGTCGCAGCGTTCCCGCCGCCGCGCCCCGCCGCGCCCGTGGGACCCGGGTAATTGCCTGTATTCATGGGGAGTTTCGCGCACACTTCCCAAGAAAAACATCTACCTTTCCCCCGAATATCGTAAAATTAATGACTGAACGGCGTTAACCCACTGGATAAGAAATACAAAACGCGGGGACAGAGATGAAACGGCTCGATTTTTGGCGATCCGACTGGTTCCTGGGGGTCGTGGTGGCCGTTGTGCTGCTGGGTTTCTCCGGCGGGGACCTGATCCAGAGCCTGGAGCGCAAGGCATACGACCTCGGCTTGCAGGCCGCAACGCGTGCGCCTTCGGACCGCATTGCCGTCATCGCGATCGACGACCAGAGCATTGCCAACATCGGGCGCTGGCCATGGTCGCGCGAGGTGCACGCGAAGATGACCGACATCCTGGCCGGCGCCAAGGCCAAGGTCATCGCCAGCAGCACGTTTTTCTTCGAGCCGCAGATCGATTCCGGGCTCGCTTACGTCAACCGTCTCCTCGAGATCTACAACCGGAACGTTCCCCGGCCCCCGCTCGATCCGGGAGTCGGCGCGCCGGCCGGATCCGCGTCGTCCGAGCTGGCCCAGTTCGGGACGGTGCTCGCCGAAGCGGAGCAGGCCCTCAACACCGACCGCAAGCTGGCCGAGAGCTTCAAGCGCGCCGGCAACGTCCTGCTGCCGATGGTGTTCCAGGCACTTGCCGAGCCGCAGGGGGCGCCTGATCCGAAGAAGCCGCTGCCCCATTACGTCCTCAAGAACAGCCTGACGCTTACATCCGCCGGCGCGGATGTGCCGGCGATGCCGGGCAGCAACCCGTTCTACCCGATCGCGGAACTGGGCAACACCGCGCACGCCATCGGGCATCTCAACTCCCACAACGACGTGGACGGGGCGGTGCGCGCGGAACCCCTTCTGGTCCGCCACTACGACCGGTACCTGCCCTCGCTTGCGCTGGTGGTGGTGGCGACGAGCCTGAACCTGCCGGTGACGGACATCAAGCCGGTGCCGGGCGAGGAGGTGCGGCTCGGCAAGCTCCGCGTCAGGACGGACCCCGAGCTGCGGATGTACACCTTTTTCTACAGCGACCGCGACGGCCGGTCCGCGTTCGCGGTGGATTCCTTCTTCGACGTGATCTCCGGCAAGATTCCCGCCTCCAAGTACCACGACAAGATCGTGCTGATCGGTGCGACCGCCGCCGGCCTCGGCACCGCGCAGGTGACACCGATTTCGCCCTCCACGTCGCCGGTGCTCACCCTGGCGCACACGGTGTCGAGCATCCTGGGCGAGCATTTCTTCGTGGTGCCGACGTGGGGCATCTGGGTCGAGAAAGGGGTGTTCCTGCTGGTTGCCCTTTACCTCATCCTGCTGCTGCCACACTTCAGGGCCGCGCTCGCGGGCATGTTGAGCCTTGCCATCGGGGTTGCGCTCGTCATCGCGCACTTCTCGCTCATGGTGACGCAGCTGATGTGGATACAGCTGATGGCGGCGGTGGTGCTGCTCGCCGTGGGCTACGCCGCGCTCATCACCAAGCGCTTTCTCGTCACCGAGCGCGGCAAGGAGGTCGCGGATGCTGACTTGATCGTCACCAATCGCAATCTCGGACTCGCCGAGCAGGGCCGGGGCAACCTCGACTCCGCCTACGACCACTTCCGGCGGCTGCCGAAGGAGGAGCGCACTGCCGAGCTGCTGTACAACCTCGCCCTCGACTTCGAGCGCAAGCGTCAGTTCAACAAGGCCGAAGCGGTATTTCTGTACATCGCCCAATGGGAGCCGAAATTCCGCGACGTTCAGGAGCGGGCGCAACGCTCGAAGGCGATGTCGGAGACCGTCATACTTGGCGGCGCCGGCGCTCATCCCGGCGGCACGATGATCCTGAATGTCGGCGAGAAACCGATGCTCGGGCGCTACCAGGTGGAGAAGGAGCTCGGGAAGGGCGCGATGGGGGTCGTTTACCAAGGGAAAGACCCGAAGATCGGGCGCGTGGTGGCGATCAAGACCCTGGCGCTCGCGCAGGAGTTCGAGGCTGACGAGCTGCAGGACGTCAAGGAGCGCTTCTTCCGCGAGGCCGAAACGGCGGGACGCCTTGCGCACCCCAACATCGTCACCATCTACGACGCGGGAGAAGAACACGATCTCGCCTACATTGCGATGGAGTTCCTGAAGGGCAAGGACCTTGCGCCCTACGTCAAGCCTGACAACCTGCTCTCCCTCGACAAGGTGCTCTCGATCATCGCGCGCGTGTCGGACGCGCTCGCTTACGCCCACAAGAACAACGTCGTGCACCGCGACGTCAAGCCCGCCAACATCATGTGGGAAGCCGATTCCGATACGGTCAAGGTGACCGACTTCGGCATCGCGCGCATCACCGATTCCTCCAAGACCAAGACGGGCATGGTGCTGGGCACGCCCTCCTACATGTCGCCCGAGCAGCTCGCCGGCAAGAAAATCGAAGGGCGCTCGGACCTGTTCTCGCTCGGCGTGACGCTCTACCAGCTCGCGTGCGGCAACCTGCCGTTCCAGGGTGATTCGATGGCGCAGCTCATGTTCAAGATCGCCAACGAGCCGCACCCGGACATCCGCACCTACAACCCGAAGCTGCCCGCGTGCGTGGCGGCGATCGTCAACCGGACGCTCGCCAAGGACCCGGAGAGCCGCTACCAGGACGGCGAGCAGATGGCGAAAGCACTGCGTTTGTGCCTGCAGAGCCTGTCCTCATCGGCGCGCCCGACGCCGGCCGGGCCGACCCCGGCGACGAGCTGATAGGAAAACGGGATGACCAACCTCAGCTCGGTGCTCGAAGTCATCTCCCTCTCGCACCCGGGCATGGTGCGCTCGCACAACGAGGACAGCATCGCGGCGGACGCCGAGCTGGGGCTCGCCGTGCTCGCTGACGGCATGGGCGGCTACAACGCCGGCGAGGTCGCGAGCGGCATCGCGGTGGCGATGCTGTCGAGCGAGATGAAGAAGGCCCTCGCGAACAAGAAACCGGGTGAACTGAACGGCGCGGCGGCGGAAAGGCTGATCGTCGAGCAGTCGGCAAGGGCGAACGCCGCGATCTTTCAGGCGGCGCAGAGCCAGCCGCGGTATTCGGGCATGGGCACGACTCTGGTGGTGGCGTTATGGCGCGACAACCAGATCACGGTCGGCCACATCGGCGATTCCCGGATCTACCGGCTGCGCGGCGACAGCTTGGAGCAGATCACGCGGGACCACTCTTTGTTGCAGGAACAGATCGATAGCGGCATGATAACCAAGGATCAGGCCAGATACTCGCAGAACAAGAACCTGGTGACGCGCGCGGTGGGCATCGATCCGGAAGTGGAGACCGAGGTGCACACTTACCCGGCGCGGGCGGGTGACATCTACCTGCTGTGCTCGGACGGGCTGAACGACATGGTGCCCGATGAGGACATCCAGCTGACGCTCGCCTCGCTGCAATCGAACCTGCCGCTCGCGGCGCAGCAGCTGGTGCAGCAAGCGAACGATAACGGCGGGCGCGACAACGTTTCGGTCATTCTGGTGCGGATCGTCAAGGACTTTTCGGCGCGCAGCGGCTGGGTGGCTAAATTGAAGGCTTGGCTTAAATAGAAGGCAGGGATATCACCATGGCGAAGTTGATTCTCAGTCTGGAAGGATCGGTGATGAGGGAGGTCCCTCTCGACAAGGAACGCGTGATGATCGGGCGCAAGCCGCAGAACGACATCCAGATCGAGAATCTGGCGGTGAGCGGCGAGCATGCCTGCATCGTCACCATTCTGAACGATTCCTTCCTCGAAGACCTCGGCAGCACCAACGGCACGCTGGTCAACGGCAACCCGATCAAGAAGCACATCCTGCAGCACAACGACGTGATCGAGATCGGCAAGTACAAGCTGAAGTACCTGAGCGACGCGCCGGGAGCCGGGCAGACCTCGGTGGACGAGTTCGAGAAAACCATGGTGATGCGCTCCCCGGCGTTGGCAAAGACGGCCGCCTCACCCAGGGCCGCGGACGCCCCGGTCACGCGGTCGGGGGGAGCGGCTCCGTTTCCGGCGGCACCCCCGCCCACGCCCAGACCCACTGGAGCGCCTGCAGCGGCGCCTGCAGCGGCACGCGCACCCGAGGCGCAGGCCGTAGGCGCGATCCAGATCCTGAGCGGCCCGGGCGCCGGCAAGGAGCTGGAGCTCACCAAGAATCTCACCACGCTCGGCAAGCCCGGCGTGCAGGTGGCGGTCATCACGCGGCGGCCCCAGGGCTACTTCATCACACACGTCGAGGGCGCGCGCTTCCCGGTGGTGAACGGCAAGACGCTCGACGCCCAGGCCCACCTGCTCGGCGACCACGACGTCATCGAGCTCGCCGGCGTGAAAATGGAGTTTTTCGTCAAGCGATAGACGGAATCGCGGCATCCCGGCCGCACCCGCGAATCCGCTCCAGCGGCCGGGCAGCGGTGGAGCGAGGCCGGATGTCGGCGTGAGGCTGATGTCCGGCCTTTTCGCTGGCACGGGATTTGCACGGAAAATTCAAGGGGCGCGGCCGGCGGCCGGCGGGTCAGGCCTTGCCGGTTAAGGCGCAGGGCGGAAGGGATCGAGTTTGAGAAAACATATCGCACGGATCGTCATCGGTCTGGTCGTGGTGCTGGTCTTCCTTGGCCACGCCGTTGGCTATTACACGCTCCCGCTCATCAGGAATCTGGAAGCGATCGTATACGACACGCGGCTGAGACTCACCATGCCGCGCACCGTGGATCCCCGCATCGTCATCCTCGACATCGACGAGAAGAGCCTCGCCGAAAAGGAGAAGGGCGGGGAGGGCCGCTGGCCGTGGCCGCGCGATCGCCTCGCGCTGCTGCTCGACAAGCTGTTCGACCACTACCAGGTCGCGATCGTCGGCTTCGACGTCGTGTTCGCCGAGCGCGACGAGTCCTCCGGCATCCGCGTGCTCGAGCGCCTCTCCCGGCAGGAGCTGCGCGAGGTGCCCCAGTTCCAGTCGGTTCTGGCGAGAATCAAGCCGCAGCTCGAATATGACGACATCTTCGCGCGCAAGATGAAGGGGCGGCCGGTCGTGCTCGGCTACACTTTCTCGACCGAGGAGCCGAGCCTGGCGCCCAGGAAAGGCATGCTGCCACCGCCGATATTTCCGCAGGGCGCGTTCACGAGCCGGCCGATCCACACGGAACGGTATAGCGGCTACACCGCGAACCTCGCGGAGCTGCAGAAAAACGCGGGCAGCGCGGGACACTTCAATCCGGTGACTGACGAGGACGGCATCGTGCGCCGCGTGCCGATGCTCGCGGGTTTCGACGGCGCGTACTATGAGCCGCTCGCGCTCGCCATGGTCCGGGTGCTGCTCGGCTCGGCGATGGTCAAGCCGATCCTTCCCGGTGAGGCGTACTCCTCGGCGAACTATCGGGGCCTCGAATGGCTGGAGGTCGGCTCGCTTCGCATCCCGGTGGACGACACCGCGAGCGCGCTCGTTCCCTACCGCGGCGGCAAAGGCATGTTCAATTACTTCTCGCTGGTGGACGTGCTGAACGAGCGCGTCGATCCCGCCGAGCTCAGGGGCAAGATCGCGTTGATCGGGACGACCGCGCCCGGATTGCTCGACCTTCGCGCGACCCCGGTGGGTCCGGTCTACCCGGGGGTCGAAATACACGCTAATCTGATCGCCGGCATGCTCGACGGCAATATCAAGCAGCGACCGCCGTACGTGCTCGGGGCGGAGTTCACGCTGCTGCTGGTTTCAGGTCTGGTGATAGCGTTGTTGCTGCCGTTCCTGAGCCCGTTGATCTCGACGCTGGCCACGCTGGTCGTCCTGCTGGCGGTGCTCGCGACCAACGTGGTGGTGTTTCATGGCGGCCACCTGGTGCTGCCGCTCGCGTCCGGCTTGGTGATGATTCTCGTGTTGTTCATGCTCAACATGGGCTACGGTTTCTTCATCGAGGCGCGCGGAATGCGCCAGATCACGGGGCTCTTCGGCCAGTACGTGCCGCCGGAGCTGGTGGAGCAGATGGCGGAGAACCCGGAGCAGTTCAACATGGCGCCGCGCGCCGAAGAGCTCTCGGTGCTGTTTTCCGACGTGCGGGGGTTCACCACCATCTCCGAGAGCCTGTCTCCCGAGGACCTCGCCGTCTACATCAACGAATATCTCACCACGATGAGCCTGGTGATCCGCGAACGGCACCGCGGGACGCTCGACAAGTACATCGGCGACGCGATCATGGCGTTCTGGGGCGCGCCCGTGGCGGATCCCGATCACGCGAAGAATGCCGTGCTCGCGGCGCTGGGCATGCAGAGCGAGGCCCAGGCGCTCAATGAAAAGTTCAAGGCGAAGGGCTGGCCGACGTTCAAGATCGGCATCGGCGTCAACTCCGGGGTGATGCGCGTCGGCGACATGGGCTCGAAGATCCGCCGCGCCTACACGGTGATGGGCGACGCGGTGAACATCGCCTCGCGGCTCGAGGGCATCACAAAACAGTATGGGGCTGATATTATTATCGGCGAAGGCACCAAGCACCGGGTCTCCGGCTTCGTCTGCCGCGAGATCGACCGGGTGCGCGTGAAGGGCAAGGACGAGCCAGTCGCGATCTACGAGCCGTTCGGACTGGAAGGTCAGGTGGATCAGGCCAGGCTTGATGAGATTAAATTGTGGAATCAAGCACTTAGACTATACAGGGCGCAGGACTGGGACCAAGCCGAATTGCAGCTGATGAACCTGCGAAAGCGGGCGCCCGAGGGCCACCTCTACGAGGTGTTCGCTGAGCACATCGCGCATTTTCGCGCCAATCGCCCGGGCGCGAACTGGGACGGCGCCTGGACCTTCGAGACCAAATGACATGAAGCTCCGGATCCTCGGCTGCAGCGGCGGAATCGGCGGGGAACTCCGCACCACGTCCATGCTGCTGGATCACGACACGCTGATCGACGCGGGCACCGGGGTGGGCGACCTGTCGATCAACGAGCTGGCGCAGATCGACCATATCTTCGTCACGCACTCGCACATGGATCACGTAACCTCGATTCCGTTCCTCGCCGATACCGTGGGCTGGCTGCGCGACAAGCCGATCACGGTGCACGCGACGCGCGAAACGATCGAGATCCTGAAGCAGCACCTGTTCAACTGGAAGTTGTGGCCGGATTTCACCCAGATCCCCGATGCGCGCCATCCCGTGCTGCGTTACGAGGCCGTGGCGCTGGGGAACACGGTGGCGCTCAACGGGCGCAAATTCACGCCCCTGCCCGCCAATCACGTGGTGCCGGCGGTAGGCTATCACCTCGACTCGGGGCGCGCGAGCCTGGTATTCACGGGCGACACGACCACCAACGACGCGCTGTGGCCCGAGGTGAACCAGATCGCCAATCTCGAGTATCTCATCATCGAGACGGCGCTGTCGGACCGCGAGCGCGACCTTGCGATCGCATCCAAGCATCTGTGTCCCGCCCTGCTGGCGGAGGAGCTCCTCAAGCTCAAGCATTCGCCGCAGATCTACATCACGCACCTGAAGCCGCGCGAGTCCGAGCTCATCATGGAAGAGATCATGGTGCGGGTGAAGGAGCGCAGGCCGCAGATGCTGCAGAACAACCAGGTTTTCGAGTTGTGAGTCGGAGGCTCCAAGGCGGCGCATGCGGGAGCCGCGCGCGGACCGGCATGAAACAGGGATACGAGCTGGCAAGAACCTTTTTTGATGAGGTAGGACCTGACAGGGCGAGGGCATTATGAGCACCGTACTCCAGAGCAAGCCTGCGACCCAGGAAAACCTGGCGGAGAAGCTGAATTTCCAGCAGAAGCTGCACGCGGTCACGAACAAGATCCACGCGACCAAGAACATCGACGAGATCATCATCGAGTTGTCGCAGGATCTGTGCAATCTGTTCAACGCCGACCGGCTCACGATCTATCTGCTGAGCGAGGACAAGGGCTCGATCGTCTCCAAGGTCAAGACCGGGTTGAACTCCTTCAAGGACATCAAGCTGCCGATCAACGAGCAGTCAATCGCCGGCTTCGTGGCGGCGCACAAGCGCACGATCAACGTCCGCGACGTCTACGACGACGGGGAGCTGAAGTCGTTCAGTCCGCAGTTGAACTTCCTCAAGGCGGTGGACGCCAAGACCGGCTACCGCACCAAGCAGATGCTGGTCGCGCCCGTGCTCGAGGCCAAGAGCAAGGAGCTGGTCGGCGTGGTGCAGATCATCAACTCCAAGACCGGCCAGCCGTTCCTGCCGGTCATGGAAGAGGGCGTGGTGCATCTCACCGAGACGCTGTCGATCGCGTTGCGGCAGCGGCAGGGGCCGATGATGCAGGTGCGCACCAAGTACGACGGTCTGGTGACCAACGCGGTGATCTCGGCGGAGGAACTGGAGCTCGCTCAGCGTTCGGCGCGGCGCAAGAACCTCGAAATCGAGACCGTGCTGATCGACGAGTTCCAGGTGAAGTTGCCGGCGCTCGGCGACGCGCTCTCGTCCTATTTCGGCGTCCCGTACGAGCCGTTCAAGTCCGACCGCATCAAGCCCCCGGACCTCATGAAGAACATGAGCCGCGAGTTCTGCCAGATCAACCAGTGGATCCCGCTCGAGGATTCCAGGGATGGGATCGTCGTGATAGCCATCGACCCGGAGAAGACGAAGGCCTCCA
This sequence comes from Betaproteobacteria bacterium, assembly GCA_016183675.1. GTDB lineage: Bacteria > Pseudomonadota > Gammaproteobacteria > Burkholderiales > SG8-41 > SG8-41. The sequence goes on from JACPEF010000171.1 coordinate 11,513, forward strand.
AGATGGTGAACAACGTCTATCCCAAGAGCAAGGTCGTCTTCAAGGTGACGACCAACCGCGAGTTGGCCAACACCCTGGACCAGATGTTCGGCGGCGCCGGCACGTTCGACGACCCCGGCGACATCGGCGACATCCTGGGCACCCTGGATGACGAAACGGAGGCCACAGAGGCCTCGGAGGACGTCGCGTCGGCGGCCGCCGACAACGAGGTCGTGAAGCTCGTCAACAAGGTCGTCATTGACGCGTACCAGCAGGGGGCGTCTGACATCCACATCGAGCCCTATCCCGGCAAGGGCAAGACCGAGATCCGCTTCCGCAAGGATGGCGACCTCGTGCCGTACATCTCGGTACCGGGCAGCTACCGCAGCGCGATTGCGGCGCGGCTGAAGATCATGTGCGACCTCGACATATCGGAGCGCAGGAAGCCCCAGGACGGCAAGATCAAGTTCAAGAAATTCGGGCCGCTCGACATCGAGCTGCGGGTGGCGACCATCCCGACGCAGGGCGGGGTGGAAGACATCGTGATGCGGATTCTGGCCGCGGGCGAGCCCATCCCCCTCGACAAGCTGGGGCTGTCCAAGCACAACCTGCAGCTGTGCAAGGACGCGATCGAGAAGCCGTACGGCATTTTCTTCGCATGCGGGCCGACCGGCTCGGGCAAGACCACCACGCTGCACTCGGTGCTCGGCTACCTCAACACCCCGGACATGAAGATCTGGACCGCCGAGGACCCGGTCGAAATCACGCAGAAGGGCTTGCGCCAGGTGGGAATGAATCCCAAGGCGGGGGTCACGTTCGCGATTGCCATGCGGGCTTTCCTGCGCGCGGACCCGGACGTGATCATGGTGGGTGAGATGCGCGACAAGGAGACGGTTTCGATCGGCATCGAGGCCTCGCTCACCGGCCACCTGGTGTTCGCCACGCTGCACACCAACAGCGCTCCGGAGTCCATCATCCGGCTGCTCGACATGGGGATGGACCCGTTCAACTTCGCCGACGCGCTGCTCGGCATTCTTGCCCAGCGCCTCGCCAGGCGGCTGTGCAAGTGCAAGGAGGCGCATGTCGCGACGTCCGACGAGATCCAGTCGCTGATCGAGGAGTACTCGCTCGAGCTGCAGAACACCGAGGCATGGAAGAAGAACCCCAAGGCCGGCCGGGAGAAGCTCTACGAGGAGTGGGGCAGGGATTTCGCCAATGACAGGGGCGAGTTCACGCTCTACACCGCCAAGGGCTGCGAAGTGTGCAACAACGGCGGCTACAAGGGCCGCGTCGGGCTGCACGAACTTCTGATGGGCACCGACCGCATCAAGAAGGACATCCAGGAGCACGTGCGCGTCGCGAACATGCTCGCGACGGCCCTCGAGGACGGCATGCGCACCCTGAAACAGGACGGCATCGAGAAGGTACTGCAGGGGATCACCGACATCCAGCAGGTGCGCGCGGTCTGCATCAAGTAAGTGCGAGCCACAGCTGTCATGAACGACGTCCACCGGCTCCGGGAGGCGGGCGATCTGCTCAAGCGGCTCGAGCAGCTCAACCAGATCGGGGTTGCCCTCTCGCAAGAGAAGGACATCACCAAGCTGCTCGAGGCGATCCTCGTCGCGGCGAAGACCATCACCAACGCCGACGGCGGCACGCTTTACCGCATGACCGAGGAGAAGACGCTCAGGTTCGAGATCATGCGCAACGACACGCTCGGGCTTGCGATGGGGGGCACGAGCGGCGTCGAGATCCCGTTCTATCCGGTTTACCTCTACGACCAGGACGGCAGGCCCATTCGCTCCATGGTGGCCGCCTACGCGGTGCACCACGACAAGTCCGTCAACATCGCCGACGCCTACACCGAGGAGGGCTTCGACTTCACCGGCACCCAGAACTTCGACAAGAAGACGGGCTACCGCTCCCGCTCGTTCCTCACCGTGCCGATGAAGAACCACGAGGGCGAGATCATCGGCGTGCTGCAGCTCATCAATTCGAAGGACCGGGCGAGCGGGGAGGTGGTGACGTTTTCCGAGACCGACCAGCACCTGTCGGAATCGCTCTCCTCCCAGGCGGCGATCGCGCTCACCAACCGCATGCTGATCAACCAGCTGGAGGAGCTGTTCGAGTCGTTCATCAACCTGATCAACACCGCTATCGACGACAAGTCTCCCTACACTGGCGGCCACTGCCAGCGCGTGCCGGTGCTCACCATGATGCTCGCCGAGGCCGCGATCAAGGCCGACAACGGGCCGCTCAAGGATTTCGCGCTCGATGAGAAGCAGCTCTACGAGCTCAAGCTCGCCGGGCTGCTGCACGACTGCGGCAAGGTCACCACCCCGGTGCACGTGGTGGACAAGGCGACGAAGCTCCAGACCATCTATGACCGCATTAACCTGATCGACGCGCGCTTCGAGGTCTTGAGGCGCGATGCCGAGATCGAGCTGCTCAGGACCCAGCTCGCCGCGCGGGAGCGCGACCCGCGCGCCGACACGAGCGCGCTGGAGCGCGCGTTCGAGGAGCGCCTCA
>JACPEF010000175.1 GCA_016183675.1 Betaproteobacteria bacterium
CGAGCCCCACGGCCGTGTCACGCGCCGCGTGGAGGAGGTCGCGGAACTGCTGCGCAGCGTGGACAGCGCCAAGGTCACCACTAACCTGTGGGGCGAGCGCTGGTCCAAGCTCGTCATCAACTCGATGCGTAACGGCCTGTCGGCCGCCACCGGGCTCTACGGCAACCAGCGCGACCTCGCGGAGGGCCCGCGCTGGCTTTCGGTCCGCCTGGGCGGTCAGGCGGTGCGCGTGGGACAGGCGCTCGGTTTCCAGCTCGAGAAGGTGTTCGGGATGGAGGCCGAGACGCTGGCGCGGGCGGGCGAGGGCCACCGCGACGCGCTGGCGGAGATCACCGACATCCTGATCGAGGGCACGAAGAAGCGCTCGGATGACCAGCGCCCCTCCATGGCGCAGGACATCGCCAAGGGGCGCCGCACCGAGACCGATTTCATCAACGGCTTTGTGGCCGAGCGCGGGGCCGGGGTCGGCGTCCCCGCGCCGTTGCACGCGAAGATGAACGAACTGGTGCGGCGCGTCGAACGCGGGGAGGTGAGGGCCTCGCCGGAGCTGATCTCCGGCTGGTAGCCGCGGGCAGCAAGGAGGTGACGAATAATGGTGACGATTAATGGTGACGACTAATGGTGACGAATAACGTTCGTTAACCCATCACCCGTACCTCGTCACCCGTATCTCGTCACCCTTATCTCGTCACTCAGGAAAATCCGTAGAGTCGAGCGGGGTTATCGACGAGGATTTTCCGCCGCAGAGCGGCGTCGGGCGTCCAGGCGTTGAATAGGTCGAGCAGGTGCCCGGTATCGGGCATGTTCCTGTCGAGGCGCGGGTGCGGCCAGTCCGTGCCCCACACGAGCTGATCCGGGTTTGCGGCGATCAGCGCGTCGTGCAGTGGGCGTGCATCGGGATAGTCGGGGTATCTCTGCGAGGCACGGTAAGCGCCGGAAATCTTGATCCAGATACGGCCTTCGGCGAGCTGCTTCCTCAACGCCTGGAAGGCGGGGGCCGAAGCTCCCTCCGCAGCTTTCGCGGCGCCGAAATGGTCGAGTACCACCGGCAGCTTCCAGTCCTTGAGCCTGGGCATGACCTCCGGCAGCTCGCGGGCGTCCATGAAGAACTGCACGTGCAGGCCGAATTCCTTCATGTGCGGCGCAAGTTTTTCGAACGCCTCTACGCCGAGGCCGCTGTGACGGCTGGCATGGTGCGGCAAGTGATGAAAGCGCAGCCCTCGTACCCCGGCGTCCGCCATGCGCTTGATCTCCGCGCGCGTGGTGGTGTCCCTGATGATCGCAATGCCGCGCAGCCGTTTCGGCTCGCGCTCGAGCGCATCAAGCACTACGGTATTGTCGGTGCCGTGCGCGTTGCCCTGAACCACCACGCCGCGCTCGACGCCGAGGCGCGCGTGCAGGGCGAGCAAGGCTTCCAGCGGCGCCTCCGGCGGCGTGTAGGCGCGCCCCGAAAAGTAAGGAAAGCGGCTCACCGGCCCGAAGATGTGAAAGTGCGCGTCGCAAGCCTGAGCCGGCGTTGCTACCTCAGGCTTTCTGGGATTCAGTACTGGGGGAAGACAGGGATCGTCCATTAATCTTTTCTTTCCGGTCTAGTCGCGAGGACTATATCAAAGGGTGGAGATGACCGCGCGGTTATAATAGTAGCCACAGTATTGGTCACCGGAAAGAAAAGATCAGTGATCCCCGCCAAACGCCTGCGCTACTCGGCCATCGTCGACCGTCCGCCCCTCCTGCTGCCGGACAAGGCACGCGTGGTGGTGTGGCCCGTCGTCAACATCGAGGTGTGGGACGTCGGGCGGGCGATGCCGCGGCAGGTGCTGCCGCCGCCCACCGGCGTCACGCAGCTGCCGGACGTGCCGCACTGGGGCTGGCACGAGTACGGCATGCGGGTCGGCTTCTGGCGCCTGAAGGCGGTGCTCGACGAGCTGGGAATCGTACCCTCGCTCTCCATCAACGCGCGGGCGTGCATCGACTATCCGCGCGTGGCCAGGGCCGCGCGCGATGCCGGCTGGGAGTTCATGGGGCATTCCTACGACCAGCGGCCGATACACCTCGAGCCGGACCAGGCGGACATGATCCGGCGGTCCATCAAGGTGCTCCGGGAATTCACCGGTAAGCGTCCCGTGGGCTGGATGGGGCCCGGGCTGACGGAGACGCTCGACACCCCCGAGCTCTTGGCGGCCGCCGGCATCCAGTACATCGCCGACTGGGTGATAGACGACGAGCCGTGCACGATCAAGACCCGCTACGGCAATCTCGTGACCCTGCCGTATACGGTGGAGCTCAACGACATCGCGATGATGGTGGTGCAGCACCACCCGGCCGGGGAATTCGTGACGCGCTGCATGGATTATTTCGAACGCCTGCACCGGGAAGGGAAGGACCGCGCCAAGATCATGGCGATCGCGGTGCATTCCTACATCTCGGGCGTGCCGCACCGCATCAAGTACTTCGAGACCGTGTTCCGGCGCCTCAGAAAGCAGAAGGGCGTGCTGTTCTGGAACGGCGCGCAGATCCTGGATTGGTACGTCGCGGCCCGCAAACCGCCTGCGGCCAGGCGCTGACCGGGGACAACCCAGACCAAACCTGGCCCGATGTTGTAAAATCGCGTTGCAGGCTCGCCCGAGCCCGTGTCTGGAGCAGGGGAATTACGCGAATCGAGTTTCGTCTGCATGCCCTTGATATTGCGGCAACAGTGCACAGGAACCCTCCCGCGTAAATTTCGCTGTTTGGTTTGACAGCGATTTCTTTTTTTCCGAACACACGAGGAGCAAGCAAATGGCAAAGCAACCCTGGAAGACAGACAATTGGTTCGTCAGCCAGTGGAATTACGCGGACGAAGTGCGCAAGGATTTCAAGTTCGCCAAGCAGATCAAGATCCACGACATCACGCTGCGTGACGGGGAGCAGCAGACCGGCATCATCTTGAGCAAGGACGACAAGATCCGCATTGCCGAAGCGCTGGCGGAAGCCGGCGTGCACCGCATCGAGGCGGGCATGCCGATCGTTTCGCCCTCCGACGCCGAAGCCATCAAGGAGATCGCCAGGCGCAACCTCGGCCCGCAGATTTTTGCTTTTTCGCGCTGCATGAAAGAGGACGTCCAGCGCGCGATCGACACCGGTGTCAACGGCGTGGTCATGGAGATTCCGTCCAGCCAGCACATGGTCGACCTCGCCTACAAGTGGCCGATGGAGAAGGCGATCGAGACCTCCATTGAAGCGACCAAGTTCGCTCAAAAGAACGGGCTCGAAGTCGTGTTCTTCCCGATCGACTTCTCCCGCTCCGAGATGAACTGGGTGTTGAACCTCATCAATCGGGTCGCCACCGAAGGCCACATGGACGCGCTGGCCCTGGTGGACACTTTCGGGGTCGTATCGCCCCATGCGATGCAGTACTTCGTCCGCGAGGTCAAGAAGCGCGTCAACAAGCGCCTCGAAGCGCACTTCCACCAGGATTTCGGCATGGGCGTCGCGAACACGATCATGGCCGCCGCCGAAGGCGTTGAGGTGCTGCACACGACCGTGCTGGGCGTCGGCGAGCGCGCCGGCAACACGCCGATGGAAGAAACCGTCATGGGATTGCTGACGATGTATGGCGTGGACGTCGGGCTCGACTACAGCAAGCTCACTCCGCTCGCCAACCTGGTGCAGAAACTCACCGGAGTGGACGTGCCTTCGAACAAGCCTGTCGTGGGCAGGCAGCTGTATCAGATCGAGTCCGGGATCATCGCGAGCTGGTACAAGAACTGCGGCGAGGAAAACGCGACCGAGCTGTTCCCCGTGCGCGCGAAGTTCGTCGGTCAACCACCCGCCGAGATCGTGATGGGCAAGGGCAGCGGCATCGATTCGGTCAAGGCCTGGCTCGCGCAGATGGGCATCGAGGCGAGCGATGAAGAGGCCCTGAAGATGACGGCCGCGGTGAAGGGGTACTCTCTGAAAAGCAAACGGCTGCTGACCGAAACCGAGTTCCGCAAGATCGCGGAGGATGTCAAAGGCCAACGCGCCGCCGCGTAGAGCAGGTGCGGCTGCTAAGCCCCAAGAGCGGGACTAGGGACTAGGGACTAGGGACTAGGGGCTCAGGCTCGGATATTCAAAAACATCGTAATGATCTGCGTGCGCCTTTGCGCGCAAGTCATTCCAGCTGGATGCCGGCACTCTTCGCGACCTTCGCCCACTTGACGGTTTCCGCCCGGATGAAGGCGCCGAAGTCCTCGGGCGAGCTGGCGACGGGTTCCCCGCCGTCCTTGGCGAGACGCTCCCTGGTTTCCGGCGAATGCAGGATCGCGGCAGTTTCCTTGTGCAGCCGGGCGATGATTTCCTTCGGCGTTCCCGTGGGAGCGAGCAACCCGGACCACTGCGCCGACTCATAGCCTGGCACGCCGGCCTCGGCGATGGTCGGGACGTCCGGCGCAGCCGTGGCGCGCCTGACGCTCGTCACGCCGAGCGCGCGCATCCTGCCGGACCGGATATGAGGAATGGCGCTCAGGATGTTTGAGGTCATGACCGAAACGTGACCGGCTAGCAGGTCGATCACCCCCGGCCCGGAACCCTTGTAGGGGACGTGCCCCGGCCGCGCCTTCGCGAGCGCGATCAGCTCCTTCACCGATCTCGCCGGCAGGGACGGGTGGACGACGAGGACGGCGGGCACGTTGACCGCCTGGGTGATCGGCGCGAAGTCGCGCAGCGCATCGTAGGGCACCTTCTTGTAGGTAGCGGGATTGATCGCGAGCGTGGCGATGCCCATCAGCAGGGTATGGCCGTCGGGCGGCGACTTCGCGGCGATTTCGCCGCCGATCATGGTGCCCGCTCCTGCCCGGTTGTCCACCACCACCTGCTGACCCAGGCGCTCGGAGAGCGGTTGCGCGATCAGGCGCGCCATGATGTCGGGGCTGCTGCCCGGCGCGTTGGGCACGACGATGCGCACCGGCCTGCTGGGGTACTTGCCCTGAGCGAGTACGGGCGCCGCGATCGCCGTCGCCAATACCGCGCTAATCAGCAGACCGGCGGACCTGAGAGCAAGCGTTGTCATGTTCCTCCCTTTGGCTCGGAATTATGGGGCGGTTACAGGTGCGAGAATAGCAGCTTGCCCGCGACCGGCATGCGCGCCCGGTAGATCGTCCCGCTGTAGGACTCAGTGATATAAAGCGTTTTGCCGTCAGCCCCGCCGTAGCACAGGTTGGTGAAGCGCGCGTTCTTCACCGGCGCCTGCACGCGGTAGAGCGGCTCCCCGATGCCGCTGAACAGCCAGATGATCCCGGGGCGAGCGTGCGCCACCGCGAGGTTACCGGCCTCGTCCATCGCCAGCCCGTCCGGACCATGTATCCCGGGAAGTTGCGCGAACACCCCTACCTTGGACACGCCGCCTTCCGGCTTGAGCGGGCAATGCCACATGCAGTTCGCGCGCGTCATCGCAACAAAGAGCACCTTGTCGTCGGGATCGAGCACGATGCCGTTGGGGCTGGGCGCATTGGCGATGAGGCATTCGAGCCGGCCGCTCGCCGTGAGGCGGTACACGCACCCGGTGGGGTCGTGCACGCCGGTCTGCCCCTGGTCGGTGAAGTAGAGGTCACCGTTTTTCGCGAAGGTGAGGTCGTTCACCCCCTTGAAGCCCTCGGAGAAGCGATGCGTGAGGTGCGGGGTCACCTTGCCCGTCCCGGGATCGAGCACCATGATGCCGTGGCGATAATCGGCGATGAACACGCGCCCGTCCCTGTGGACCGCGAGGCCGTTGGGCCAGCCATCGTATTCCACAGCAACGTCGAATTCGGCGCCCGCCCTGAGGCGCAGGATCCGCCCGTAGGGAATGTCCACCATGTACAGGTTTCCCGCGCGGTCGAACGCCGGCCCCTCGAGAAAGCAGTCGAGGCCGCTGCCCGGGTGATTGGCGTCGATCCAGCTCGAGGGGTGGCCTTTTTTCCGCAAATGCGCGGGCACGGTCGCGAAGACCTCGGCCTCGATCCGCTCGGGCGGGGTGAAAAAACTCACTTGTTTTTCTCCTGGGGACCGCGGAAATGTAGCAAGGCGCGTCCGATTGCACAACTCGTCCGGTGATATGATTGCATCCGACGCCGGGTTGAACCGTACGACGGCAAAGGAGGGGGAATGATTGCTGGAAGCCCGTCGTTCCTGATGATCACGCTGCGCGTGGCGAGGGGTGTAACGCTCTCGCTCGCGAGCGCGCACGGATACGCCCGTCAGGGCGCTGCCCGCCGGTCCCGAGCTCGTTGAGTAGCCTGCCATGCTGCTCTTTCGGGAATTGAACCGCGGCAAGTGCAAGACCTACCTCATCGCGTGCGGGCGCACGCGAAAGGCGCTCATCATCGACCCCGTGCGCGACCACGTCAGCCGCTACCTCGCGTTCCTGGCCTATCACCAGCTCACGCTGGACGCGATCGTCGACACCCACACTCACGCCGACCATCCGACGGGCTCGTTCCAGTTGCGCGATCTCGTGGATGCGCGCCTCGTCATGCACCGGCGCGCGCCGTGCCCAGGCGTGACGCATCACGTGGAGAACGGCGACGAGATCGAGGTGGGCGAGGCGCGGATCGGGGTGCTCTACACGCCGGGGCATACGCCGGACAGCATCAGCCTCTACGCGGACGGCCGGGTTTTCACCGGCGACGCGCTGCTGATCGGAGGAACGGGGCGGGCGGACTTCGCCGGGGGCGACGCGGGGAGCCAGTACGACTCGATCACCAAGAAGCTCTTCACGCTGCCGGAGGAGACGCTGGTATTCCCGGCGCACGACTACCGCGGCAACGTGAGCTCCACCATCGGGCAGGAGAAGCGCAACAATCCGCGCATCGCGGGCCGCAGCCGCCAGCAGTATGTCGAGCTGATGGCGAGCCTCAGCTTTCCGATGCCGGACAAGATCCAGGAAGTGCTGCAGCCCAACCAGAGCGCGATCGACGACGACAGGACGAAGTTCCCGGACCTCGCCGAGCTGAACACAGTGCGGCAGCTCGCCGCCGACGAGATGAGCGCCATGCTCGCTTCGTCTGACGCCCCGCTGGTGCTGGATGTGCGCGAGCCGAACGAGTATCACGGCGAGCTCGGCCACATCGCCGGCAGCGTCCTCGTCCCGCTGCGCGAGCTGGCGGGCCGCACCGCCGAGCTCGAGCCCCACCGCGGCCGGCTTATCGTCGCGGTCTGCCGCTCGGGGGTGCGCAGCACGACGGCCGCGGCCATCCTCTACGGGCTCGGCTTCGAGCGGGTCTATAACCTCAAGGACGGGATGGTGGAGTGGAATGACCGCAAGCTCCCGGTCGAGCGATGAGCGATTTGAGCAACCTGCGCATCTGGCGCGAGCACGATCTCAAGGGGCTGATGCCCTGGTATCTCGCGGTCGCGGACAACCGCGCGCCGGCCAAATTCCGCATCGCAGGCCGCGTGCCCGTGGCGGTTGCGCTCGACGCGCCGGAGGAAGCGCTGTGGGTTGAGCTCGAAGCGAGGATGCCGCAATTCCTCGACCTGTGGAACAGCATCCGGGGCGGTCGCGGTGAGCTACCGGCGGGCCTCGCGGTGCCGGTTAACCTCGTTGATCTCTGCCGCGAAATTGCATACCGGATGCTGGCGCACTGCAATTTCTGCCGCTACGACTGCCAGGTGGACCGCAGCGAGGGCGCCAGGTTGGGCACCTGCAAGCTCGCTGCCGACTCGCGCGTCTCGACTTACTTCCATCATCGGGGCGAAGAGCTGGTTTACCGCGGCACGACGGGCTCGGGAACGATCTTCTTCACCTCCTGCAACAGGCGCTGCGCGTTCTGCCAGAACGGCGACATCTCCACCGACAAGGACAACGGCCGGCCGGTCAGCGCACGCACGCTCGCGACGATGGCGTGGCTGCTGCGCATGGAGGGCTGCCACAACATCAACTGGGTGGGCGGGGAGGTGACTATCCACCTGCACACCATCGTGGACGCCATCTCACAGCTTGAAGACCTGAGCCCGACCCGGGACGATCTCGCGGCAGCGCTGCCGGGCAAGGCCGACTACCACTTCGGCTTCCCGCTAAATCCGCGGTTCGCGCAGTACCGCGGCGCGTTCAACGCGCTGATGCTGTGGAACAGCAACTTCTTCATGTCGGCGCCGGCGATGAAGCTGCTGCGCATCCTGATGGATGTTTGGCTGCCGGACTTCAAGTTCGGGCCCGGGCGCTGCGCGCCCCTTCTGTCCAAGACGCCGTTCTATTGGGAAACAGTAACCGAAAACCTGAAGCTGATCCACGACTGGGGCGAGGACTTCACCATCCGGCACCTGGTCATGCCGAACCACGTCGAGTGCTGCACGGCTCCGGTGCTGAAATGGGTTGCGGAGCACATGCCGGATGCGCCGGTCAACATCATGGACCAGTATCATCCGGACAATTTCTGCGATCCCGGTCATGCGAAGTTCAACGAGAAGTACCGGGACTTGGCGCGCCGCGCCACGCGCGAGGAGATCCGGCAGGCGTTCCGCTACGGGAAAGAGCTTGGCATCCGCTTCGAGTCGTTGAGCTACGAGAAGAACTCGACCGGCCTGCGGCTCTAGAAGAGAAACCGAAATCTATTAAGCCGCCGATGAACGCCGATAAATACAAAGCTGAACCGCAGAGGGCGCGGAGGGAAACATCCGAGAGATCGTGAGTGCGTCAGAGCGGGAGAGCGACAAGTTCCGTGAGAGCGTCAGGGCGTGAGAGCGAAAGACGATGAAGACGTGAGAGCGTGAGTGCGGGAGGGCAACAAAATCCGTGAGGGCGTTAGAGCGTGAGAGCGGAAGAGGGAGAAAAACCCCATCTCACGAGCTCCCGACCTCACGACCTCCCGGTTGTTTCACCTCTCGACCTCCCGCTCTCCCGGATTTTGTCGATCTCCCGATTTCACGACTCACGGCTTTTGGGAACCGCCAAGACGCCAAGGCGCCAAGCAATTCCGAGATGAACAACTTAACGCCGCGTTAACCCGCCGTCGTCTCGCCGCTTCGCGTCGAGACGACGGTCGGAGTGAGCGAAGCGAACGAGTTCAACGCCATGTTATGCATCGACCAGGAGGTAAATAGGGGACA
>JACPEF010000001.1 GCA_016183675.1 Betaproteobacteria bacterium
CAGGTGACGCGCGTGTGGCGCGAAGCGATCGACGCGTGCCGGCGCAGCCCTGCGAAATTTGCGCCGCGCGCTGACTGGATGGCGGCGCTCGACAGGGTCTCGGAAGGCCAGAGCCACACGCTCGGCGCCTACCACCGGCCCTGGAAATGACATGAAGATCGCGCTCGGTCCGCTGCTCTACTGTTGGCCGCGCGACGCGGTGTTCGGCTTCTACGACGGGATCGCCCGGTCGGCCGCGGATCTCGTCTACCTCGGCGAAGTCGTGTGCTCGCGGCGGCGCGAGCTGCGGCCCGCGGACTGGCTGCGGATCGGCGAGCGCCTCGCCGCGGCCGGCAAGGAGGTCGTGCTCTCGACCCTGGCGCTGATCGAATCCGAGGCCGACCTGCGCGCCCTGCGCCGGGTGATCGGCAACGGCCGTTTCCGGGTCGAAGCCAACGAATGGGGCGCGGTGCGCCTGCTCGAGGGGCGCATGCCGTTCGTCGCCGGACCGCACCTCAACGTCTACAATCCGGCGACCCTGTCGCTGCTGGCCGGCCTCGGGGCCGCGCGCTGGGTCGCGCCGGTGGACCTCACGCGCGATGCGCTGGCCGGGATGCAGGAAGCGAAGCCGGACACCGTGGAAACCGAAGTCTTCGCGTTCGGACGCATTCCGCTGGCATTTTCGGCGCGCTGCTTCACGGCCCGCTACAACAATGTCCCGAAGGACAACTGCGGGATCGCATGCCGCGACTACCCGCAGGGCCTGGAACTCGCAACCCGCGAAAAGCGGCCGTTTCTCATCTTGAACGGCATCCAGACCCAGTCCGCGGCGAGCTACAACCTGCTCGGTGAAGCGGCCGCGCTGCGCGCGATGCGCGTCAACGTTCTGCGGGTGAGCCCCGGGCCGCAGCACACCGCGGAGGTGCTCAGCGTATTCCGCCGCTGGGCGGATGGTGAGTTCTCCTCCGCCAAGGCCGCGGATCTGGCCGAGGCGGCCGCCCCCGGCCTCTACTGCAACGGCTTCTGGCGGGGCCGGGCGGGAATGGACCTCGCCGCAAGCGCTGCCTGAACCCGCCGCTTCGCTCGAGCGCAACGATGGAACTCAAGCCCTTTGTCATGCCGCGGGCGCTCGCGCAGATCGCCGCCGCGCTCCCGCAGACCCCTCCTTCGGTCGTGCTCTGCCTGGCGCTCAACGCGTTGCGCGAGCGCCCGCTTCCAGCCGCGCTGCTGGAGGCCCTCGAAGCGAGGCGCCTGCGGCTGCAGGTGTCGGACGCCGGGCTCACCCTCGACTTCACCGTGAGGCGCGGCCGGTTCGTGCCGTGGTTCGGCGCCGGCGAGGCCGATCTCGTCATCGCAGCGAGCGCATACGATTACCTGTGCCTCGCGCTGCGCAAGGAGGACCCGGACACGCTGTTCTTCGCCCGCCGGCTGCTGATACAGGGCGACACCGATCTCGGCCTGCTGGTGAAAAATACGCTCGACTCGGTGGAGCTGCCCGCTTTCACCCTGGCCGACCTCGCGCCGCACCGGGTATTGCGCCGCCTTGCCGGCGTCGTGCTTCCGACCCGGTTCGGATCCTAGCGCGGCCGCGCGCCGGTCACAGCCAGCGGCGCAGCCGGCGCAATACCTCGTCGCGGCCCAGGAGCTCGACCACCGCGTCGATGGAGGGCGTCTCCTCCTTGCCGGTGAGCGCCACCCGCAACGGCATCCCCACCTTGTTCATCTTGACGTTCTGCGCCGCCGCCACGCTCTTCAGCACCGCCTGGATGTGCTCCCGTTTCCACTCGGCGGCCTCCAGACGCTGCGCGAGCTCGGCAAGCACCGGGCTCGCCTCGGGGCCCGCGTGCTGGCGCCGCAAGCTCTCGGGCGGTTCCAGCAGGCGGTAGAAATAGACCGCCGCGTCGGCCAGCTCCTCGATGGTGTTGACGCGCTCCTTGAGCAGCGCGGCGACCTTCCCGAGCGCCGGCCCCTTGCGCGGGTCGCATCCGTACCGCAGCAGGAACGGCTCGGCGAGCGCGGCCAGCCGCGCGTCACCGGTGGCCTTGATGTACTGCGCGTTGAGCCACGCGAGCTTCGCCGGGTTGAAGCGCGCGGGCGAAGCGCTGATGTGCTCGAGGTCGAACCACTCGACGAGCTGCTCGCGCGAGAACATTTCCTCGTCGCCGTGCGACCAGCCGAGCCGCGCGAGGTAGTTCACCAGCGCGTCCGGCAGATAGCCCTCGTCGCGGTACTGCGTGACGCTCACCGCGCCATGGCGCTTGGAAAGCCGTTCTCCGTCCGCTCCCAGGATCAACGGCACGTGCGCGAACTGCGGCAGATTCGCGCCGAGAGCGCGGTAAATGTTGATCTGGCGCGGCGTGTTGTTGACGTGGTCGTCGCCGCGGATGACGTGCGTGACGTTCATATCGATGTCGTCAACCACCGCGCCGAAGTTGTAGGTCGGGATGCCGTCGGCGCGCAGCAGCACGAGGTCGTCGAGCTCGCTGTTCGACACGGTGATCGCGCCTTTCACCAGGTCCCTGTAGGTGACCTCGCCCGCGTCGGGATTGCGGAAGCGCACCACCGGCTGTGCGTTCGGTGGCGGCTTGAGGGCGAGCCGCTGCGCGTTCTCCGGGCGCCAGCGCCCGTCGTAGCGCGGCTTCTCGTTGCGCGCGCGCTGGCTCTCGCGCAGCGCCTCGAGCTCTTCCTTGCTGGCATAGCAGTAATACGCCCTGTCCTCCCGGATCAGTTGCCCGGCCACTTCCCGGTAGCGCGCGAGCCGGTCCATCTGGAAGGTCGGGCCCTCGTAGTCGAGCCCCAGCCACTTCAGGCTCTCGATGATCGCGTTCACCGACTCCCGGGTGGAGCGCTCGCGGTCGGTGTCCTCGATCCTCAGGATGAAGGTGCCGCCTTGCCTCTTCGCGTAGGCCCAGCAGAACAGCGCGGTGCGCGCGCCGCCGATGTGCAGATATCCGGTCGGGCTGGGAGCGAATCTTGTTCTTGTCATCAGAAGCGTGACATGGTGAGGCGTGACATGGTGAGGCGTGACATGGTGAGGCGTGACGACGAAGAAAAGCGCTCTTTAACCACGCGTTATCACGTCACGCAGTATCATGTCACGAAGTTTCACGTCACGCATCATCACGTCACGGTTTTGGAGCAGAGCGCTGGCGGAACTCTTCCGCCGCCTGCTCCATCGTGAGAAAAACGGCGCCGTGTTCCGCGACGGTCCGGATCAGGCGCTCGAGCATCAGCATGCGGTGGCCGCGCCCGATGACGAACGGATGACAGGTGTAGGTCAGCACACCCCACTGCACCGCGTCCTTCATGTAGAGGAAGTCGTTGACCCAGTTCTCCAGCACGGCGCTGGCATTCATCAGGCCTTGGCGGATGGTGGTCTCGGTGCGCACGAACTCGAAGTGCGGCGAATCGTCGGTGGACCAGTGGATCGGCATTTCGACGAGCCGCGTCGCCTGCCCGAACCGGGCCGGCTGCTCGAGCTCGATGGCATCTCCCTGGCGCGCGTAATACGGGGTGTAGTCGTCGCCCATCATGCTCGAATCGTAAACGACGCGGTGCTTGAGCATGAGCTCGACCGAATGGCGGCTCAGGTCCCATGAAGGCGAGCGATAGCCGCGCGCGGTGCGACCGGTGAGGCCCTTGATTGCGTTGTTCCCGCGCACGAGCTCCGCCTCCTCCTGCTCGCGGGTCAGGCTCGCGGGGGACCGATGGGTCCAGCCGTGGTGCGCGATCTCGTGCCCCGCGGCGTGCACCTGTTCGCACGCCCCGGGGAAGGTCTCGATGGTGTGGCCGGGAACGAACCAGGTGCTCCGGATCCCGTATTTTCCGAGGAGCCCGAGCAGGCGCGGCGCGGCGACCCGCGGCCCGAACTCCCCGCGCGAGATCCAGGATGCGGACGTCTGGCCGCGCGCGATGAAGCCCGAGATCGCGTCGAAGTCGAAGGTGAGGCAGACGATATGGCGTTTGCTCATAAGGCGTGACGTGATACAGCGTGACGTGATACTGCGTGACGTGGTACGGCGTGATGCAGGCTCCCTTCAAGCGTGTCCATGTCACGCCTCACCATGTCACGCCTCACCATGTCACGTCTCACCATGTCACGCTTTTCCGTTATGATTTCGACCTGATTATATCGCCCGCCCCGAATTTTCCCATCATGCTCGAACACAGCGTCCAGAACTGGCAGGTGCGCAAGCCGCTCGCGCGCTCGCGCGGCGGCATCGTCGCGACCCAGAACCGCGTTGCGGGCGAGGCCGGCGCGCGGGTGCTCGCGGCGGGCGGCAACGCGGTGGACGCTGCGGTCGCGACCGGCTTCGCGCTCGCCGCGGTGGAGCCGTGGAACTGCGGCCTGGGCGGCATCGGCTTCATGCTGATCTATGCCGCGAAGGAAGACCGCGTCACCGCGGTCGACCTCGGGCCGGTCGCGCCGCTCGGCCTCGATCCCGCCGACTACCCGCTCGCGGGCGGCGGCGTCACCACCCGCGACCTCTTCGCCTGGCCGTCGGTGAAGGACGATCGCAACGTGCACGGCCCGCTCTCCTTCGCGGTCCCCGGCCACGTCGACGGGCTCGGCCTCGCGCTGGAAAAATTCGGGACGCTGAAGTTCGCCGACGCGATCCGGCCCGCGATCGAACTCGCGGAAAAGGGCATCGCGGCGGACTGGTTCCTCACGCTCAAGGTCGCCACCATGGCGCAAGAGCTCGCGCGCTACCCTACTTCGCGCGACGTGTGGCTGCCGAACGGTTTCCCGCCCGTCACCGCGCCCGGAGCGCCCCTCGAGCGGCTGAATCTCCCGCGGCTTTCCGACACGCTCCAGCGGCTCGCCGGCGCCGGGCGCCGCGATTTCTACGAGGGCGAGGTCGCCGCCGCCATCGTCAAGGACGTGCGGGCACTCGGCGGGGTGATCGGCGCCGAAGACCTCAAGCGCTACCGCGCGCGCATCGTGGAGCCGCTCACGACCGATTATCACGAAGCGCAGATCGCGCTCGCGCCGGGACTGACCGCCGGTCCCAGCATGCTGCGCGCGCTCAACGGCCTGCGGGACGTCCATTTCCAGCGCAACGGGCCGCATGCTGACGCCTTCCTCGCCTATGCCACGGTGCTGCGCGACGCCTACGCCGAGCGGCTCGCGACGATGGGCGACACCGCCGATGCGCGCGACCCTTCAACCACGACGCACCTCAACGTGGTGGACCGCCACGGCAACATGGTGGCGCTGACCCAGACGCTGCTCTCCGTGTTCGGCTCGAAGGTGGTGCTGCCCTCGACCGGCATCCTGATGAACAACGGCATCATGTGGTTCGATCCGCGCCCGGGCACGCCCAATTACCTCGGGCCCGGCAAGCGCCCGCTCACCAACATGTGCCCGGTGATCGTGCGCCGCGAGGGTAAGCCCTGGCTCGCGATCGGGGCTTCGGGAGGGCGCAAGATCTTTCCCGCTGTCATGCAGATTCTTTCCTTCCTGATCGACCACGACCTGTTTCTCGAGGACGCGTTCCACCACCCGCGCATTGACGCGAGCGGCGGAGACATCGTGGCGCTCGATCCGCGCCTGCCGGCCGCGGTGCGGAAGGCGCTCGCGGAGAAGTTTCCGACCCAGCTCGCCGAACTGGTTGTCTACCCGACCAACTATGCGTGCCCGAGCGCGGTGCTGCATGACGCCAGGAGTCGCGAGAACTTCGGCGTCACCGACGTCATGTCGCCGTGGTCGGGTGCAGTCACCGAGGACGCCTATCGGTGACTGCACGAACGGCGTGACTGGTGACTCGTGACTGGTGACTGGTGTTTAAATCTCTCCGTGCGCTCGGTGTTCTCTGTGGCTAGATATTGCGCGCTGATAGCGGCGCTCATGACGATTGCGGGCCCGGCGCTGGGGCAGCCGGGCCAGTACCCGAGTCGGCCAATCCGGCTGATCGTCCCGTTTGCGCCCGGCGGGCCGATGGACATCCTGTCGCGCGCGATCGGCGAGAAACTGACAGCGCGTTTCGGGCATCAGGTGGTCGTGGACAATCGCGGCGGCGCGAGCGGCACGATCGGAGCGGAGCTCGCTGCACGCGCCGCCCCAGATGGTCATACCCTCCTTGCCGGTCACAGCGGGACGCACGTCGTCAACGTCAGTCTCTTCCCGAAGCTCCGCTACGATCCCGTCAAGGACTTCGCGCCGATCACGCTGACGGCGACGCTGCCGATGGCGCTGGTCGTGAACCCCGCCCTG
The DNA here is from genome assembly GCA_016183675.1 of Betaproteobacteria bacterium. Lineage (GTDB taxonomy): Bacteria > Pseudomonadota > Gammaproteobacteria > Burkholderiales > SG8-41 > SG8-41. Next base: position 6,194 of record JACPEF010000001.1, read on the forward strand.
CCCGTGAAATCCGTTGGCGAGCTGATCGCGCTCGCCAGGGCGAAGCCCGGCGAGATCAATTTCGCAACCGCGAGCAGCGGTGGGCCCACGCACATGTCAGCAGTGCTGCTGCAGATCATGGCGGGCATCGACATCGTGCACATCCCGTACAACGGCAACGCCCCGGCGTTGAATGACGTGATGGCGGGGCGGGTCCAGATGATGTTCAGCAACCTGCTCACTTCCGCGCCGCTCGCGCGGGCCGGACGATTGCGGATCCTCGCGGTCACCACGGGCAAGCGCACGCAGCAGGCACCGGAGCTGCCGACGATCGCCGAGGCCGCCCTCCCGGGATACGACTACACGCCGTGGTTCGCCGTATTCGCGCCCGCCGGAACGCCGCCCGCGATCGTGCGTCTGCTCAACGCCGAAGTGAAGCGCGCGCTGGAAAGCCCGGACATGCAGGCGCGCTTCCGGACGCAGGCGGTCGACCTCACCACCTCCACGCCGGAAGAGCTGGCCGCGCTGATGCGCTCCGAGATCCCGAAGTGGCGCGAAGTGGTGAAGAAATCCGGAGCGCGTCCCGGCTGATTCTTGATACAGCGTGACTCGTGACTGGTGACTGGTGACTCGTGACTGGTGACTGGTGACTCGTCGAGGGATGAGGGATGAGGGATGAGGGATGAGGGAAAAACGCTAAACGATGAATGACCCATGATGAAGGATGAACAGAAAACCCGCGTTCACGCATCACGCATCGCCCATCACGCATCACCGGAGTTCGCATGATCAACGCTGCTATCGTCGGCCTGGGCAAATGGGGCCGGAACCTCGTCAACAGCGTCCAGGGCAAGAGCGACGTCGTCCGCTTCGTCGCGGGCGCGACCCGCACGCTCTCCAAGGCCGAGGCTTACGCGCGCGAGAAAGGGCTCAGGCTCTACCATTCCTACGAGAACGTGCTCGCGGACCCGAAGGTGGACGCGGTCGTGCTCGCCACGCCGCACACGCAGCACGCCGCGCAGATCGTCGCCGCCGCGAAGGCCGGCAAGCACGTCTTCTCGGAGAAACCCATTGCCTTGACGGCGAAAAGCGCGGAAGCGGCGGTGCGCGCGTGCGCGCGGGCCGGCGTCGCGCTTGCGGTAGGCTTCAACTGGCGCTTCCAGCCGGCGCTACGGGAGATCAAACGCATGCTGGAGGACGGCCGGCTGGGAAAGCTCCTGCACCTTGAGGGCAACTTTTGCGGTCCCAGCGTCTACCGAGTCAGCCGTGACCACTGGCGCCAGGCGCGCGACGAAGCCCCGGCGGGGGGCATGACCGGGCGCGGCGTGCATGTGGTGGACGCGTTCCTCTACCTTGCAGGCCGAATCGAGTCGGTGCACGCCCAGAGTTCCCGCCGGGTGCTCGACTACGGGATTGACGACACAACCTCGATGCTGTTCCGCTTCGAGAGCGGCGCCACCGGCTATCTCGGCACCGTGATCGCGACCGCCGAGACCTGGCGCATGCAGATCTTCGGCTCGAAAGGATGTGTCGAAGTGAGCGACGTCGAGCACCTCACGACCTGGCAGATGAAGGCTTGCCACGCCGATCCCGCGCAGCTCCATGTCCACCACAAGCCGCAGCTGCTCTCGTTCCCGGAATTGAGCACCGAGCGCGCCGAGCTGGAGAACTTCGCGCGCGCCGCCATGGAAAAACGCCCGCTCGCGGTCGCCGGCGGCGACGAGGTTCACGGAGTGGAGGTATTTGAGGCAATTCTCAGATCAGCCAACTCTGGCAAGACTGTCCGCATTGGTGCCAAGAAAGCGTGACAGGGTGAGGCGTGACGTGATACCGCGTGACATGTACGGCGTGACATGACGAAGCGTGGTTAACTCATAACGCTTTCCCACGTCACGATTCACCACGTCACGATTCATCATGTCACGATCCACCACGTCACGCTTCATCAGAAGCGGCTCACGCGGAACGGCGCGAGGTCGGTCGCGGGAGATCGACCCGCTACGAGATCCGCTATGAGCCGCCCCGTAGGAGCACCGCCGCAGAGACCCAAGTGGCCGTGCCCGAAGGCGTAATAGACGTTGCGGTGCTTGGCGGACGGCCCGACCACCGGCAATGAATCGGGCATGGACGGGCGCTTTCCCATCCAGCGCGTGCCATCGGCGGTCCTCACCTGCGGGAACATGCGCCGCATGTGTGTTTCCAGCACTTCCGCCCGCTGGTAATTGGGCTGGGCGTAAATGCCGGCGAATTCCGCCTGCCCGGCGATGCGCGGGCCCATTTCCATCGGCGTCACGAACACCTTCGCGTCCGATACGTGCACCGGCATCGGCAGCTTCAGGGCCGGATCCGAATAGGTCACGTGATAGCCGCGCTCGGCCTCGATTGGCACCGGCTCGCCGAGCTTGGCCGTCAACTCGCCCGAGTGCACGCCGGCGCAGACGACCAGCGTCTCGACGGGCAGCCTGCCCGCATCGGTCGCGAGCGCCTGCACGCCGTTTTCGTTCACCTCGATGTCGAGCACCTTGCGCTGCAGAATGGCCCCACCGTCCTTCTGGAACTGCGCTGCGAGCGTCTTGGTGAGCCGCTCGGGATTGGCGACGTACCCCTGTTCCGGCAGGTAGACGCCGCGCTCGTAATGGGGCGCAAGCTGCGGCATCAACCTGCGGATGCCTGCGGTATCGAGCTCCTCCATCGCGACGCCGCGGTCGCGCCGCAACTTCCAGGCGAGCGCGTCGTCGCGGTAGCCCCGCTCGCGCTCGTAGACCACGAGATAGCCGCTCTTCCGGATGAGATCCGAGCAGCCCGCATGCCTTGCGAGGAGATCGTAATCATCCAGAGTGCTCCGGATCAGCGAGTAGAGCGCGAGGGATGCGCGTTCCGCTTGCTTCTCGGTTGCGCAGGCGAGAAACCGCAGCATCCACGGAGCCGCCCTCGGCATGTACGACCAGCGCACGACGAGCGGTCCCAGCGGGTCGGCGAGATACCCCGGCACCTTCGCGAGCACGCCCGGCAACGACTGTGGCACGCAGCCCGCGGAGTTCAGCATGCCGGCGTTGCCGAACGAGCAATACTCACCCGGGGGGTCCGCGGTCACGACGGTCACATCGTGACCGTCGCGCCGCAGGAAGCACGCGGTGGCGACGCCGACGATTCCTGCTCCAACAATCGTGATCTTCTTGCTCACTAGATAGAAATGGCGTGACGTGGTGCAGCGTGACGTGGTACTGCGTGACGTGATCAGGCGTGACGTGAAAAGGCGTTAAATGCAGATGCTTAAGACCAACGACGGCTTACCGCGTCACGGTTCACCATGTCACGATTCATCATGTCACGGTTCATCACGTCACGCGTTATCAGGAAAATGGTGGGTGGTACAGGGTTCGAACCTGTGACCCCTGCCGTGTGAAGACAGTGCTCTACCGCTGAGCTAACCACCCGCAGCGCGCCGCGATTTTAGCATGGTGAATCGTGACATGGTAATGCGTGACATGGTGGGCCGTGACATGATGAATCGTGACGTGGTAATGCGTACTTGGTTACCAACGCTTCGTCACGTCACGCCATACCATGTCACGCAGTATCGCGTCACGCCTCACCAAGTCACGGTTTTCCAAGGGCCGCGGCCAGCGGCCCAAAAACGACCTCGCCGTTGCGCCAGGCGATCTTCTCCGCGACGTCCGGAGGCAGCTCAGCGAGCCACGCGCGGGACCATCGCGCGTGCTCGACGACGAAGGGCCACCGCTCGGCGGCGTAGGTGTCGGTCCCGACCATGAAGCGGTCCGGGAACTCCAGGAACGCGGCGCGCCAGCCCGGATCGAGCTTGCCGCCCGGCGCATGATCGGTGCGGAACGCGAGATCGCACCAGAGATTCCGGTGGCGGCGCAACATCTCCCGCACGCGCTCGGGCGGCGCGAATCCGGCGTGCGCCCACAACACACGCGCGCCGGGATCCTGGCGGAAGATGCGCTCCACGGCATCGGTGTCGGAATGCGCATGCAGGAACAGCTTGTGCTCGCGCGCGAGCTGTACCATGCGCCGCACTACCGGCAGATCAGCATCCCCGCCGGAGACGTGAAACTCCCCGATCGCCACGTAGCGGTAGCGCTTGAGCCGGTCCTCGACGTGCGCGATGATGGTTTCGTCCCGCACCCACCCGCCGATTTCGCCGCGACGGCGGTACGGGCGCAACTCCGGGACGATGAGGTCCGGCGCCTCGGCATGGAGCTTCTGGGTGCCGTCGTCGTTCGAGCTCGACACCAGAGCCCGCATTACCCCGGCCTCGCGCAGCAGCGCGATCGCAGCCTTGGGAGGCAGCGCCTCCCAGGTGTCATGGCTGTAGTGAATGTGCGCGTCGAAGATAGGGAGCTGCGCCGCGGAAGCCGAAAGGCACGCGAGCGCAAGAAACGACCCTGCGATTGCGGCGCGCATCGCCCTCGCTATGGCGGAAAGTGCCGACATTGAGTTATGGTATCAAATGGATAATGTGTGGCTGCTTTGCTGAATCCTGGCTTCCGCTCATGGCCGGAGAATACATCCCCTTGGTGACGCCGCCGCAGCGGCGCGACGAACCGGCGCTCTGGTTCGCGTTTCGGCGCGCGGAGATCCTGGTGCTGAACGGAGCGGACCGGCCGGCGATGCCGTGCTGCGTGGACCTTGCCGAGCACGGGCTTGCGCCGCTGCGCAGCCAGTATCTGGGCCTCTACGACGGCAAGCACTGCTACGCCGCCGAGATCGACGAGGCGCAGACGCTGCCGGAGGGCTGGTCTGCGCTCGGCCTGCGCGATCTCTTCGGGCTGGTGGAAACGACGCTGGCGGCGCTCTCGGGCCGCGCCTACCAGATTCTCGACTGGGACCGCAACCATCAGTATTGCAGCCGCTGCGGCGCCAAGACGGAGCCGCGCAGCGACGAGCGAGCGCGGGCCTGCCCGGCGTGCGGCCACACGAGCTATCCGCCGGTCTCCCCCGCCGTCATGATCCTGGTGACCCACGGCAGAAAGCTTCTGCTCGCGCGGAAGCCGATCTGGCCTGACGGACGATTTTCCGCCCTCGCGGGGTTCGTCGAGCCCGGAGAAACGCTGGAAGACACCGTGGTACGCGAGACGCGCGAGGAGGTCGGGGTGAAAGTGAAGAACATCCGCTACTTCGGCAGCCAGCCGTGGCCGTTCCCGCACTCGCTGATGATCGCCTTCACTGCGGACTACGCGGGCGGGGAAGTACGGCCAGACGGAACCGAAATCGTCGAAGCGCGCTGGTTCGAGCCGACGGCGCTGCCGAAACTGCCGCCGAAAATCAGCATCTCCCGGCGGCTGATCGACACCATCGCCGGCAAACTCGCCCGCGGCGAGCCGCTTGCCGGCGATGGCTTAGAAGCGTGATTCGTGAGTCGACCCCGAACTCTGTAAACCTTCTGACGGCTGGCTTGTTTCAGGCAACTCGAGCGCGTGGGCCAGTTGCTCACCGTCTTGAGAAAGTCACTTCAGACACGCACCGAAGTAAGCCAAGCCTATTGATCGTTGCGGAAATGGTTGACACACCATTTCCGCACTGTACATTCCCCCTCGCCCTCTGGGAGAGGGGGAAGGGGTGAGGGTCGAGCGGCGTAAAGCATTTACGCGAAGCTCGATAGTCGAATCACGACTCACGCATTCTCGAGCTTGCGCCACAGGCACTGGCCGTTGCTGGCTTTGTCTATGTCGGCCAGCTGCCCGGCGTGGGCAGCAAGTTCTTCCTTGGTCGCGCGCAGGACGACGAGGTCGAGCTTGCCGTGCCCGGCTTCCGCGGTCGCGGCCGAGGCGGAGCCGCTTTCCACCTCCATCACCAAGCTCTCCTGGCCGCGAGTCATGGCGAGATAGACCTCGGCGAGCAGCTGCGCGTCGAGCAGCGCGCCGTGCAGCGTGCGGGCGGAGTTGTCGATCTGGTAGCGCTCGCACAGCGCGTCGAGGCTGTTCTTCTTCCCCGGGTGCATGTCCTTCGCCATGCGAAGCGTGTCGACGACGCCCGCACAGTACTCGGTGACGGGCTTGAGATCAGCGAGGTCGAGCTCGCGATTGAGGAAGGCGACATCGAAGGCCGAGTTATGGATGACGAGCTCCGCGCCGCTTGCGTAGTCGAGGAACTCCTTCACGATCTCCCGGAACCTGGGCTTGTCGCGCAGGAACTCGCTCGTCAGGCCGTGCACCTCGAGCGCGCCCGCCTCACTCTCGCGCTCGGGATTGAGATAGCGGTGGAAATTGTTGCCGGTGAACCGCCGGCTGACAAGCTCCACGCCCGCAATCTCGATGATGCGGTGCCCCAACTCCGGTTCTAACCCCGTTGTCTCAGTGTCCAGGACTATCTGCCGCATTTTTAAACCGTAATTAACCGCCAAGACGCCATGACGCCAAGAAAATCCAACTAAAATAGAAGCAAAACTGCCCTTTTCGCTGTTCAGCCCTGCTCATCTGTCGCGGCTGATCCGTTCTTATTATTTCTCGTTCTTATTTTTGTTTTTCTTGGCGCCTTGGCGGTTCACGACCTGACTGATTGTACGCCGAGGTTCGCCAGCTCGTCGGCCCGCTCGTTGCCCTCGTCGCCCGCATGGCCGCGCACCCAGATCCACTCGACGTCGTGCCGCGCCCTGAGCTCGTCGAGGCGGCGCCACAGGTCATCGTTCTTGACCGGCTTCTTGCCGGCGGTGCGCCAGCCGCGTCTTTTCCATTCGTGGATCCAGGTCGAGATCCCCTGCTGCACGTACTGCGAGTCGGTGTGCAGCCGCACCCGGCAGCGGCGCTTGAGCGCTTCAAGCGCGCGGATCACGGCGGTCAGCTCCATGCGGTTGTTGGTGGTGTTCGGCTCGCCCCCGTAGAGCTCGCGCATTCTGCGCCCGTATTTGAGCAGGGCGCCCCAGCCGCCGGCGCCGGGATTGCCCTTGCAGGCGCCGTCGGTATAGATTTCCACGATTTCCTTCATCGTGGAAATCCGTGACGTGATGCTGCATGACATGCAAATGCGTGACGTGATACGGCGTGACCTGATAAGGCGCGGCAGTTCAAGAGCATCAAGAACAGATCACGCTTCACCACGTCACGCTTCACTATGTCACGCTTTACCATGTCACGCTTCACCATGTCACGATTGATCAGTCATGCCGTTTCTGGCGGTGAGCGCCTCCTCCGGCCGCGCGACCTTTTTGGGAACGGCGGCAAGGCTCTTCTTGGGCGCCAGGCGGTCGGTCCACCGCGGCATGATCAGCCTCAGGCCCCGCACTCGCTTCACCGCCTGCAGAAAATAAACCCCGCCCGCGATCGGCCACCAGCGGTCACCCGCGGCCTCCATGAATGCGAAGCGCCCGAGCCATTTCTCGGCGGCGCACGGGGGCGCGTAGCAACTCATCTGGCCTGCGGTGATCTCCAGTCCAAGCAGCGTCAGCCAGTCCTTGAGCCGCGGCAGGTTAATGAAGCGCCCGTTCCAGGGATAACGCCCGTTGCGCGTGAAGGCGCGCCGGAAGCCCCAAAGGCTCCAGGGATTGAAGCAGGAGATCACCACCTGCGCTTCCGGCAGCAGCACCCGCGCCACCTCGCGCAGGATCTGGTGGGGGTTCTCGTCGAATTCGAGCGCGTGCGGCAGCACCACCAGATCGGCGCTGTTGCTTGCGATCGGCAGGTCGCGGAAGTCCGCTCTCAGCCCCGCCATGCCCGCGGCGTTAACGCGGCAGCGCAAAGGGATGCGGCTCGCGCGCAGGAAGTCGAAATCGGGCGGACCGAGCTGGAAAGCGTTGTACCCGAAAACATCGGCCACCGCGTTATCGAAGTACGACTGCTCGCGGCCGAGAAGGTACTGCCCGAGCGGCGTGGCGAACCATTCGCCGGCCTGGAACGGGCGGTCGTGCGCTGACATGGACGGAGTTTATAATCGGCGCGTGAAACACACAACAGGAAAAGGCGTGACGGGTGACCGGTGACTGCTGACTGGCTTAATCCAGGTTTACGACGCGTCACGAATCACGAGTCACCATATGGCCTTTGAAGTCGTTCCGCTGCGCGCGTTCGCCGACAATTACATCTGGACCTTGCGCGATGCGGGCCGCGCCGCCGTAGTGGATCCCGGGGATGCGCGCCCCGTTCTCGACTACCTGCGCGCCGAGAAGCTCGAGCTCGTCGCCATCATCAATACGCACCACCATGCCGACCACGTCGGCGGCAACGCGGACTTGCTCAAGCAGTACCGCGTCCCGGTCTACGGGCCGCACGACGAGCGCATCAGGGAAGTGACGCACCGGCTGCGCGACGGCGAGCGGATGACTCTGCCCCATTTCGGCGTGGGATTCGAGGTGTTTGAGATCCCGGGCCACACGCGCACGCACATCGCGTTTTACGGCGCCGGCATGCTGTTCTGCGGCGACACGCTGTTCGCAGTGGGCTGCGGCCGGCTGTTCGAGGGCACGCCCAGGCAGATGCACGAGTCGCTCGGCAAGCTCATGCGGCTGCCCGATACGACCCAGGTCTATTGCGGGCACGAGTACACCCTGTCCAACATCCGCTTCGCCAAGGCCGCCGATCCCGGCAACCGCGCACTGCTCGAGCTCGAAGTGAAGGCGAAACAGCTGCGCGAGCAGGGCCGGCCCACCCTGCCTTCCGACATCGGGCAGGAGAAGGCGACCAACCCATTCGTGCGGTGCACGGAGCCGGCGGTGGTCGCGTCTGCCAGCCGTTTTGCCGCTCGAGCGTTAAAGGATCCTGTGAGCGTGCTGGCCGCGATCCGTGAGTGGAAAAACAACTTCTGAAAGCACTTTTAGTTCGATTTAGATGGTCATGATTTTTAAGAAAAATCACCTTGACGCGACAGGCGGGTTTAGTTACTATCCCCCCGTTCCGTTAACCGTCAGAATAACCGCATGCACCTGAGAACAGCTGCTGGGGGACTGCTCGCGCTGCTGGCTGCCGCGTGCGCGCAGGTGCCCGCGACCGAGCCGGGAGCGCTCTCGTCCAGCGACACCGCGCGGCCGGCATCCCGCGAGACACCGTTGCTTGCGCCCCAGCAGGACGCTCCCGCGACCGCACCGCAACCACCGGCAACGCCGCCCGCCGTTGCGGCACCGCCGCCGCCACCCGCCAACGTGTGGGAGCGCATTCGCGCGGGCTTCCGGCTCCCGAACATAAACGGCCCGCTGGTGCGCGACTGGGAGCAATGGTACGTGACCCGTCCGGACTACGTCGCGCGCATGGTCGAGCGCGGCAGCCGCTTCCTGTATCACGTGGTGGAGGAAGTCGAGCGGCGAAAGATGCCTACCGAGATCGCGCTGCTTCCCATGATCGAAAGCGCCTACAACCCGCTCGCCTACTCGCGCTCCCACGCTTCCGGGATGTGGCAGTTCATTCCCTCCACCGGCAAGCTCTACGGGCTGCGCCAGAATTTCTGGTACGATGGCCGGCGCGACGTGCTCGCGGCCACCAACGCCGCTCTCGACTACCTGGAGAAACTCCACGGCATGTTCGGCAGCTGGGACCTTGCGCTCGCAGCCTACAACTGGGGCGAGGGCGCGGTGAGCCGGGCGATCGCGAGAAACCAGGCCAGGAGGCTCCCCGCCGATTACGAGAGCCTCACCCTGCCGAACGAGACGCGCAACTACGTGCCGAAGCTCCAGGCGGTGAAAAACATCGTGGCCGACCCGGCGCAGTTCGGCCTGCAGCTCGCCGAAGTGCCTAACGAGCCGTACTTTGCGAGCGTGACCACCTACCGCCACATCGACGTCAATCTCGCCGCCAGTCTCGCCGAGATCTCCGTGGAGGAGTTCAGGTTCCTCAATCCAGCGCACAACAAGCCGGTCATCAAGGCCGACGGCTCCGAGAACATCGTGCTGCCACGGCACAAGCTCGAGACCTTCCAGAAGAACGTCGAAGCGCACGACAAGCCGCTGGTGTCGTGGCAGGCCTATACGGTGAAGCGCAACGACCAGCCGCAGAAGATCGCAGCCCGCTACGGCATCACGCTTGCCCAGCTGAAAGAGGTCAACGGCATCACCGGGCGGCGCAAGATCGCGCCGGGGCAGACGATACTCGTGCCGCACAAGGGCACCGTCGAACCCCATCTGCCGGACCTGCCCGCGCCGAAAGTGGCCTCGACGCGCTACAAGCCCAGGGGGAAATGCGCGCAGGCCGGGCACAAGGGCGGCAAGTGCATCGCACAGAGACCCGCCGTAAAGAAGAAGGCTCCTGCCGACGCGCGCCAGCCCGCGAAGCGCGTCTAACACCGGTCACTGGTCACGCTTTTTCCTCTGCCGCGGGAGCTGCGTAGAGATAGCAGCGAGCGGCGTGAGTCTTCGTAAATTCCGTTTTCCCGGGGTACTGCTGGCGGCAGGGGGCAAAAGCGGCCGGGCAACGCGGATGAAAATGGCAGCCCGCCGGTGGATCGACCGGCGAGGGCAGCTCGCCTTGCAGCCGGATCACCCCGCGCCGGGTCGCCTGATCGATCACCGGCACCGCGGAAAGCAACGCGCGCGTGTACGGATGCTTCGGGTCGCCCAGCACTTCGTCCACCATGCCATGCTCGACGATGCGCCCCAGGTACATCACCGCGACCTCGTGCGCGAGGAACTCGATCACCGAGATGTTGTGGGTGATGAACAGATAGGCGAGCCCCTTCTTCTGCTGCAGCTCCTTCAGCAGGTTGAGGATCTGCGCTTGCACCGAGACGTCGAGCGCGCTGGTCGGCTCGTCGCACACGATGAGACGGGGCTCGACCGAAAGCGCGCGCGCGATCGCGATGCGCTGGCGCTGCCCGCCGGAGAACTCATGCGGGTAGCGGTACTTGACCTCCGGGCTCAGGCCCACCTCGGCGAGGAGCCGGTCAATGCGCGCCTGGCGCTCCGTGCGGCCCGCTCCCAGGCCGAGCGCCGCCATGCCTTCCTCCAGCGTCTCCGCGACCCGCATGCGCGGATTGAGCGAGGCATACGGGTCCTGGAAGATGATCTGCACGTGCTTGCGGCGCGATCTGAGCTCGCCGTGCCCGAGCCGCGCCAAGTCCGCCCCGTCGAACAGCACTTCGCCCCCCGTCGGCTCCACCAGCCGCAGGATGCCCTTCCCCACCGTGGTCTTGCCGCAACCCGATTCCCCGACGAGGCCCAGCGTTCTTCCGGATTCGATCGCGAGCGAGACCCCGTCCACCGCCTTGACGCGCGCCACCACGCGCTTAAGCAGGCCGCGATGTACGGGGAAATGTACCTGCAGGTCGCGCACCGCCAGCAGCGGTGCGCTCGAAGGATGAAGGATGAAGGATGAAGGATGAAGGGGGCCAGCGCTGCGTGCTGGAATTCCTTCTGCCTTCTGCCTTCCGCCTTCCTCCTTCATCTTTTCGCCGGGGGCGAAAAGATGGCACCTCGCCTTCTGCCCGCCGCCCGCGTCGTGCCATCCCGGGGCCGTGCGGCGGCAGAGTTCCCACGCCGAATCGCAGCGTTCGGCGAAGCGGCACCCCGAAAACCCTCCCGTGAGCGGCGGCACGCCGCCGCGGATCACGGCGAGCGCCTCACCGCGCTTGTGGCCGGCCGGCACCGAATCGAAGAGCTTGCGCGAGTACGGATGCGCCGGCCGCGCGAAGAATGCCTCGCGCGACGCGGTCTCCACGATCTCGCCGGCGTACATCACCGCTACGCGGTGCGCCATTTCCGCGACGACTCCCAGGTCGTGCGTGATGAGCATCAGCGACATCCGGCGGCTCTTCTGCAGCTCGCGCAGCAAGTCCAGGACCTCGGCCTGTATCGTGACGTCGAGCGCGGTGGTGGGCTCGTCCGCGATCAGCAGCTCGGGGTCGCAGGCGAGCGCCATTGCGATCATCACGCGCTGTTTCATGCCGCCGGAGAGCTGGAACGGGTACTCGTGCCTGCGGCGAGCGGCGTCCGGCATGTGCACCGCGTCGAGCAGGGCGAGCACGCGCGCCTCCAGCGCGGCTCCCGCGAGACCGGTGTGGCGTCCCAGCGTCTCCGCGATGTTCTCGCCGGCGGTCATCACCGGGTTGAGCGAGAGCATCGGTTCCTGGAAGATCATGGCGATGCGCCGTCCGCGGATGTTGCGCATCTCGGCTTCGGGCAGCTGCAGCAGATCGCGCTCGTCGAGCTCGACGGATCCCCCCACGATGCTGCCCGCGTCCGGCAGCAGCCGCATCACCGAGAGAGCGGTCATGGACTTGCCGCAACCCGACTCGCCGAGCAGCGCGAAGGTCTCGCCGTGGCCGACGTCGAAGGAGACGCCGTCCACCGCCCGCACGACGGCGTCGCCCGTGTCGATCCAGGTGCGCAGGTCGCGCACCCTGAGCAGCGGGCGCGTCACGCCGCGCGCTCCGCCCCGCGCCCGCCGCTGCCGGCCGCGAGCTCGCGCAGACGCGCCGGTGTGAGCGTGCGGCTGCGAATGCGCGGGTCGAAGGCGTCGCGCACCGCGTCGGCAAATAAATTGGCCGACAACACCAGCGCGAACATGAAAATGAACGCGGCCGCGAGCGACCACCACACCATGGGCTCGCGCGCCATCTCCAGCCGCGCGTTGTTGATCATGGTGCCGAAGCTGATCATCGAAGGGTCCACGCCGACACCGACGTAGGACAACACCGCTTCGGCCAGCACCAGCCCGCTGAACTCCATCACCACCGAGATCAACACGATATGCATCACGTTGGGAAGGACGTGGCGCGTGACGATGCGCAGATGGCGCACGCCGAACGCGTGCGCTGCTTGAATATATTCGAGCTCCTTGAGCTTCAGCGTCTCCCCGCGCAGCAGGCGGCACAGACTCGTCCAGCTCGTCACCCCGAGGATGATGCACAGGAACAGCAGCCTGAAATCCGCGCGCTGCGCCGTGGTGGTGAACATTTCGGGATGGGTGTCGATGTAGACCTGCGTCATCAACACCGCCGCCGCGATCAGCAACACGCCCGGGATGGAGTTGAGCGTCGTATAGAGGTACTGGATGATGTCATCGATCCAGCCACCGAAATAGCCCGCCATGATGCCGAGCGCGATTGCGAACGGCAGCATCACCAGGGTGGTGAGGGTGCCGATCACGAGGCCGGTGCGGATGCTCTTGAGCGCCAGATACAACACGTCCTGCCCGACTTTGTCGGTGCCGAGTATGTGATACTTGACGCCCAGCGCGATCGCCGGACCCGCGATCAGCAAGATCGCGAGCGACGTGAGCAATATCGCGGCCCACGGCACCTCGGTCTCGCCGCACCAGATCCTGCGCCAGCTCTCGCCGACGCGGGTCTGATGCCGGTGCGCGAGCGACGCGCACAGCACGATCGTCAGCGCGAGCCACCCGAACAGGCCGCTCGCGACCCCCGTGAGCGCGTGCTTGGCCACATCTGCCACGAAATCTTCCTGAGGGTTTTGGAGGTGCGCGCCGCCATACTGCAACCGCGGATACTCCCGCGCCTGCCCGCCGTCGGAAAGCTCGATGGTTTCCTTGGCGTAGAGCTCGGTCGCGAGCGGGGCGGAATAAGTCTTCTCGCGCCGCGCCCGTAACGGCTCAGACAATACGTCGAACACGCTCAGAACATCCACCGCATAGGCGGCCTTCGCGTCGGCCTGTTGCACCCCCAGCCGGGGCCGGTAATGCAATGAATCGAGCAGGCCGATCACTACCAACACGGCCAAAACCACGAGACCCACCATGCCGCTCTTGCTGCGGACGACGCGGCGCCACGGTGCCACCAGATGTTCGTGACGGCGGACATGCCAGGCGACCGCAGCAATCACCGCCACCAACAAGTACACCAGCCAATCAGTGAACAGGACAACCGGCAGGAACGGCATCATCCCAACCGTATGCGTGGATCAACCAGCGTGTAAGACAGGTCGGTCAACAACAGCCCGACGATGTACAGGAATGAGCCGATGAAAACCATTGAGCGCACTACGGCAAAATCCTGAGAGCGGATGGCGTCCACCGTATAGCTGCCCAATCCCGGAATGCCGAAGAACGACTCGGTAATCAGGCTGCCCATGAACAGGAATGGAATCGCCACCACTGCGCCGGTGAGAATCGGGATCATCGCGTTTTTCAGCACGTGCTTGAACAGCACCGTCACTTCCGACAGGCCCTTGGCGCGCGCGGTGCGCACATAGTCCTTGTTGATCTCCTCCAGGAAAAACGTGCGATAAAGCCGCGTCGCCGCGCCCAGGCTGCCGATTACCCCGATGATCACCGGCAACGCCAGAAACTTGGCCGAGTCAACGCCGCCCTGAAAACCCGAGATCGGCACGAGGTGCCACAGCTTGCTGATCAGATACTGCCCGCCGATGATGTAGAACATGCTGGATATTGACATCATCGCCACGCACAACACGACGCCCCAAAAGTCGATGTAGGTCGCCCGGAAAAACGCCACCAGCAGTGCAAACGTGATGTGAACCAGCAAGCCCACGACAAACACCGGTAACGCCAGCGCGAGGCTCGGCAACATGCGGGCCTTTATCTCACGCCCGATGTCGCGTCCATCATCCGCCGCGCCAAAATCGAACACGAACATGCGGATCGACTTCTCGAAGAAAATGGTATCGCCAAGTTTTTCCGTCGCGCCGGGCGCGCCGGAATTAAACAGCAAAGGCTTGTCGTAACCACGCTCCTGTTTCCATTTGGCGATTGCCTCCGGGGTGACCCGTTTGAGCCCGAGATGCATCCGCGCCATGTCATCCGGCGTATTCACCCAGAAAAACAGTGCGAACGTGAAGAGGTTGACGCCGATCAGGATCGGAATCGCATAAAGCGTGCGGCGCACGATATAGGCGATCATGTGCGTGCCCCCATCCGTTCTCGCCGACGATAGGCAATCACTGCCGGCGCCGTGAACACCCCCAGCAGCGCGAGCAATATTCCTACCGGCCACAGCACCGGTTGATTCCACTCCCGGCGTTTCTGTCCGCGCATGCCGGTGTCGAGGCGATGATACTTCACGATGTTGTAGGAGATCTTGTTGGACTTCAGGTTGCTGTACCACGCGTGATACAGGGCGTAGTCCGTGGGATGAAAACCCCACAGCCAGGGGGCGTCGTGGCGCAAAAGTTCGATCATCCTGTCAATGATCGCCTGCCGCTCGGGCGAGTTCGGCATGTTCTTCATCTGCTCGAACAGCCGGTCGAACTCGGGGTTCTCGTAGTTGGACGCGTTCTCGCCCGATGTCTTGACCTTGCTCTGCGGCCCGTGTAACAGGAACAGGAAGTTCTCCGGATCCGGATAATCAGCGTGCCAGCCCCACTCATAGATTTGCGCGTTGCCTTTTCGAATCTTGTCCTGGAACCGGTTGTAATCCGTATCGCGAACCACCAGCTGGATGTTGAGCTTCTCGAACTGCTTGCGCATCCAGTCGAGGGCGGACTTGGCATCCACGCTGCGCGCGGTGACGTCGAAGTTGAGCACCAGCGGAGTGCCGGTTTTCGCGTCGATGCCGTCGGGGTACCCCGCCTCGGCAAGCAGTTTCTTCCCGGCTTCGATGGATTTGCGCCTGGGCCGGCTGCCGTCCCAGTCGTAGACGACCGGGTTGATGCCTTGCTCACCGTCGCGGTAACCGAAGATGCCCGGCGCAATCGGCCCCTGCGCCGGAATGCCGCGGCCGTTCTGAAAGATGGAAACATACTCTTCGTAGTCGACCGCGATCGATATCGCCTGCCGCAACTTGCGCGCGCGTTCCGACGGCCCGCCCACCACCGGGTCAAGCATGTTGAAGCCGATGTAAAAGGTCGAGACCGCGACCGAGGTTGAAAGCTTGATGCCCTGTTTTTGCATCGCCTCGGTCACCACTGCTTCACCTTGACTCGACAGCTGCACCGCCTGATCAAAAGTGTCCGAAGCGATCCCGGAGCCGTCGTAGTACCCTTGCAGGAACTTGTTCCAGCGCGGGATGCCTTCCTTTTCGAGGCTGTAGACGATCTTGTCGATAAACGGCAGCGGTTGGCCGGAATCCTTCAACAGTCCCGCCTCCGCGTCGCCCGACTCGCCATCGCCAGGGTAGGTCTCACCGTGAAAGTTGGGATTGCGCTCCAGCACCATGATGCGGTTGGGATTGTTTTCGGTAAGCATATAGGGGCCGGTGCCGACCGGGTACCAATCGAGCGTCAGGTTCTTCTCCATCATGCCCGGCTGGCCGAAGAAGCGGTCGACCTCGAGCGGCACCGGCGCAAAAAAGGGCATCGCCAGCCAGTAAGCGAACTGCGGGTATTGGCCCGCGATCTTGATGCGATAGGTGTAGTCGTCGACTACCTCGACGCCGGCAAGCGGGTACTGGCTCAAATCGAGCCATGGGTTCTTGACGCCGGACCGGGTCAATTCTTGATTCGCCTGCTTGAGCACCTCGGCGTACTCCTTCAAGCCGACGATGTAATCAGCCATCAGTCCGAAAATCGGCGAATGCAGCCTCGGATGTGCCAGCCGCTTGATCTGATACTCGAAGTCGCGCGCATTGAGCTCGCGCGTACCGACCTGCGGAAAATCGCTCAACTTGAATTTACCGGCGAGCACGTCACCCGACGACCCGTGGTATAGCAGCTTGCCCTCCCTGTCACGCGCAAACGCCGGATGCGGCTGATATGTGATCCCGCGCTTGATGTGAATCTCGTACACGGTGTGGGCAATGTCCCTCTGGGACGCGTCGCCGGTCAGGCGCTGACCGTTCTTGTCGAAGTACTGCGGCTCGGGAACTCTCTCGGCGCTCAACGGGATCAGCGTATAAGGTCGCTTGAGGTAGTGATATTGCAGTGGAGGCTCGTAGATTTGCGCCGTGAAGGTGATCTCATTGGAGCTGTAGGATTGGACCGGATCGAGATGCTTGGGGCGCTCCGAGAACGAGGAATAGAGCGTATTGGCGCCGGCATCATGCGCCGGATACGGGTCGTTCCATGGCGCGCCGCTGCATCCGGCGACAAACGCGACCGCGGCGAGCGCTGTGCGGGGGAATAAAGGCAGCATTGGCGAAAAGTGTAGCCCATTTTTGGGCAGACGCGTGACCGGTCACTGGTCACCGGTCACGGGTCACGCCTTATACTAGTTGGGGAATTGAGCCGGCGGGCTCGGTGTGCGCGGTGGTGTGGCCTAGAAAAGGAACCAGCATGGGCTTTCTGCAGGACAAGAAGATTCTCGTCACCGGCCTGCTTTCCAGCCGTTCCATCGCCTTCGGCATCGCGAAAGCGCTTGCGCGCGAGGGGGCCGCGCTCGCCTTCACCTACCAGAACCAGGACCTGCGCGGGCGCGTCGAGGAGCTGGCGAAGGACTTCGGGAGCGTGCCGGTGCTGCCCTGCGACGTTGCCAGCGATGAGGAAATCGCCGCATTGTTCGTCGCTCTCGGCAGGCAGTGGGGCGGGCTCGATGGCGTCGTGCACTCCATAGCGTTTGCGCCGCGCGAAGCGCTGAAGGGCGAGCTGCTCGACGGCCTCAGCCGGGAAGCCTTCCGCATCGCGCACGACGTCAGCGCCTACAGCTTCGCCGCGCTCGCCAAAGCGGGCCTGCCGCTGATGGAGGGCCGCAAGGGCGCGCTGCTCACGCTCACCTATCTCGGGTCGGTCCGCGCGGTCCCGAACTACAACGTGATGGGGCTTGCGAAAGCGAGCCTGGAAGCGTGCGTGCGCTACCTGGCGCAGAACCTCGGCCCCAAGGGCATACGCGTGAACGGCATCTCCGCCGGCCCGATCAAGACGCTCGCCGCCGCCGGCATCAGCGGTTTCGGCAAGATCCTGAAGTTCGTCGAGGACAACGCGCCCCTGCGGCGCAACGTGACGGTCGAAGACGTGGGCAACGCCGCGGCGTTCCTCATGAGTGACCTTGCCGCCGGCATCACCGGCGAGATCACCTACGTGGACTGCGGCTT
>JACPEF010000179.1 GCA_016183675.1 Betaproteobacteria bacterium
CCGTGTTCGATGTCGTGGGATGGAACCGGACCTCGAGCAAGGGAGCACCAGTCCTCGAAGCGGGCGGCTCCATCGCTAAGTCTCCCGCCGAGGCGGTCAAGGGAGCCGACTACATTCTGTCCATTCTCGACAGCGGGCCGGTGGTGCGCGAGGTGTTCTTCGACAGCGGTGCTTCGGAGCACATGAAGTCCGGCGCCGTTTTTATCGACATGGCGTCCATCCCCCCCAAGATGGCGCAGGAGCACGCAAGGCTCCTCAAGGATAGAGGGGTCGGTCACCTCGACGCGCCGGTATCGGGAGGAAGCCGTGGTGCCGCGGAGGGATCGCTGGCCATCATGGTCGGAGGAGAGAAAAAGGATTTCGAGCGCGCTGAAGCCGCGGGCGTTTTCAAGCCGATGGGACGGGCAAGCTATATCGGGCCGGCTGGAAGCGGACAGATCGCGAAGCTCGCCAATCAGATCATGGTGGCGGTGAATATCTCCGGCGTGGCCCAGGCGCTCCTGCTGGCAAGCGCCGGTGGCGCCGATCCTGCACAGATTCCAGAGGCTTTGTCAGGGGGTCACGCCGACAGCCGCGTCCTGCAGGAACATGGCCGTCGGATGATCAAGCGGGACTTCCGCCCGGGCGCGCCAATCCGCAATTTCGTCAAGGATCTCAATACGGTTCTCGAAACGGCGGCCGATCTGAACATGAAGCTGCCGATCGTGCAAGCGGTCCGGGACGTGTTTCGGGATCTCTATGACAAAGGCCTGAAGCAGTATGACCACAGTGCTTTCCTTCTGAATCTGGAAGCGATCAACGCTCCGGCTCGCCTGGGCAAAGGCGCCGACACCACGCCGGAGCGACGCGAAGGGGAGTAAATGGGGTCAGTGTACTTTATCGTGGCACGGACTTCACGCTTGGCGGAAATCTTACACTGACCCCCTTCAACCCCGTCCTGTCTCAATGAGCCTGGTGACGCTCAGGCTCTGGGCGCCGGCCGTCGGGAGAAACATCGACTTGCCGCCGGCGCCGCCGCCGACGATGACGATCAGGTCATCCGCCTGGCACACGATGGGCACCATCGCGGACTCGTCGGTCCTGTCTACCCACTCGGGGAACACCGGCCCCTTCGATTTGCCGCGGTCCCTGACGAGGCCCCACGGCTGCCGCGCCTGCTCGAACAGGACGCGCTTGACGTCGCGCTTGCTCCAGCCCGCGGCCGCAATGTATTGCGCGTGCTCGACGCCCAGGACCAGCACCGGGTGGCCCTGCGAATAGAGGTTATTCACGCCGAGCCCGCTCATGGAAGACGCAAACGTTTGCATGATCTCATCGGGATCGGTCTGGAGGTTCTCCGTCATGCTGTGCGGCGCTTCGGCGTTTACCACCGTCACCGTGCTCTGGTCCCGCCGGAAACCGCGCTCGACATGCAGCGGCTCCCAGGGATTGGCTTCCTCGTACTCTGCGATGCAGAAGGTGTACTTGCCCGGATGCCCGGTTTGGGAAAAATCCACCCCCGGGCCCGCGCCGCCGACATTGACCAGCACGAGCCTCAAAGCTCGCCCGATGGTCGCGTTTGCCCTCCAGCCCGGCCCGAACAGGCCGGTTCCGCAGTTGATCCGGAGCTTTCCGGCGATCGGGCCGTTCACGATGATCAACGGCGCCCCGGCATGCGTGGTGGTCTGCCGGTGAGCCAGGCCGTACTGCGGCTCGGAGACAGCCTGCAGCGCCGCCACGACGACCGGCAGGTATTCGGGCTTGCAACCCGCCATCACGGCATTTACCGCAACCTGGCGCAGCGTCGCCCTGCCCATTTTCGGCGGTATGACGCTGATCAGCTCGTCCGGGTCGCGCCACGGCATGCCGGAGAGCACGGCCGCCACGCGCTCCCGCGTGGGGGGAACGATCGGAAGCCCGTCGGTCCAACCGCGCTCGTAAAAGTAGTCGTTGATGGCGTCGAGCGGCTCGCGGGTCCCGGCAATCGTCGCCGGCCCGGTTTTCCTCATCGCGCGCGAAGGGCGCCGTTCATTCATGCGACCGCTCCATCATCTCATCTTGGCATGACGGCCGGGGGCAGCGGATAGTGCCGGTCACGGAATTCCCGTTCCAGCTCTTCCACGGGAGTTGTCAATGCGTGCACGCACTCCCCGGCGATGTCGCGCCCCTTTTTTTCCACCGCGGCGAGATCGGGATCTCCCACCGGATGGGGGACCACCACGACGGGCAGGCTGACATACCCTACCCCTTCCGCGACCGTGCGCGCGAGCGGGGCGAAGGAAGTGCTGATGACGGTGACCGTGGGAATTCCGAGCTCTTCGAGGGCGACCGCGTCACGCGCGGTCCAGGGCGCAGAGGACCCTCAGTGCCCGACGCCGTTGATGGCCGCGTCGCAGGAGGCGGCCAGCTCCTTGATGAACGGCGCGCCCTTTGCCGGGTAACCCTTGCGCCAGAACCGCACCTCGCCGACGCCGTAGTCGCGCCGGAGGACCTCGGCCACACCCTTGAGAACCTGGTCGGCGAATTCCTTGCAGTTGTCCAGCAGCGCGATGCGCTTCCCGCGCAGCGTCCGGATGCGCGGGGCCAGCTTTCGGGGCTCCGTGCCGACTTCGCCGGTCGGCGCATAGACCTCGACGCCGCCTATCGTTTCCATCCCGTGCGTGCTCATGGCGCCTCCTTGGCCAAACCGCGTTGTCACCCAGCGGAGTGTAGCTTTTCTCTGAATTTCCTGGCGTCCCGGCGGTTCCGAAAAACCGTGAGTCGTGAAATCGGGAGATCGGGAGGTCGGGAAGTCGTGAGGGGGATTTCCATCTCCCGCTCTCCCGCCCTCACGTCTTGACGGAGAGTGGGGACGAAGATCGGCTTCTCTACCTCCGCGTCCTCTGCGGTGAGAGGTTATTGTTTTCCTTGGCGTCCTTGGCGTCCTCGGCTTCTTGGCGGCTGACAATCAGGGTTTGACGAACCCCGGCGGCAGCGTCTCCTCGAACGACTTCCGTGAAGCGACGCCCTCGTGCCAGCGCGCGAGCTTCGGGTGGGAAGCGCGCCAGTTGTGCGCATAGCGGAAGTCCACGTACTGCAGCGCGACCCCCATCACCAGGTCGGCCATGGTGAACGCGGGTCCGACCAGGAAGCGCCCGCCCCGATATGCGCGCTCGGCGACGTCGGCCGCGCGGTGCACGCGCTTCTCCTCACGCACCATCTTGTCCGCCCACTGCTTTTCCGGCGGGCGCCGCGTCTCCAGCACGCGCGCGATCACCGCGTCGATGACGCCGTTGCCGAGCGCCTGCCACCACTGCGACTGCCAGTAGCCGGCGGCGTCCCTGGGCTGCAGCGGCCTGCCGTCGAGGTTGTCGAGGTAGTGCGTAACGAAGACCGACTCGAAAAGGTAACTGCCCGGCGCGTACTCGAGCACCGGGACCTTGCTGAAGGGATTCTTCTGCAGGATAGGGCTGTCCTCCGGCCACGGATCCTCGACCACGAACTCGATGGGCAGGTTCTTTTCCTTGATGAGCACCCGCGCTTTGCGGGCGTAGGGCGAGGTGGGCGAACCGTACAGCTTCATCTGGGCTCTCCTGCGGTTCCGGGCCTGACGGGAACCCGCATTCTATCCGATCTGCTAGCATTGCATCTCACGCGGCGCGGAGCGCGCAGGCTCATCCTGCCGGGCATCCATCACTGAAATCCGTGGCTTGTGAATGGTGATTGGAAGCGAGTGAACCGTTAGCCCCGAATCCTTTTGAGCTTTGAATGCGTTCCGGCGAACCGCGTCCACTGGTGATGACCCGCGTCGAACAGCGCGGCGATGCGGGGCGTGTCGCGTACGTCACCGTCAACCGCCCGGAAAAGCGCAACGCGCTCGGCATCGCGGGCAAGAAGAAACTGGCGGAGGCGTTCTCGCGGCTCGCCGCGGACGATGCGCTGCGCGTCGCCGTGCTCACCGGCGCGGGCGAAAAATCCTTCATCGCCGGCGCCGATCTCGCCGAGATGAAGGACCTCACGCCGCAAGGCGCGGACGAGGAGCACATCTGGACGCACCGCGCGTGCGAAGCGATCCGCGCACTCCCCGTCCCGGTGATCGCCCGCATCAACGGTTACTGTTTCGGCGCGGGCATGGAGATCGCCGCCTCCTGCGACCTGCGCGTCGGCGTCAACACGGCGAAGTTCGGCATGCCGGAGGTGCGCTTCGGCATCCCCTCGGGCATGGAAGCATGCCTGCTGCCGCAGCTTATCGGCTGGGGCAAGACGCGCGAGCTGGTTTACAGCGGCGACCCGATGGACGCTCTGGAAGCCCATCGTTGCGGATTTCTGGAAAAGCTCGTCTCCGGCAGGGAACTCGACGCCGCTGTCGAGCAATGGGTGGCTTCCATACTCGAAGGCGGCCCGCGCGCGATTCGGCTCCAGAAGGCGTTGGTGCGAGACTGGGAAAGCATGACCATCGCCGACGCGGTCCGTCAGGGCATCCGCGCCTGCGTCGACGCGCGCCGCACCGACGAGCCGAAACGCCTCATGCGCGCCTTTCTCGAGCGCAAGAAAAACCAAAAGAGAAACCGCAGATAAATGCCGTTACAACCTGTGCTTCTGGAGCCCGATCGCTATGTCATCCAGAGAATCAAATTGCGTGGTCCCGGCCTTGTGGTGGTTGTAACGGCATAAACGCAGATGAACGCAGATTACTCCAACCCCAATAACCGTTGGCCACAAAGGACACAGAGTTCACAGAGTATGATCCGCGATGCGCGATGCGCGGTCCGCGATGGACAACGGGCCTTCGCATCCCGCATCCCGTATCCCGCATCCCGAACTCTGAATTTTCATTCTCTGTGTTC
>JACPEF010000168.1:0-2920 GCA_016183675.1 Betaproteobacteria bacterium
GCGACCTTGTTCTTATTATTGAGTCCTTCGCGGGCTTTGCGGCCTTCGCGGTGAGGCTGTTATTTTCCTTGGCGTCCTTCGCGCCCTTAGCGGTGAGGCTTTTCTCTTCCTTCGCGGATTCGCGTCCTTAGCGGTAAAGCTTTTCCGTCACTGCCTCACTTCGTCACTGCGTCACCGGCCTGTTCAGCCCACCCTGAACAGGCCCCGCTTCGCGCGGTGCAGCCGCTCGAACCCGGTGCGGGTGACGCGGACCAATTCCCCCACCTGCACCCCCGCCTTGTGGTCGCGGGTGACGACGTTGGGCTGCACCACCACTGTCATGTTCTCTTCCAGGGTCATGGCAGGCAGCGGTCCCGCCATCCGGCTCTTGGTGCCGATGATGGGCTGGAAGTAGCCGCCGCCGAAGCCGTGCATCAGGTCGTCGCACACGGTGTAACCTTTGTCCTCGATTACGCCTGCCGCATCAATGATTTCCTGCATGGTGGTGCCGTGCCGGATCACCCCGGTCACGGCATCGAACGCCGCTTCCGCCGTTTCATACAGATCGCGATAGAGCGGCGTCGGTCCGGCGCTGACGGTGAACGTGCGCAGCACCTGCCCCGGGTATTCCCACCAGCAGGCGGAAAGCTCGCAGAACACGACGTCGCCCTTCTTCACCTTGCGCGGCGAGTGGTGCTGGGGCGGCACGTAGATGTGCGGTTTCGCCATGGAGGTCACACCGATATAGTGGATCATGGTCGTGCCGCCGTGCTTGATGTAGGCGCTCTCGACGATGGCACCGAGCTCGCGCTCGGTGAGTCCCGGTCTGGTGCCGGCGAGGAGAGCCGCAAGTCCCGCATCGGACAGCGCCGCGCCGATCCGCAACCAGTCCAGTTCCTCCTCCGACTTGACGGTGCGCAGCCGGATATATTCCGCATCGAGCCCGACCATCTGGAAGTGCTGCTCCAGGCTCCGGTACTTGGCGACGACCAACGGGCCCATGGTGCCGACGCGCTTCGCACCGCGGCGTTTCAACTCCCGGACCATCTGGTCCAGGCCATGGTGCGCGCCCCAGTGCACTTCCACGTCGCGAGCGATCTTTCGCGCAAGCGGAAAATGGTTGACCCACTCGACCGCCATCCACATCTTTTCGCCCGGCCTGAAAATGGCGTAGGCCTCGACCGTTCCCGGCCAGCCGGTGACCCATTGCGGCGCGTTGCCGGCGCGGTGATCGGTGATGACCAGCAGATGATCCACGCCCGCCTTCTCCATGACGCCAGCGAGAGCCTTGTGCCGCCGCGCGTACTCCGCGTCGGAAAAGCGCGGATACTCTTGCCTCATGATCGCCCGCAGCCGCGGGGCGATCTTGAGAGGCGTGATTCGTGAATCGTGATTCGTGATTCGCGCCATTTTCCCCTCGCCCGATCGGCGTTCAGCGGCGTTCATCCCGTTCCAATGACCTCCGCGAGCTCCTCATGAACGATAGTCCGCGACACGCCTGGTAGACAGACATTGGAACGGGATTCATCGGCGGCTTCCTTTGATGTTCTGTTCTTCGAACCAAGGATACCCGTTCGTCTGGCTCGCCGGGCGCACCGGTTGCGCCGGGCGCACCCAGGACGGATTCAATTGCGCGAGCGAGGTGACGCCCATCAGCCCCAGCGCGGTGCGGATCTCGATGTCCATCAGTTCCAGCATGCGCACGATCCCCGCTTCGCCGGCGGCAGCGAGCGCCCAACCGAGTAGTTTGCCCACGCCCACCGCGCGCGCGCCGAGCGCGATCGCCTTGATGACGTCGGTGCCGCGAAGCACTCCGCCGTCGAACAGCACCTCGGCGCGCCCGCCGACGGCCTCGACCACCTCGGGCAGCACCTCGATGCTCGCCCGCGCATGATCGAGCTGGCGCCCGCCGTGGTTGGAGACATAGACGACGTCGGCGCCGTGCTCTACCGCGAGGCGCGCGTCCTCCGCGGTGGCGATGCCCTTCAGAATGAGCGGCTTGCCCATGCGTCGTTTCATCCAGCCGAGATCGTCCCAGTTGAGAGCCATCTGGTACTTCGGGTCGCCAAATCCCTCGCGCACGTTGGCGCGGCTGATGATGTCGCGCTCCCGGCGCCCGTAGTAGTTCCGGTCCACGCACACGCAGAGCGCGCGGTAGCCGGCCGCTGTTGCGAGGTCCAGGATGTCCTCCACCCACTTGCGGTCGCTGCGCACGTAGAGCTGGAAGAGAAGGGGCTCGCGCACCGCCGCCGCAGCCTGTTCGATGCCCGGCTTGGCGGCGGTGCTGATGAAGGCGGTGGTGCCGCGCGCCACCGCGGCCCGCGCCACCGTGCAGGCGCCCTCCGGATGGGCCATCCCGAGGAAGCCGCCGACCGGCGCCAGGAACACCGGGCTCGCGAGCTTCTGCCCGAGCAGCGTGGTTGTGATGTCGATCTCGGCAACGTTCACCAGCACGCGCTGGCGCAGTGCCAGGCAGTCGAGCGCCTGGCGGTTGCGGAGTAGAGTGGTCTCGGAATCCGATCCGCCGGAGAGGTGGTCCCACAGCTCCTGCGTGAGATTGCGCCGCGCCGCCAGCACGATTTCCTGCAATGACACGAAATCGGCCGCGCCGCGCTCATCGATGCGCGGGAATCGCCTTAGCTCGTTGCCGCGCTTCCCCTTGCCCGCCGCTTTCTTCGCTTTCCCTGGCATTTCCTTCTCTTTCACTTC
The DNA here is from genome assembly GCA_016183675.1 of Betaproteobacteria bacterium. Lineage (GTDB taxonomy): Bacteria > Pseudomonadota > Gammaproteobacteria > Burkholderiales > SG8-41 > SG8-41. Next base: position 2,689 of record JACPEF010000168.1, read on the forward strand.
GACGCGCTGGTCACCGGTCACGCATCACCGGCCACGTTCCACCGGTCACGCTTTCGCCAGCGGTCAATCGGCCTTCAAGCCGATCTCCTTCACTCAAAGGATCGGCGTCCATCGGCGGTTTCATTCAGCGCCGGGCCGTCGCCGCGGCGCTCACCGGCTCTTTCAGGCTCGCGAGCCGCGGCGCGGCGGGCAGGCCCGCGCGCGAGCCGAGCAGCTCGTAGCAGCGCCGCGC
>JACPEF010000168.1:2942-8416 GCA_016183675.1 Betaproteobacteria bacterium
CTGCAGCGCGGTGCCGACCGACTTGAAGACGATGCGCCCCGCGCGCGGAACGGCAACCTGGCCCGCAACGATCTGCGCGAGCGTCGCCTGCTTTCCCGTCCCCAACGCCCCTGCCGTCTGCGCCTGCTGCAGGTCACCCGCCTCCTCGATCGCGCGGGGCGAGTCCACGGCGACGAGGGCCGCGCCGCGAAAGCACTGCGCGTCGAGCTCCACCGACTGGGGCCGGGTGCTGCCGACGCCGCACAGCAGACGGCAGCCGTCAAGCCATTCGCCGCACAACACGGGCTCGCTCGAACGCGAGCTCGTCGCCGCGACCACTACGGCGCGCCCGCGCGCCGCCGTTTCCGCCGTCTCCATGGCCTTCACTGGAAACCCGAGCTTTCCGGTCATCTCACGCGCAAAGGCTTCACGATGTGCTGCCGCCGGACTGAACACGGCGGCCGACTCGACCTGATACACGGCGGCAAGGCTTTCGAGCTGCATGCGGGCCTGATGTCCCGAGCCGACGAGGCCGATTGAGACCGGGCCGCTCACCGGCACCTTGCGCGCGAGCACCCCGCTCGCGGCGCCCGTGCGGAGATCGGTGATGAGGCGCCCGTCGAGCACGGCGAGGAGCTCGCCGTCCTTCAGGCGGTAGAGGGAAACGACGTAACGCACGCCCACGCGCTGGATCATGTGATAGGCCTTGGTCGCGCCATAGCCGGACTCGTAGTCGGCGGCGAACATCATGCGCATCCAGCCGCCCTCGAACGTCGTGTTCAGCCGCGGCGAGATGACGGTCCTGCCCGCCGCCTCGTGGGCGGAGGCCTCCTCGAGGAGATCGATCGCATCGCGCATGCTGAGCACGCCTTCCATTACCTCCGCACCGAGAATCAAGGTCATGATTTCCCTGATCTAGTGGGTGACGGACCGCAAGAATCCGTGAGATCGGGAGATCGGGAGATCGGGAGATCGAAGAGTCATTTTCCCCCTCACGCCCTGACGCTCTCACGCCCTCACGTTAGTATCGGCGCTCGTCACTGATCACCGGAGGTGATCCGATAGCCAGTCGGCGATGAGCGGCCGCACGATGTGGTGCAAGTTGTTGCACACGTGCACGCCCTCGTCGAACACCAGCGTGGTAGTCGGCCCCTTCACCTCCTTCTCCACGCGGTAGGCGTGTTCTGGAGGTGAGGCCTTGTCGAGCCCGCCGTAGACCTGCAGCAGCGGCACCTTGATGCGCGGCGCCGCGCCGGCCATGGTGATGCTGTCCTGCACCGCCTGGGCGTTCTCTCCCATGTACTGCTTGAGCCCGGTCTGCGACAGGGGGTCCATCGAGGGGAAGCGGCCAGCCGGCGTGTACCAGCTGCTCGCCGACACCACCGCCTTGAAGCGCTCGTCGAACGCTGCGCCGCGGCAGGCGAACAGCCCGCCGTAGGAAATGCCGCCGATCGCGAGGCGCCTGCCGTCCACGTCGGCTCGCCTGAGGACGTGATCGGTGACGGCGCGGATCGGCACCTCGAAGTCCGGGCGCAGCTTGAGCCGCGTGCTGACCATTCCCTGCCCCGGGCCGTCGAACGCAAAAAACGCGATGCCGCGCTTGAGGACATGCTCGCCGAAATCGTAGAGCTCCTCCTTGGTCGAATCGCCGCCCGGGACCATGATGAAGAGCGGCGGTTTCGCGACGCCGGCGGGCTTGCGCAGATATCCGGGCAGCGACGTCCCTTCGAATGCGATTTCCATGAGCTCCATCGGCGGTTCGACCAGGGGCGCGGCCTTCTTCCAGCACGCGTCCATCGCGTCCATCCCCGCGCGCCACTGCTTCTGGTCGTGCACGAAGAGAAATGTCGCCCAGTGATAATAAAGCGCCGCGCGGATGTAGGCGGCGCCGGCGGTCGCCCGGTGCCCCTCGGCGGCCGCCTTGTCGCCGATCTCGGAGTGCTTGCGCGCCGCTTTGCTCCACTCCTCGCACCACTGGTCCCAGGTCTGGATTCTCTTCTTGAGCTGCTCGAACTCCCACGGCGACACGTATTGCGACAGCATGCGCCAAGTGAACCGCTCCAGCGCGACTTCTACGTTGCGATCCGCCATTGGTCTCCCCCTTGATTGTCAACGCTGCGTCACTTCGTTACTGCATCACTTCGTCACCACGTCACTGCGTCACTGCGTCACTTCGTCACCACCTTCAGATCCCCCACTTCTCAAGCAGGGCCGGGCGGTAGCGCTCGCCCGCGCCCGCGCCGATCGCAAAGACCTCGCCCAGGTGCTTCACCTCGGCCGTGGTCAGCTCCAGGTCCACCGCCGCCGCATTCTGCTCGAGGTTGCGCAAGTGGCTGGTGCCGGGGATGGGCACGATGTCCTCGCCCTGGGCGAGCAGCCACGCGAGCGCAACCTGCGCCGGGGACGCGCCCTTGCGCCTGGCCACGGCTTCGAGCTCCTTCACGAGCTCGACGTTGCGCTTGAGATTCTCCGGCTGGAAGCGCGGATGGTTCCGGCGGCGGTCGTTCGGCGGCAGATCGTCCACGGTCTTGATCCGGCCGGTAAGCAGTCCCCGTCCCAGCGGCGCGTAAGCGACGTAGGTGATGCCGAGCTCGCGGCACGCCGGCAGGATGGCGCGCTCGACCTCGCGGAACCACAGCGAGTACTCGGTCTGCAGCGCGACCAGCGGGTGAGCCTGGTGCGCGCGCCGCAACGTTTCGGGCGAAGCTTCGCAGATGCCGAGCCAGCGCACCTTGCCCTGCCCGACGAGCCGCGCCATCGCGCCGATCGTGTCCTCGATCGCGACGGCGGGATCGACGCGGTGCAGGTAATAGACGTCGATCACGTCCACACCCAGGCGCTCGAGGCTCTTTTCGCACGAGGCATAGACGTACTCCGGCCGGCCGTTGAGCCCCTTCTTCCCGTCGGGCAGGTCGATGTTGCCGAACTTGCTCGAGATCATGACCTTGTCGCGCCGGCCCTTCAACGCGCGGCCGAGCAGGACTTCGTGGCGCGACCCCCAGTAGGCGTCCGACGAATCGAAGAAGTTGATCCCGAGCTCACAGGCGCGCCGGATCGTGGCGTTGAACGCCCGCTCGAGCGGCTCATCGCCGAACTTGATCGCCTCGCTGCCGCGCCCCATCCCGATCGCGGAGATCGGCGGGCCGTCGCGGCCCAGTTGCCGGTACTTCAAGCCAACCTGCCCAGAAGCTGTCTCAAGAATCAAATGAAACCGCAGATAAACGCAGATACACGCAGATAAAACCGGAAACGAAACACAGGACTAACAAGAGCAAGAACGGCGGTTCCAATCCTGCCAATCATGTAAATCCTGTCTATTCTGCCTTTCTTGGTCTTCGAATTTCGTCCGCGTTTATCTGCGTTTATCTGCGGCTAATCTTGTGGTCCGGTTTTTGAGATGAGTTCTAATCTCTTCTCGCCCACGGCAGGTAGCGTCGTGTCAGCCAGTTCACCAGAACCTCGAAGCTCACCCCCACCGCGACCAGCAGGATCACGGCGACGAACGCTTCACTGTGCTTGAACGTGCGCGAGTTGTAGAGGATGTAGTAACCGAGACCGGGAATGGAGATAAAGAACTCGGCCACGACGGCGCCGACCAGGGCGCGCCCGGCGGCGAGGCGGACGCCAGCGAGGAGGTACGGCAGCGACGACGGGAAGACGATGTCGAACAGGTTGTGGCGGGGAGGCGCGCGGAACGAGCGCGCCACCTCGAGGTACTCGAGTGGTACCGAGCGCGCGCCGTCGCAGGCGTTCACCGCGATCGAGAAGAAGGCCGCGAAGACCACCACGGCGAGCCGCGCATCCGCGCTGTAGCCAAACCACAGCGTGACCAGCGGCAGGATCGCGACCATGGGTGTCGCGAACAGGCTGTTCACGTAATAGCGCATACCCCGCTCCACCAGATCGATGCGCCCCATCGCGAACCCGACCGCGGTTCCGAACACGAGCGAGATCAGCAGGCCGCCCACGACCGCCCCCAGCGTCGCCCCCGCGGCCGCCAGGAACTGCGGGTCGCTGATGACCGTGGTGAACACGCGCGCGATGGCGAGCGGCTTGGCGACGTATGCCGGCGCGAGCGCCCGCACCGTGACCTCCCACGCGAGCAGCAGAACCGCGCCCGCCGCGATCTTCAGGAACAGCGGCGAGGCAATCCATGCGCGCAGCACGGCACCGTTCGTGGCGGGCCTGGCCGCCGAGAGCGTATGCGCGGTCACCGGTTATACCCCCCGCCACGCCGCGAAGCGGTTCTCGAGGAAGCGCCCGAAGTCCATCAACGCCACCCCGAGCAACACGATGATCAGGATCGCCGCGAGCAATCCCGGGGTGTCGAAGTTCTGCGAGCCCATCATGATCATCTGGCCCAGGCCCGAAGGGCTCAGGAAAATCTCCGCCGCCACCATGCCGACCAGGCCGCGCGCAATCGCCTGGCGGATCCCGGTCATGGTGAAAGGCAGCGTGTACGGAATCAACACGTCGCACCACAGGCGCCATTCGCTGGTCCGGAACGAGTATGCGATCTCCACCAGCTCCGGCCGGATGCTGCGCGCACCTTCGACCGTGTTGTAGATGACGGGAAACACCGCGAACAGGAACACCACCAGCGCCTTGGGCGCGAAACCGAATCCCATGATCGACAGGATGAAGGGGATCAGCGCCACCATCGGCGTGGCGTACAGCATCATGATGTAGTTTTCGAGCGCGACGCGCAGCCAGCGCACGCGCGCGAGCACCAGGCCGAACGGCGCGCCGGCGAGGATCGCCAGCGCGAGCCCGGTGAGATAGAGCTGGAACGAGCTCATGATCTGGCGCACCACGAATCCGCTGCGCGCCGATTCGAGAAAGCTCTCCAGGGTCGCGGACAGCGGTGCCCAGAAAGCACCGGACACGACATGGCCCGCGGCTTCCCACACCGCCGCCCCGGCGATGAGGCTCGCCATCACTATGCCGTATCGCCCCCGGCGCGTCTCCGGACCCATGGCTGAATCGCGATGAGTATGCCGTGCGTGACTACTTCGCCAACTTGATGGCGTCCTTCCATATCGAGGTGTCGACGATGCGCTCGTATGGCGCCGGCTCTTTGCCGCCCTTGATGTTGCCGACCTTGACCATGATCTTGCCGACCAGCTCGATGTTCTTGCGGGCGAGCCCGTCGTGATCCTTGGGCCAGAACTCCATGGCGATATAGTCCTTGATCGCCTGGACGGCGATCTCGCCGCTGCGGCCGGTGGGCGCCGCGTGCTGGGCGACCTTCGCGTGGTTGGCCGGATTGCGTATGAAACGCTCGGCGTCGATCAACGCGGCAACTATGCGAACGTAGGCATCCCGGTTCTTCGCCAGTTGCTCCCGGTGGGCGACCAGGAACAGGTAGTGATCCACGGGGCGGGAGTCCTTCTGCCAGACCACGACCTTGAGCCGCTTCTTGCTCTCGGCCTCGATCACCGGAATGTCATCGATGTGCAGCACGCCGAACGTCAATTGCCCGGCCACCATTGCCG
>JACPEF010000169.1 GCA_016183675.1 Betaproteobacteria bacterium
CGGCCCCGACGCGTAGAGCGCCTGCCCGGGGTTCTGCGCGGGCGCCATCAGGCGCGTGCGCAGGTCCGCCTCGTCTCCGTCCGTCGCGATCGTGAGGCACTGCACGGGACAGACGTCCACGCAGGCGTCGCACTCGATGCAGAGCTTGTCCGTGAACACCGTCTGCACGTCGCAGTTCAGGCAGCGCTGCGCTTCGGCGAAGGCGGTCTTGAGGTCGAAGCCCATTTCGACTTCGACCTTGATGTCCTTCAGCGTCATCTTCTTGTCGCGCCACGGCACCTTGTAGCGGAGGGAGAGCGAGATGTCGTTGTCGTAGCTCCACTCGTGCAGGCCCATCTTCTGGCTTGTCAGGTTGACCATGGGCGCGGGACGCTCGCGGATGTCTTCACCGTTCAAGAGCTTGTCGATCGAAATCGCCGCATCGTGCCCGTGCGCCACCGCCCAGATGATATTCTTGGGCCCGAACGCGGCGTCGCCGCCGAAGAACACGTTGGGCAGGGTGGACTGCATCGTGACCGTGTCCACGACCGGCATAACCGATTTGTCGAACTCGATGCCGATGTCGCGCTCGATCCACGGGAAGGCGTTTTCCTGGCCGACGGCGACCAGCACGTCGTCGCATTCGAAGTGCTGATCGGGCTCGCCGGTGGGAACCAGGTTGCGGCGGCCCCTGGCGTCGTACTCGGCGCGGACCTTCTCGAACGTGACGCCGGTGAGCCGGCCGCTGTCGTGTGTAATGGCCTTCGGCAGGAGGTAATTAAGGATGGGGATCCCCTCGTGCATCGCGTCTTCCTTCTCCCACGGCGAGGCCTTCATCTCCTCGAAACCCGAGCGCACGATCACCTTCACATCCTCGCCGCCGAGGCGCCTCGAGGTGCGACAGCAATCCATCGCGGTGTTGCCGCCGCCCAGCACGATCACGCGCCTGCCGATCTTGTCCGTGTGGCCGAAGGAGACGTTGGAGAGCCAGTCTATCCCGATGTGGACGTTGGCGACGGCTTCCTTGCGGCCCGGTATCTCGAGGTCACGACCACGCGGCGCGCCGCATCCCACGAAGATCGCGTCATAGCCCTCGGTGAGGAGCTTTTTCATGCTCCCGATCTTGACCCCGCCCTTGAATTCCACGCCCAGGTCGAGGATGTAGCCCACTTCCTCGTCGATCACCTCGATCGGCAGTCGGAAGCGCGGGATCTGCGACCAGATCATGCCTCCGGCGCGCGGGTCCTGGTCGAAGACGGTGACGTGGTAGCCGAGCGGCAGCAGGTCGCGCGCGACGGTGAGGGAAGCCGGCCCAGAGCCGATGCAGGCGACGCGCCTGCCGTTTTTCTGCTTGGGAACCTTGGGCAACCGGCCGCGGATGTCGTCCTTGTAATCCGCCGCCACGCGTTTCAAACGGCAGATCGCCACCGGTTCCGGCTTTTCAGCGTTGCGCTCCTCGACGCGCCCGCGACGGCACGCCGGCTCGCACGGCCGGTCACAGGTGCGCCCGAGGATGCCGGGGAAGACGTTGGAGTACCAGTTGACCAGGTAGGCGTCGCTGTAGCGACCTGCCGCGATCAACCGGATGTACTCGGGGACGGGGGTGTGGGCGGGACACGCCCACTGGCAGTCTACGACCTTGTGAAAGTAGTCGGGTGCGGAGATGTCGGTAGGCTTCAATCTCGATCCTGCATGGGGTGGTTATTCCCTTAAACGGGCGGGCGCGCTTTGGCGATGACCGGATTTTGATCTCGATAAATCGCTCTCTATCCTACGCCTAACTTCCCGTTTTGAAAAGGCTTTCTGCCCACCGTGAACCGCTGAAGTCCGCGGTCAGTTGGCGCGGGCACCGGAGGCCTTTACCGCCTTGCCCCACTTGACGATCTCGTCCGCGATGAAACGTCCGGTCTCCTCGGGGCTGTTGGCGACCGGGGCGGCGCCGTCGCGCGCGAGCCGCTCGACCACATCGGGTTGCTTCAGGGCTCTGACCGCCTCGGTGTTCAACCTGTTGATGACCGCCTTTGGCGTGCCCGCGGGCGCCAGCAGGAAGTAGGAGACCACGACTTCATAGCCGGGCACGGTCTCCGCCACCGTCGGTATCTCGGGAACCACCGCCGAGCGCTTGGCGCTGGTGACTCCGATCCCCCGCAGCCTGCCGCTGCGCACATGCGGAAGCGAGGTGATCAGCGTCGCGATGATGAGCTGGGTGTTTCCCGCGATCAGGTCGAACATCGCCGGCGCGATGCCTTTGTACGGGACGTGCACCATCTTGATTCCGGTCATCATGGCCAGGATTTCCGTGGCGAGATGGCCGCCGCTGCCGCTTCCCGCGGAACCGTAGTTGACTTCGCCCGGCCGCTTCCGCGCTAGCGTGATCAAATCCTTGATAGACTTGGCGGGCAGGGAGGGATGGATGTTCACCATCAGCGGCTGCACGGCGACCTGGGTGATCGGCGCGAAATCCTTGACGGTGTCGTACGGCAGCTTGCGGTAAAGGGTGGGATTGATCACGTGACTGCCGTAGGCCATGAGCAGGGTGTAGCCGTCCGGCGCGGCTTTGGCGGCGACCTCGGTCCCGACCACCCCTCCGGAGCCGGCGCGGTTCTCGATGATGACCTGCTGCCCGAGGCTGTCCGTCATCTTTTGCGCCACCAGGCGCGCCAGCGTGTCCACGCTGCCGCCCGGCGTGCTCGGAACGGTCATGCGTATCGTCTTGGCTGGATAGCTTTGGGCTGCGGTGTGACCTGCGATCGCGAAGGCAGCGGCTGCGAACAGCCCACACGCGGCAGAACGAAGATATCGCTTCATCGGTTCCCTCCTTGTCGGTCGGCGGAAAGGTTGAACTGACAGCCCGACTCAGTTGAAGGCCGGAATGCCGGTCTGGGCGCGCCCCAGGATCAGCGCGTGGATGTCGTGCGTTCCTTCGTAGGTGTTCACTGCCTCGAGGTTCATGACGTGGCGGATCACGTGGAACTCGTCGGCGATGCCGTTGCCGCCGTGCATGTCGCGCGCGACCCGCGCGATCTCCAGCGCCTTGCCGCACGAGTTGCGCTTGAGGAGCGACACCATTTCCGGGGTCTCGCGCCCCTCGTCCAGCAGGCGCCCCAGCCTCAAGACCGATTGCAGCCCGAGCGTGATTTCGGTCTGCATGTTGGCGAGTTTCACCTGGATCAGCTGGTTCGCTGCAAGCGGCCGGCCGAATTGCTTGCGCTCGAGCACGTACTGGCGCGCGGCATGCCAGCAGAACTCCGCCGCTCCGAGCGCGCCCCAGGCCACCCCGTAGCGCGCCTGGTGCAAGCAGCTGAACGGGCCCTTGAGCCCTGACGCACCGGGGAGCAGATTCTGCTCGGGTACGAGCACCTGGTCCATCACCACCTCGCCGGTGATGGAGGCCCGCAAGCTGAACTTGCCTTCGATACGGGGAGCGGAGAGCCCCTTCATGCCCTTCTCGAGGATGAAGCCGCGAATCACCTCCTGGTCATCCTTGGCCCAGACGACGAACACGTCGGCGATCGGGGCGTTAGTGATCCACATCTTGTTCCCGTGAAGGACATAGCCGCCATCCACTTTCTTTGCGTGCGTCGCCATGCCTGCAGGGTCGGAGCCGTGGTCAGGCTCGGTCAGACCGAAGCAGCCGATCCACTCGCCCGCCGCGAGCTTCGGCAGGTACTTCTGCCGCTGCGCCTCGGTCCCGAACACGTGGATCGGGTGCATGACGAGGCTCGACTGCACCGACAGCGCCGACCGATAGCCGCTGTCCACGCGTTCCACCTCGCGCGCGATGAGACCGTAGCAGACGTGGTTCACGCCGGCGCAGCCATAGCCTTTCAGCGTGGAGCCGAGAAAGCCGAGCGCACCCATCTCGTTCAGGATCCCGCGGTCGAACTTCTCGTGCCGGTTCGCTTCGAGCACGCGCGGCATGAGCTTTTCCTGGCAGTAGGCGCGCGCCGCATCTCGCACCATGCGTTCCTCGTCGGTGAGTTGCTCCGCGAGGAACAGCGGATCGTCCCACTGGAACGCCGGCTTGGTGGTGGGAATCGGTGCGGTCATGCGCGCTACCTGATGCAGTCCCGCCTATTTTTGCACATTTCACCCCGTGACACCGACCGCGCTCTTGTCAATCTGCGCCCGTTACGGTCACGAGTCACCCTTTCTTGAGGGCGTCGATCGTGCCGATGTGGAACGGGTAGTCGCCGTTGCGGCGGTCCGAATAATAGCGCTGCAGCGCATTGCGGATCGTGGCGAAGGCGATCCCGTCCCAGGGAATTTCCTGTTCCGTGAACAGTTTCACCTCGAGTGTTTCAGCGCCTGGCTTGATGTTTTCGTCCAGCAGCCGCGCGCGGAACAGGATGTAGACCTGGCTGATGTGGGGGATGTTGTAAAGCGCGTAGAGCGGTCCGATCTCGACTCGGGCGTTCGCTTCCTCCAGCGTTTCGCGCAGCGCGCCCTGGGCGGTCGTTTCGCCGTTTTCCAGGTATCCCGCGGGCACCGTCCACAGGCCGTGGCGCGGCTCGATGCCGCGGCGGCACAGCAGGATCCTGTCCTCCCATTCCGCGATGCAGCCCACCACCATGCGCGGGTTCTGGTAGTGGATGGCGTGGCAGGCGTCGCAGACGTGGCGGGGCAGGGAGTCGCCCGGCGGCACGCGCAGCGTGACCGGCGCGCCGCAGTTGCTGCAAAACTTCATGGCGGGGAAGGACATGCGGACATCAAGGCGTGATGCGGCTCGGCGCGTGACCGCGGTGCTATGATAAACCTAACACCGCACGGCGTCTCCCAAACGCTGAACGCTGAACGCTGAACGCTGAACTTTTCCATGCGCCCGTCACACATTTCGCAGATACTCGAGCGCGAGTTCCTGAGCGCCGCGCCGGGCAGCCATACGCCGGTGATGTTGTGGGGCCCGCCCGGCGTGGGAAAGTCCCAGATCATCGCGCACATCGCGGCGAGCCACGGCGTGCCCCTGATCGACATCCGGCTTTCCCAGATGGAGCCGACGGATCTGCGGGGCATCCCCTTCCGCAGCGGGGATCGCGTGGAATGGTCGGTGCCGGCGCTGCTGCCGGACGAGGATCGTCACGGGCCCTGCGGCATCCTGTTTCTCGACGAGATCACCTCGGCACCGCCCACCGTCACGGCGGCGGCCTATCAGTTGATCCTCGACCGGCGGCTGGGCGAGTACCGCGTGCCAGAGGGGTGGGCGATCTTCGCGGCGGGCAACCGTTACGGCGATCGCGGCGTCGCCTACGTGATGCCCACGCCGCTCGCCAACCGTTTCACGCACTATGAAATCGAGCCCAACCTCGATGATTGGGTCGCATGGGCGCACGCCACGGGAATCGATCCGCGCGTGATCGCGTTCCTGCGCTTTCGCCCCGACCTTCTGTTCGATTTCAATCCCGCGCACAACCCGGTTGCGTTCCCGAGCCCGCGCTCGTGGGAATACGCGCATCGGGCGCTCGCCAAGTTCGCCGATGCGCCGGAATTACTGCTGGACGCGCTCCAGGCGTGCGTGGGGCCGGCCGCAGGCGTCGAGTTCAAGGCCTTCGTGGACAACATGGATGAGCTCCCCGACATCGATGCGATCGTGATGGGCGAGAGCGCGCAGGTGCCGCACGGCATCGATCTCCAGTACGGCGTCGCCGCCGCTTTGGTGCGGCGCGCAGTCCAGGTGCGCGACCTGTCGCACGCCACCCTGGTCTACGGCAACATTCTCAAGTACGCGAAGGGCTTCCCCCAGCGGGAAATGGGCGTGATGCTGGTCACCGACATGCATCGTTCGATCGGCAAACCCCTGTTCGCGGTTCCCGAGTTCGCCGAGTGGGCGGCGAGCATCACCGACCTGATGCTGTACGACCTCAAACTCGCGTCCACGACCTGACTTGAGGCGGTCTCAAAGACAAACTGAAACCGCCGATGATCTGCGGTTAAAGGCTGTTTTTCGATTTTCGAGGGGGCTCTTGGACCTTAGAGCCCCTAACATAATGAAACGCGCGATGCGCTGTCACGATTTTGGCTCAGGGCGCGAAGCGAGCCGCCGCCAATATCGGGAATATTGGCAAGGCGAGCGACAAAGCCATGGGCCAAAACTCGTGCCAGCCCCTGGA